>DATLHA010000126.1:0-45627 GCA_035540095.1 Acidimicrobiales bacterium | reverse complement strand
CGCCGCCAACCCGCAGCGCTTCTCCCAGCCGCCGGTCCCGCCGAGGCTGCCCGTCGCAGCCTGGATCAACGAGCCAACCCCGGAGGCACTCATACAGACCAAACGGTGAGGAGTTGTCTCAAACGGCTTGACAGCTTCCGGGACACGCTGTCGGGGAAGTCGGCGACGATGCAGAAGTCGTTGTCACGGCCAGGCGTTGGCGCCGAACACGGTGCGCCTGGGTCGACGGGACTAGTTCGACGAGGCCGGCGGAGCCGCGAGGGCTGGCGCGAGCCCTTCCCGGGAATTCACACCCAGCTTCCGGTAGGCGCTGCTCAGCTGGTTCTCCACCGTCTTGGTGGTGACGAACAGGCGCTGGGCGATCTCGCGGTTGGACCGGCCGCCGGCGGCCAGGCGGGCGACTCTCGCCTCTCCTGCCGTCAGGCTGTCCGGCCCCGAGACGGCCGCGCGGCGCGGACGGGCGCCTGAGATGACGAGCTCCTCGGCGGCGCGCGCCGCGAGTCGCTCAGCCCCACAGCGGTGGGCGAGATCAAGGGCAGCGCGCAGCGGTTCACGAGCGGCGACGCGTTCGTTGGCGCGTCGCATCGCCGCTCCCAGCTCGACCAACGTCCGCGCCCGCTCCAGCCGGGCATCGCCATGTTCCAGCAGGCAAAGCGACTGCTCCAGCAGGCCTATGGCCCGTCGCCCGCCCTCGAGGACAGCCGAGGCCCGAAGTGCCACCGCCTGGGCGCGGGGAATGCCGGCAGACACGGCGAGCCGCAGCTCGTCGGCCACCAGCGCTCTTGCCTCGAGGCTCGAGCCATCCGGGAGGGCCAGAGCCAGGGGCGAGCGCCAGAGGGCGATGATCGGGTTCTCGATCTTGGCCGCAGCGAAAATCTCGCCGGCGCGGCGCAGGTCGGTCAGCGCATCGTCCTGAGCACCCCTGGCCGCGCGCAGGCGGCCCCGGGCGACCAGGACGTAGGCACCGGAGACCGTCGCCGCGAAGGACGGGTCGAGCTCGATCGACTCGACCAGAGCGGCGACGTCATCGAGCTGGGGCCGCTCGAGCAGCGCGTCCAGCCCGAAATAGAACCCCGAGGGCAGCGCGAAGGTGAGACCGTGCTCGATGGACTGTTCGACCAGGGCGTGGAGGTGGACATCGGCGTCCTTGAGCGCCCCCCGCTGGGCATCGATCGCCACCCGGTAGTAGGACCCGGCGACGTAGCCCATGACCGAGCCCCGCAGGCGGGCCTCGTCGAAGACGCCCTTGGTGGCCTCCTCGGCGGCATCGAGCTCACCGAAGGCGAGGAAAGCCGACACAGCCTGGGGTAAGAGCAGGGACTCCGGCCCCTCGTCATGCAGGAAGCGGCCACCGTCGAGGCCCCGTTCGACCAGGGCCAGAACCTGGGCCCGGTCCATGTTCCGGCACGCACCGACGCAGCCGAGGGCGAGTGCCAGCAGACGGCAGGCAGGATGGCCCTCGTCGACGATCTGGCGCAGGGACGGGAGCCGAGCCTCGAACTCCTCAGCGAGGTCCGGATCGAAGAAGTCCGTCGCGGCGCGGGCCGCCTCGACCCGGGCGAGAAGATCGGGGTCCAGGTCGCCCAACTCGGCCAGCGCGGCGGTGAGACGAGCACGCCGGAGGTCCCACTGGCCCGACAGCAGATACACCTCCGAGAGTTCGAGCGCGATCCGGGTGCGCTCGAGCGGGTCGGCGGTGAGGGCCATCGCCTCCTCCAGGTCCACGGCCGCCCTCGGGTCGCGGGCGAAGGCTTCCGCGGCCCCCAGCTCGCGCAGGACCGTCGCCCGGTCCTTCCCGGTCACCCCTTCGGACAGGGCTCGGCGGAGGTAGGCCACCGCGCTCTGGGTCGCCCCCCGGGCCAGTGCTCGACCGGCGGCGGTGCGCAACACCTCCACCACCTCCGGATCGCCCATCGCCGAGCTCAACAGCAGATGGGCGGCGACCTCATCGGCGGGCGCGGCCTCGGCGGCCATCATGCGAGCTGCCCGCCCGTGCGCATCGGCGCGCGCCGACCCCAGGAGGTCGTCGTAGATGGCCTGGTGAACCAGCGGGTGGACGAAGGCCACCGGCGGGCCGGTAGTCAGAAGCTCCATGGCGACCAGTGCATCGAGCGCGCCGCCAGTGCTCTCGGAGTCGAGTCCGGCCAGCGAGGCGATGCGGTCAGGCCGAGCGTGGCGGCCCAGGACCGCGACGGCCCGCGCCACGGCGGCGGCCGCCGGCGCCAGGCGTGACAGTCGCAACATGGTGGCCCGGGCCACGGTGGACGGGCCCGTGCGGGCGATCTCGGTGGCGGCGTCCTCGGTGGGCCGAACACCGTCGGCACGAAGGACCCGCACGAGCTCGGTCACCAGGAAGGGATTGCCTCCCGTCGCCTCCCGGCATGCGCCCACGAACTCGGCCTCGGCATCCTCTCCCATCCCGTGGCGCACGACTTGGGTCACGCCCTCGATGCCCAACGGAGCCGGCCGGATGACTTTCACGGCCGGACCCGCTCCGATCTCGGCGATGGCGGCCGGGTCCACCGGGGGGTCGCCGGTGCGCAAAGCCATGAGCACAAGGACCGCCAGCCCCTCCAGCCGCCGTGCCAGATAGGCCAGGAACCGGGCGGAAGGAGAGTCACACCACTGCACATCGTCCACCACGATGAGCAGGGGACCGTCCTCGGCCAGGTTGGCTGTGAGCCAGTAGAGGCCGTGGACGACGGTGGAATGCCGGCTCGGTACCGCAGCGGCGGTGAGCGCCTCCTGGGGGGAGAACACCGGTGAGGCCAGACCGGCGGACCCGGCCAGCAGGCGTCGCCGGGCCGGACCCGTGCAGGGCGCGAGGACGGGCTCGAAGAGCTGGCGGACCACGCCGAAGCCGAAGTCTCGCTCGAGTGCTGCGCCCTGAGCAGCCAGCACCTGCATGGATTCCCTGGACGCCACCCGGCGGGCCGTCTCCAGAAGCGCCGTCTTGCCGATCCCTGCGGCGCCCTCGATCACCACCACGCCGCCCCGGCCGTCGCAGGCGGCGCGGACAGCCTCGTCCAGGACCTCGAGCTCCGCCGTTCGCTCGACCAGCGGACCGGCGAGAGCCACTGGCCGACGGTACCGCAGCACAACGTCCCGCCCGGCCCAATGTTGGGGGCTCACCCCCCATGACGCTCTTGGGGGGGTCTTCCATGCTCGTGGGGTGAAACCCGAGACTGACCGGAGACCAGGAGTGGCGGCCGTGCCCACCAGCGGGGTCCCGGCCCTCTCAGCCAGGCGCAGCCAAGGCACCACCCTCCGCCTCCGCCGGCCAGGAGCGGTGGCGGCGGCCCTCGCGCTGCTGACGTCGGCTCTGGTGATGGCGGTCGGTGTCTCGCCGGCCGCAGCGGCGGTCACGCGGGCCTACGTCGCCAACCAACTTTCGGACACCGTCTCGGTCATCGACACCGCCACCAACAGCGTGGTGGCCACCGTGGCCGTGGGTGCTGGGCCCAGCGGCGTGGCCGCCCGCCCCGACGGCAGCCGGGTCTATGTGGCCAACGCCACCGACGACACCATTTCGGTAATCGATACCGCCACCAACACCGTGGTGGCCACCGTGGCCGTGGGCGATGCGCCCGTCGGCGTGGCCGTCCGCCCCGACGGCAGCCGGGTCTATGTGACGAACGCTGACGGGAACACCGTGTCGGTCATCGACACCGCCACCAACACCGTGGTGGCCACCGTGGCTGTCGGTGACCATCCCACCGGCGTAGCCGTCGGCCCCGACGGCAGCCGGGTCTATGTGACGAACTACGGCGGCGACACCGTGTCGGTCATCGACACCGCCACCAACACCGTGGTGGCCACCGTGCCCGTGGGTGATGCGCCGCGTGACGTGGCCGTCAGCCCCGACGGCAGCCGGGCGTACGTGACGAACTTCGCCGACGACACCGTGTCGGTCATCGACACCGCCACCAACACCGTGGTGGCCACCGTGGCCGTGGGTGATCTTCCCGACGGCGTGGCCGTCAGCCCCGACGGCAGCCGGGTCTACGTGGCCAACCAGGTCGCGGGCACCGTGTCGGTCATCAACACCGCAACCAACACCGTGGTGGCCACTGTGGCTGTCGGTCATATCGTCGAGGGTGTGGCCGTCAGCCCCGACGGCAGCCGGGTCTACGTGACGAACGCCGCCGATGACACCGTGTCGGTCATCGACACCGCCACCAACACCGTGGTGGCCACCCTGGCCGTGGGTGACTTTCCCGTGGACGTTGAGGTTGCCGTGGTCAAGGCCAGGCCGGCGATCGCGACGGTGGCGTCCGCCGGCGGCGTGCTGGGCACGGCCGTCAACGACGTCGCCACCCTGACCGGCGGCTCCAGTCCCACGGGGACTGTGACCTTCAGGCTGTACAGCGACGCGGCGTGCACGATGCAGGTGTTCACCTCCACGAACCCCGTGATCGGAGGCACGACGGCCACCTCGGGCTCGTTCGCACCGAGTGCGCCGGGTACCTACTACTGGACCGCCGTCTACAGCGGTGATGGCGGCAACGACGCCGCCACGTCTCCGTGCGGGTCGCCGAACGAGTCGGTGACCATCACCAAGGCCAGCCCGCACATCTCCACCCAGGCGTCCCCCGGCAACCTGGTCGGGGCCCCGGTCCGCGACGTGGCCACCCTGGCCGGCGGCGTCAACCCCACCGGTACGGTGACCTTCCGCCTCTACAGTGACTCGACCTGCACCGCCCAGGTGTTCACCTCCACCAACCCCCTGACCGCCGGCGCGACGGCGGCCTCCGACTGGTTCACCCCGACGAGCCCCGGCACATACCGGTGGACCGCCGTCTACAGCGGTGATGCGAACAACGACGCCGCCACCTCCCCGTGCAACGCCCCGAACGAGTCGGTGACGATGGCGCCGTTCACCGCGCCGGCGTTCACCCGCACGATCACCGGCGACTTCCTCGGCCCCCTTGCCGTCAACGCCGGCGAGAGTGTCCTCATCACCAACGCCCGGGTGGTCGGTCCCGTCACCGTGAACCCCGGCGGAGCGCTCACCGTCGTCGATTCCAAGATCAGCCGAGGGATCACCGCCGATATGCCCGCCTTCTTCAGCCTGTGTGGCACCGAGGTCTCCGCACCCTCGCCGGGAGTGGCCCTGAGCGTCACCAATGCCGGCGTCCCGATCCTCATCGGTGATCCGGCCGCCGGCTGCTCCCGCAACCGCTTTGCCGGCCAGGTGAACCTAGGCGGCAATCTGGCCGTCACCTTCGGGGGGAACATCGTGTCGCACAACTTGACCGTCAACGACAACGGTCCGGGCAACACGGTGATCAAGGCCAACAACATCTTCGGCACCTTCGCCTGCTCGGGCAACAAACCCGCACCGACGAATGCCGGCCAGCCCAACACCGCCGGATCGAAGACCGGCCAGTGCGGCACTCTCTGAGAACAGAGCCGGGCTCGTCAGAGAAGAGGTCGAGACCGACCGGTCTCGTGCAGGCCTCGAAACGAACGGAGGAGAACGGAACCATGCGGCAGACCCGCAACTACAGGATCGGCCTCGTTCTCAGCGCCCTTCTGGGCGCCCTCGACGTCGTGAGCATCGCCGGAGCCGGGGCCGACGACGGTCCTCCCGCGGCCGTGCTCGCCATCGGTTCTGTCCTGGGCCTGGCCACGTTGTCCGGCGTGTGGCTTGCTTGGCGTGGGGACGGGAGGGGCTTCTTGGCGGTGGTCGTCTCCCGAGTGCTCTCGATCCTTCTCGGCGTCCCGGCGTTCTTCGCCGAGGAGGCGCCCGACTGGGCGCCGGCAGCCGTGGGCCTCGGCATCGTGGTCACAGCCATCGCCCTGTGGCTTCTCTACTCGGGTCGGCAAGGCTCCCGAGCGTCCGACGAGCGGCACACCCGGTAGATCGTGCCGGTGCCTGGGGCTGGGCCGGGGCCGACCCGGCCGCAGGTCGAGCGTCGCACGCCACGATGTCAGCCCACCGGGCGGTAGAAGCGGAACATGGGGTGCTCGACGGGCAGCTGCTCCACGGCACGGAACCCCGCGCCGGTGGCGTAGGCGGCGAAGACGTCGGGGCGCATGACGGTCCCGGTGCCGACCGACGATGCCGCGTCGCGCCCGGCGGGGAGGCAGTGGAGGATGCTGAAGGCGTACAGCAGCCGCTCGATGGGGTCACCGTCGGGAGTGAACGACTCGGCCGCCTTCTCGTCGATGACCAGCACCGCACCGCCACCGCCGGTGACCCTGCGCATGGTGGCGAGGGCGGCGACCGGGTCGGGCAGATCGTGGACGACCTCGCAGGCGACGGCCAGGTCGTAGGGGCCGGCGAGGCTGGGGTCGGTGATGTCGCGGACCTCGAAGCGGATGCGGTCGGCCACGCCGCGGTCGGCGGCGTGCTTGCGGGCGGCGGCGATGGAGGCGTCGTCGAGGTCGTACCCGTCGACGGTCACGTTCGGGTAGGCCTCGGCGATGTAGATGGCGGCCCAGCCCTCGCCGCAGCCGAAGTCGGCGATCCGCAGGGCTTCACCGCCCTGCAGCCGGGCGTGCACCTCGGGCAGCGCGGGGAGCCACTCGGCGACGAGCGAAGTGGCGAACGCGGGCCGGGTGAAGCCGGCCTGCATGTCATGGAGGCCGTAGGCGGCGAAGGGGACGCCGGCACCGGACCGGAACGCGCCGGTGATCTGGGAGAGGGTGCGGGCGAGGACGGGCGGGATGTCGGCCAGGGCGCCGACGTAGGCGGGGTGCTCCTCGTCGAGGAGGCCGATGGCGTGGGCCTCGGGGAGGGTGTAGCGACGTTCGGCGGGGGCGCGGGCCGGGTCGTCGACGGTCACCACACCGGCGACAGCCTGGTGCTCCAGCCACTCCCTGGCGTAGCGCTCGTCCACCCCCGCCCGGATCGCCACCTCGGCCGGCGTGAGCCCGCCGTGGCCCCGCAGGGTGGCGTACAGGCCGAGGGCCCGGCCGAGGTGGGCGACGGCGAGCTCGGCGGTGGCGAGGGCGGCTCCGAAGAGCGAGTCGGCGAAGGCTCCGAGCTGCTCATCGAGGGTCGGGGACTCCGAGACGGTGGTCATGGCGGTCCTTTCCGGTTCGTCGTGTCGACCTGAGGGCGCCAGATCGCGCGTGGCGACGCCAGATCAGCCCGAGCGGTTGGCCACGACCTTCCAGACGACAGCGGTCTCGGGCCGGTACGAGCACCAGTAGCCGGTCCGCACCGCGGCGCGAAGATGCCGGGCCAGTGGGGGGTGGAGCTCATGGAGGCGTTCGATGGTCGCCTTCACCCGGCCCTGCACCGCCTTGCGGAGCCGTTCGTCGGGGTCGGGGCCGACGCGGCGGCGCCGGCCGCCCAGGCCGAAGGCCTTGGTCAGTTCGTCGACCAGGGCGTCCCGCTCGGCGGCGAGCTTCTCGGCCCGTCCGGCATCCGCGTGCTGATCGGCTTCGTCCAGCTCCGCTTCCAGCTCGCGCAGGCGCCGGCGGTAGGCGGCGATGGCGGTGCCGTCGAGCGCGGTGTCGGCGCCGGTGACGCCGGCGAGCGGGGTGACTCCTTCCAGTTCGCGCACATGGACGTCGCGGCCCGGACGGGCCAAGAGGACCGCCAGGTCGGCCACCCCTTTGGCGTGGCGCAGCCGCGCCGCCGTCCCGTCGAAGGTGAACACCCACGTATCGCCCTCGCGCGCAAGGGTGGCTGATCGGCTGGTCTCCGCCGGCGTCGCCATGTCGGGCCGGCGCGGGGCCGCCAGGTCGCGCAGCTCGCCGGCCAGGGCGTCGAGGCCGAAGCGCTCGTAGTCGGCGACGGCGCCGGCGGCGAGCTCGGCGGCTGCCTGCCGGTCGGCGGGGTCGCCGCGGGCGAGGGCCCGGGCACAGTCAGCACGGGTGTGGGCCAAGACAAGTTGCCCCGCGTTCGCGGTGGCGGCGAGAGCGGCGTCGACGTGGGCGCGGGCGGCGTCGATCTCGCCCAGGTGGCCCGCGGCCAGGGCCAGGAACCGGTCGACGACGCCGTGATCGACGGCTGCGACACCCTCGAACACCCCCAGGCCGGCGTAGGGCAGCAATCGCTGGAAGGCGTCGCGCACGACTCCGTCGTGGCCGGCGGCCACCGCCGCCATCACGAGCTGGCACACCGACGTCAGCCACTCCTGGTCCTTCGCCAGGCTGGCGAGGGTCTCGCGGCCCGACCGCTCGAGGTACGCACGGGCCCGATCGCCCCGACCGCACACGGCGTCGACGATCGCCGTCGCCGGCGCGGCAACCAGCGTGGCGAACTCCGGATGGAGCGTCGCCATCTGGGCCCATGCCCGGTCGGCGGCGACGGTGTCGCGGCGGTCGATGGCGGCGAACACGGCGATCGTCAGGCGCAGGAGCTCCGCGTTCAGGCTGCCGGCGGAGCGTCCCAACTCGCCGGCTTGGTCGGCCAGTCCCAGCGCGTCGTCGATCCGACCGTCGGCGTAGGCGCGCATCGCCTGCCACAGCGGCACGTACCAGCCGTAGAGGGGGTCCTCGAGTCGCTCGGCGCCCCGGGCGAAGGCCATCATCTCGGCCTGCAGCGCCTCGATGCTTCGCAGCTCCAGCAGGGCGACGACCCGCAGGCGACGCCCGAGCAGCTCGAGTGGAAGGTCGCCGCCACGCTGTGCGAGGGCGACGATCTCCGAGGCCGCGCCGAGGCGTTCGGTCACGTGGTCGGGGCCGGCGATGGCGTCGCAGCGGGCTGCGATCGCCGCCGCCAACGCCTGGCGGTCGCCGTTCCGCCGGGCGTCCTCGACCGCCTCGTCGGCCAGCGCCAACCGTCGCTCGCCTGATTCCACGAAGGACAGGGCGACCGACAGCCTGGCCAGCACCAGTGGCCTCAAGGGGGAGGCGGCTGGAAGCTGGGCCGCGGCTTCTTCGAGGAGGTCGACCTGGCGGTGGTCGAAGACGCGGACCTCGAATCCACCGAGACCGGCGCCGAAGCCCAACGCGGCGCGAGCAACGAGGTCGGGTCGGGCGAGGGACCGGCCCACCGACGCCGCCGACTCGAACGCGGCGGCGGCAGCCTCGGGGTCACCCCGGCGAAGCTCGGCGTCGCCGGCGGCCAACCACGCCTCGGCGCGGACCTCGTCCCCGGGCGGCCCGGTCGGCGCCAGGTGAAGAGCCCGCACGGTCAGGCGCACCGCCTCGCCCACCGCCAGCCGGGCTACCGCGTCGCGCGCCGCGGCAACGACCAGCTCGGCTCGACGGGGATCGTCGGCGTCAGAGCGGGCCCGAACTGCGTGGTGGGCGAGCACGGCGGCAGGCACGGACGCCGACTCGGCGAGCGTATCGACGGCGCGGCGGTGCAGCTCGGACCGCTCCGCCGATCCCAGAGCGTCGTAGCGAGCGGCGCGGAACAGCGCATGGACGAACGACCAGTGACCAGGTTCGTCGCCGGGCACCACGAGACGGGCCGCGGCTGCCTCCTCGAGAGCAGGACGGACCTCCGCGCCCGTGTCACCCACCACGGCCGCCAACGTGTCGGCGTCGAAGGTGGCACCCAGGACCGCCGCAGCCCCGAGGACGCGGTGGCAGGCGGGCGACAGCCGGGCCAGCCGGCGGGCGAGCACGTCGCGGACGCCACCGGGGACCGTGGCCGACGAGCCGGCGGCGTCCAGCCTGCCGACCTCGGTGACGAACAGCGGATTTCCTCCGGTGTCGCGATGCACCGACAGCGTCTGGTCGCTGGTTGGGTGTCGTCCGAGCGTCTCCGCCAGGAGTGACGCCACATCGGCCTCGGCCAGCCCTTCGAGGACGAACCGCTCGGCGTTGCTGCCGATGGCCGCCAGCGGAGCGGCCCAAGGGAGCTCGTCGTCGCGATAGGTGGCGACCACCAGCACCGACATGGCCGGTAGCTGTGCCGTCATGGACGCCAAGAGCTGCAGCGACGGCGGGTCCGCCCAGTGGAGATCCTCGAGGACCACGACCTGCGAGCGCGCCACCGACGTGGACGCCAGCGCGTCGACGACGGCGGCGTAGAAGCGCGACCGTCCCCGCGGCGCGCCGTCCACGTCGGTCTCGAAGCCACCCTGCTCCATCCGGGCCGCCACCGCCGCGCATGCGTCGTTGCCAGGCCGGCGGAGGCAGTCGGTCCACACGCCGAAGGGAATCTCGTCGCCCCCGTCCCAGCAGCCGCCCCATCGCACGAGCGCACCCATCCCGACGGCCTGTTCAGCGATCTCCCGTGCCACGGTGGTCTTTCCGATCCCCGCCTCACCCGTGATCAACAGAAGCCGGCCATGGCCCTCCATCGCGGCGCGTAGCGCGGCAAAGCCAGCTCGCAGCACCACATCGCGCCCCACGATCACCGAAGCATCGTACGGCCCGCCCCCGTCGCCGGAGGGGCGGACGGGGGAGGCCCGCAGCGTGATCGAAGCCGGCGGGCCGACGAATCGGGTCAGGCGGGGGCGAACACCACAACGGTCGCCAGCACGCATCCGACGGCGGCGATCACCGCGATCAGTACAGGCAGGAGAGCGGCCAGCACGGGCGGGCCGAGCGGCTCTCCGGTTCGCATCGCCCGTTGGACCGACAGGAAGCGACGGCTACCAGCGAACCCGATGCCAACTCCGATGAGGAGCAACGGGATGCCGAGGATGGCCAGCCACCAGGGTGTGTGCGCGATGCGCCGACTGCCGGCAACGGCCAAGCCGGCGACGACGAACGCCAGCGCGGTCCGGCTGTAGGCGAGCACGGTGCGCTCGTTGGCCAGCGACCACCTGGGATCGGGCTCCTGGCCTTCCGCTGGCCACCATTCCGGCGGGCGCTTCACCACCTGGTCATACTGCCCGACAGACACGGGCGTAGAGGCACTCCACGCGTGGCGACCGAATCATGCCTCGGTGGGTTCGGGGGCCTGCGGGCTCGGATGCTGCTCCTGCTCGGCCCGCTCTGCTCGCGACTCCACGAAATAGGCGCCGACGGCGCCGGCCAGCGACGCGAAGACGACACTGGCATAGGCAGTGAGCAGGATCGACATGGACCTGGCAAGGATCGAGGACGGTTCGAAAACCGGATTTCCGCTCAATGCCAGGTTCGCCGACCACCAGAGGGCGTCTCCCAGTGACCCTTCCCCTCCGCCCCCGGCGGTTCCCTCGACGAGGTACAGGAGCTGGCCACCCGAGAAGATCACGACCATGGTGGCGACGCCCAGGAAGGTCAGCCGCCCGCCGAGAAGGGAGCGGGCCGTGCCGATGGCGCGGTATGAGGAACCGACGACTCGGGCGGCGGGCAGAACGCGGACCAGCCGCAGCGCGCGGATGACCCGAAGTATCCGGAGGGCCGGGAGCAAGAGGAAGAGGACCGACGGCCATCGTCTCCGCAGGAACCGGAGGGGCTTGCCCGAGACCCAGAGTTTGGCGACGAATTCCACAAGGAAGAGGGCCCAGATCACGTTGCCGACGGCAGCGAGCTCGTCGCGCTGGGTGTTCGGCGCCACCAGCTCGTACGCGACCAGGACCGCCCAAACGACGGCGAGAACGCTCATCGGGACATCGAGCCGCTGCTCCACGAGCGCGGCCAGGCGCTCGCGCGCCGTCGGCTCCTCGTCGGGGTCCACGTCGATGGTCGCTGGCGTGTCAGTGGGAACGGCGGGCATCGCACCATCGTGCCAACGTTGCATGGCGCGGTCGGAACGGTTACCCGATTGTGACCGTGGAACGCCCGCGACCTGCAGCAGCAAGGGTAGGACGGAGGCATGACGAACGAACGGCGTTCTGGAAGGAAGGAGCATTCGAAATGACCCATCACGGCTTCAGCCCTTCGGAGGGTGTCGTCTTGCGGATGCGCCCGGTCCTTGCGGGAGGTGGGCTTCATGGGTGAGATCAGGGAGCCGGCCGGGCCCGCCTTCAAGGTCATTACGGTCCTCACCATTCTCTTCTTTCTGGCCGTCGTCGCCGTCCTCATTCGTACCCCCGACACCAGCACCGAAGTGAGCGCTGCAGGCCCGGCGGTCACCACACCAGCGCCGAGCGCGGCCGCGCAGGGGGTGGCCGAGGCGCCGGTGGGTGCCGTAGCGACCGGTGGCGGCGGCATGGCCGGCGATGGACCGAGCACCGTGGTCCCGGTCGTCGTCGCCCTGGCGGTGGCGTCGATGTTGGCCGCCGGAGGCATGGCGGTCCGGCGGCGAACAGCCTGACCGCGGTGTGACCGGCGAGCTCTACCGGCGGATGGAGAGGAGGGTCGCGCTGGCGACCCTCCTCTCCGCGGTCCTGCTCGGCCTCACGGGGTCCGGGGTTGTCATCGCCCGGAGCGGGTCGCCGTCAGCGCCCGTCGCTGTCGCGGCACCGCCCGTTCCTCAGGCACCGCCTCCGCCCTCCGCTCCGGCAGGCGACCCGCTGCAAGTCCGGATCCCGGCCATCGGGGTTGTGGCGTCGCTCGTGCGGCTCGGCCTGAACCCGGACCGGACGCTCGAGGTGCCGAGCTACGAGGAGGCCGGCTGGTACACCGGCGCCAGCCGCCCTGGAGATCCCGGCCCCTCCGTGATCGCCGCCCACGTCGACTCCACCACCGGGCCCTCCGTCTTCTACCGGCTGAGAGAGTTGAAGCCGGGCGACGTGGTCCACGTCGACTACCGCGGCGGGGCGAGCGTGACGTTCGCGGTCGACAGGTCGGAGAGCTTCCCCAAGGCGGGTTTCCCCACCGAGCAGGTGTACGGCGCCACCGCGGGACCCGAGCTCCGCCTCATCACCTGCGACGGGACCTTCGACCGGGCGGTCCGCTCCTACCGGTCCAACCTCGTCGTGTGGGCTGGACCGGTGTCGCCCGGGTGACCGGTCAGTCTCCGCCTACGAAGAAGATCCAGTCACCGCTCTGGGTGATCCCGACGCGGTGGCCGACGTAGCTCCCGAACTGCTCGAAGCGCCGGAGGTCCTCCTCGCCGTACATCCGCCTGAGGTCATCACGGGCGGACGCCGGTACCTGCTCCCAGCGCTCGAAGGCATACGCCGCCGGCCACAGGTACTGCGTCGTCGCCCCCGCTCCCCGAGTGGCGGCCGGGCCGTCGAGGAGCTCCACCAGCATTCGCAGCGGCGCACGACCCGCCGCCTCCTGCTCCCTCCAGAAGGCGGCGGGGCGGCCGCCGCCGCCGAAGCTGTAGGTGAACTGGCTGTCGCCGGCGAGCGCCAGCTCGGCCAGCCTGTCGTAGTCGCACGCCCTGGCCGCCTCGATGATCGCCATCCGGGTGGCCGAGACCGCCTGGGGGAGCTCGGCCTGGCGCGTCGCAGCCGGCGTCGCCCGTCCCGTCGAGCACGTCGACTTCCGGTCCGAGAGGCGAAGCGAGTGCATCATGGCGTCGAGCACCTTCACGTTGTCCTCGTAGCGACCGGCGGCGGTCGCCTCGGATGTCGTGGCGACCAGTGTCCCGTCCCCCGCGTCCACGAACCAGCCTGTGGCCCGCGTCCCGGGTGGGAGCAAGCCTTGCCCCGCGGTGCGCGTCTCGGCCCGCACCGCCGGCCGTCCGGCGATCGTCGTGGTTCGGTGCCCGAGGACCTCGACGCCGGGTGAGCCCTCGGGCGTGGGAGACACTCGGGAGAAGCTCACCGGGTTGAGCCTCACGCTGATGGCAATACCGGTCGCCTCCGTCTGCGGGGGGAGGGTGAAGGGCTCGGGATGGAAGAACCGGCACGGCTCGGCGATGCCGCCGTCGTTCGTGAACCAAGCCTTCGGGAACTCCAGCCGGTAGCCCCGCTCCGCCGCGTCACAACTCTGCGATTCGGGCTGGGTCGCCGGGCCCGTGGTCGTGGTGGTCCCGGGCTGCGCCGGCGGTGGAGCGGTGACGCGATCACCCGAGCCGCCGCATGCGGCGAGGGCGACCGCCACGCCGAGACCGCCGGCGATGCGCGAGAGGATCGAGGGTACTGGCATGGGGATTGCCTACCCTGGCCAGGCCCGGCGCTGACGCCCCTCCGCCCTTCGACGTCGAGGATGTAGCGAAGCTGTTACGCACCGAGCCGTTGCGGGCCGATCCCGGTGGGTACGAACGGCGTAGCAATCGAAAGGAGAGTCATGGGACTCGTTGTCTTGCTTCTGGTGCTGGCCTTGATCTTCGGAGGAGTAGGCCTCTTTGTCGAGGGGCTGAAGTGGGTGCTGATCATCGCCCTCGCCCTGCTCGTCGTCGGCGCCTTGACCGGGTACCGCGGTCGGGCTCGGGTCTGACGCCGGAAGGCCCACACGAGCGACTCGGGTCGAGGGAGCCGTCAGGCTCTCTCGACGCACGCCCGCACCCGGTCCGTGAGGCTCCGGCGCACCTCCTGTAGTTCGGACATCATGCGATCCAGCTCCCCCACGTTGAAGCGGCGTGCGGTTTGGAACGTCTGGTCGAGGAGGGCGAGCGACTGCTCCGCGGTGCGGATGGCATCGGCACACTCCCGCGGGAGGGTGGGAACGGTCGTCGTCGTCCTTCGCTCGGCGACGGTGGTCTCGACCGGCTCGGGGTCGACAGCCGCCCGCTCCGGGTCATCGTCGATCGCGGCGGCCAGGCCGAAGCCGACCAGCACCCCCGTCAAGAGCCCGGCCAGTCCGACCACGGCCACCCGCCTGTACCACGGCGTGACGGGGTCCGAGCGGCGGGAGGGCGCCGGCGTGCGCTCTCCGAGGGGGGGCAGGGCCTCGTCGTTGCGATCGGTCATCTCGCACTCTCCATCTTCCGTGGCGGAACATCGTTAGCACCATGAGCACGTTCGCCCTGCGGCAGGGCCGGCGCGGCTCGCTGCTCGTGGTGGTGGCACTGTGGGTGGTGCTGTGGCTCGTCGTCGGGGCCGTCACCACATTCCAGGTGAGGCAGCTGACCGAGGTCAGCGACAGCCTCGTCGAGTCGGCGGACGCGTTGGACGTCGCCGGCCTCGCGCTCCAGGACATCGGCCGGCTGCCCTTGGTCGGGGAGCGGCCCGAGGCACTCGGCAACCAGGTCCGGGAGACGGCCCGTGAGATCGACCGGGCCGGCACCGCCAGCCGGGAGACGGTCAGGACCGTCAGTCTGCTGCTCGGGCTGGCCCTCGTCCTCATCCCGGTCGTCCCGGTTGTCGCTGTGTACCTTCCGCTCCGCCGGGCCGGCAACCGGGAACGGAGGACGGTGAAGCAGGCGCTCGCCGACGGCGGGCAGGACCCGAGCCTCGAGGAGTTCCTCGCCCACCGCGCCGTGCAGAACCTGCCGTACGACACGCTCCGGGAGGTGAGTGCGGACCCCTGGGGCGACCTGCGTCGAGGGTCGTTCCGCCGTCTCGCCAATGCCGAGCTGACGCGACTGGGCCTGGCGACGCGCCAGCGGCGCGCCGAGCACCGAACCGGCTGACCGGTGAAGCCGGCCCGCTGGTACGCGGAGGCTGTTGTCCGCCTCCGGTGGGTGATCGTGGCCGGCTGGGCGCTGTTCGTGATGGCCCTGTCGATCCTGCTCCCCACGCTCGAGAGCAGCGGCGGGACGGGCGGCTTCCGCGGCTTCGCCGAGGCCGACAACCCGGCAATCCAAACCGAGATCCGGTCGTTCGAGAAGTTCGGGTTCCCCGTGCTCACCCGTACCGCGATCGTTCAGCACAACCCGGACGGCCTTCCAGTGGACACTCAGTTCCGGGTTCTCGCCAACGCCCTCGAGTTCAATCTCGACCGACCGCCGGAGCTGCAGCGGATCGAGTTCGCCCTGCCCGTCATGGACAACTTCCTGCCGTCCCGGCTCGGGCAGGAGCCGACGACGGCGATCACCTACCTGTTCTACCGGCCCGATGTCGGCTTCGGGCGCCAGACCGGCCTGGCCGCCGAGTACGCCGGCCGGTACGCCGGCGACTCGGAGGACCATCTCGTCGGCGTCACGGGCGTGATCCCGGGCAGGGTCGCCCAGCTGGTGATCCTGCGCAGGACCCTGGAGAAGGTCGAGCTGGCGACGGTCATACTCATCCTCCTCGTTGTGGCCCTGAACTTCCGGGCCGTCGGCGCGCCGCTGCTCACCATGGCGACGGCGGGCGTGGCCTTGGCGGTGATCGTGCGCCTGGCGGGCTGGATCGGCCAAGAGCTCGGCATCGACATCCCGAGCGAGATCGAACCCGTCATGGTCGCCCTCCTGCTCGGGATCGTCACCGACTACTCGATCTTCTTCCTCTCCGGGATGAGGGAACGGCTCATTTCCGGAGAGAACCGGCTGGAGGCGGCCAGGTCCAGCACGCAGGAGTTCGCTCCCATCGTGCTCGTCGCCGGCCTCACCGTGGCCGCCGGCAGCCTGGCCCTGCTGGTGGCCCGCGTCGGCCTTTTCCGGACCTTCGGGCCCGGCATGGCCATCACGATCCTCATCAGCCTTGTCGTCGCGGTGACGCTCGTGCCCGCCAGCCTGGCGATCCTCGGGCGATGGGCCTTCTGGCCCAACGTGCCGAGCGCCGACCGGCAGCGGGCGGCGGGCCCGCCGCCCCGCAGCCGGTTCGTCGAGGCGATCACCCGGAAGCGGAACGGCGTGCTGGTGGCTCTGGTCGGTGCCGGCGTCCTCCTGGTGGCCGCGGCGCCGGTGCGGGACCTCGACCTCGGGTTCGCCGTCATCGACTCGCTCCCTGCCGACCTGGAGGCCCGGCGGGCCGCCGAGGCCGCGGGCGAAGGCTTTGCCCCGGGCATCCTGTCGCCCACGGTGCTGCTGGTCGAGGGCGCCGACGTGGGCGACCGGCGCCCCGCCCTCGACCACCTCCAAGCCCTTCTCGAGCGCCAGCCCGGGGTTGCCTTCGTCGCCGGCCCGGCCAACCAGCCGGCCCGCATCAGCGTCGGCGCCGTGGTCTCCACCTCGGGGGACGCCGCCCGCTACGTCATCGTCTTCGACGCGTCCCCCTTGAGCGCCACGACCATCGGCAACCTGGACCGGCTGGGCCACGTCCTGCCGGCATTGTTGGCCGAGGCCGGCATCCCGGACGTCCGAACCGGCTTCGCCGGGGACACGGCGCTGGCCGAGTCGACCGTCATCCAGACCAAGGCCGACCTCGGGCGGGTGGTTCTGGTGGCCACGGCGTTGGGGTTCGTCCTGCTGGTGCTGTTCCTCCGGGCGGTCGTGGCGCCGCTCTACCTGATGGCGGTCAACGTCCTGGCCGTGGCCGCTGCGCTCGGTGTGACCACCTTCGTGTTCCAGTCGATGGCGGGATCGAGCGGTCTCACGTTCTACGTGCCGTTCGCGGCCGCCGTGCTCCTGGTCGCCTTGGGTGCGGACTACAGCATCTTCGGCGTGGGTTACATCTGGGCGGAAGCCCGTCATCGGCCCCTGCTGGGGGCGATCAGGGTCGCCGTCCCCCGGTCGACCAGAGCGATCAGCGCGGCAGGGATCACCCTGGGCCTCAGCTTCGCCATGTTGGCGTTCGTGCCGTTGCGCCCTTTCCGGGAGTTCGCCCTTGCCATGGCCGTCGGCATCATGGTCGACGTCTTCGTGGTCCGCTCTCTTCTGGTCCCCAGCCTCATCAGCGTGATCGGGCAGACGAGCGGATGGCCGGGGCGGGCCCTGCGGCGGGTGGCCCCGACCACCCCACGTCCGGCGCCCACCCCGTCACCGCGCCGGCGCTCAAAGGCGGCGTCCTTGAGCTGGACGGCGGCGGCGCTGGCCGTCTACCTCCTGGACAAGAAGCGCTCCCGTCGACGGAAGCGCTAGAGGAGTCGGGCATGTGCCCTAGCCCTCTCGCAGCTTGGCGATCTCGTCCCTCACCTCACGCCACAGCGAGGCGTTGGACGGGTCCGTGTCCCGGATGCGGTTGCACAACGACTCGACGCGGCCAACCTGGTTCGAGTCGGCACGGCGCAGCCGCTCGAGGGCGTCACGGCACTCGTCGAGGAGCCGCTGCTTGGCCTCCGGGGCGTTGCGCGTCTGGAACTGGTCCACCAGGCGCTCGGCCTCGGTGCGCAGCGTGGCGAAGGCCTTCTCCGCCTCCTCGCGGGCGTCACTGGTCGCGTTCTCCACGGTGTCCTGCGTGGCCTCGGTATCCACGTCGTTGTCGCCGCAAGCGGCGAGCAACGTCCCGAGGGCGATGACGGCTACCGCCAGCGCACTTCGACTGCGGGAACGCGTGGGGCGTCCGGTCGGCATCATGGCTCTCCCTTCACTGCATTCGGTGCTCCCGCACCCCCGGCGTCCCTCTCTCGGGGAACGAGAGGGGCGGGCAGCGTTTGGTCGAGGGAGTACTTCCCGCTGCCCGCCCGTCCGCAGCGCCGGAGCGGCGGTGAGTGACACGATTGTGACGAGGTGCCTAGATCCGCCCCCGCCATGCGCCCGTCTCCACGCCACGGGACTCGATGAACTCCTTGAAGCGCTTGAGGTCGCCCTCGACCTGCTTGGACACGAAACCGAGCTTCTCGCCGACCTTCTCCTTCAGGCCCTGAGGCTCGATGTCGAGGTCCAGCGTCACGCGCGTGGAGCTGGGACCGATGGGCTGGAAGGCGACCACCCCGTCGTTCTTCGTGCCGCCGGTCGATCGCCACGAGATGCGACGGTCAGGCTCCTGGTCGACGATCTCGGCGTCCCACTCCTCCCGGCTGCCGGCGATCTCGGCCACCCAGTGGAGCCGCTTGTCGTCGAGCTGGGTGACTCGCTCCACCCCCTCCATGAAGTGGGGGAAGTCTTCGAACTGCGTCCACTGGTTGTAGACGGCGGAGACGGGAAGGTCGATCTGGATGGACTGTTGGGTCGTGGACATAGAGGCCCTCCTCGGGGATGTGGTCCTGGTGCGGATGACCTGTGCGCAAGCCGGCGATGCCAACGCCGCGGTGAGGTCACCACTCCCAAGCCTGCCCACCCACGCCGGCACCACGCGAAGGCGTTCCCCGGTGTGACGGTATCGTTACCCGGCCTCGCACTCCCCGGTCCCGGCCACCAGCCGGGCGCAACGGTTCTGTCACATCTCGGGGGAAGCGACGCCACCGCCCCCCGTCTGTGGGTAGCCGACATCGGTGGCCGCCGGGTTCCTTCCCAAGACCGATCTCGACGCGGGGCGAACTCTGGTCTCGATGGCGCTGGCCTGCGCCATCGTGCCCGTCATCGTGGTCGCCATACTGGCCGCGACCCTGTTCTCCGTTCCGAGCGCTGCCCTGCCCGAGGAGGCGCTTGACGCCCGACCTCGCATCACGCGGCTCTACGCCGCCGACGGTTCGGCGCTCGCCGCCCTTCGAGGGTTCGAGACGTTCATCCCCGTCGCGAGGGAGGATCTGCCACAGTCGCTGAAGGACGCCGTGGTCGCGGTGGAGGACCAGCGGTTCTACTCTCACCGGGGGGTCGACACACGGGGGGTCCTGCGCGCCCTCTGGACCAACGCCATGGCAGGGCGGGCCGTGCAAGGGGCGTCGACCATCACCCAGCAGTATGTGAAGCAGGCATACATGGGCGACCGCGACCGCTCTCTGGCCACCAAGGTCCGTGAGGTGGTGCTGGCCACTCGCGTGGAGGAACAGCTCTCGAAGGACGAGATCCTCCACCGGTACCTCTCCACGGTGTACTTCGGGGGCGGGGCCTACGGCGTCGGTGCTGCCGCCCAGAGCTACTTCCGCAAGCCCGTCTCCGAGCTGACCGTCTCCGAAAGCGCCCTCCTGGCCGCGGTGCTGCGGGCCCCGAGCCGGCTGAACCCCCGATCCAACCTCGGGGCGGCCGAGTGGCGGCGCCGGCTGGTGCTCCACCACATGCGGGACCAGGGGCGCCTCGGCGAGGCGGAGCTGCGCCACGCGCTCGACCAGCCCCTGATGATGGCGACCAACGCGCCTCCGGACTCGCCGGCCACCGCGGTGTACCCGCCCCTCGAGGAACCCGGAAAGCACCGGTTCTTCGTCGACTACGTCCGGCGTTACCTCATCGACCGCTACGGGGCGACGCGGGTCTTCAACGAAGGGCTCCGCGTCGAGACGACCCTCGACCCCCATCTCCAGTCCCTGGCCGAGGCGACGGTGGACGAGGCCTTGGCAGGGACGGCGCCACCCCTGGAGATGTCGCTCGTGTCCGTCGAGCCTACGACGGGCTACGTGAGGGCCCTGGTCGCGGGACGCGACTTCGACCGGTCCCAGGTGAACCTGGCCCTCGGGAATTGCGAGGGCGTCGAACCCGCAGGCGGCCGAGAGCCGATGTGCGTGGACGGCGGTGGAACGGGGCGCCAGCCGGGCTCCGCATTCAAGCCGTTCGTCCTGGCCCGGGCGCTGGAGGAAGGGATGTCGTTGAGCAAGACCTACCGCGCCCCGTCCCGGTACTCCTTTCCCGGCTGCGGGAGCGGTAGCGGGTGCACCGTCAGGAACGCTGGTGGTCGAGGGTACGGGCGCCTGAGCCTCGGCCAGGCCACCGCCGACTCGGTCAACACCGTCTTCGCCCAGCTCATCGGCGACGTGGGCGTCAAGGAGACGGCGGAGCTGGCCCACCGCCTCGGGGTGACAATGATCGACCCCGACGGCAGGACGTCAGGCGGGGAGCGGTACGGGGCGAGCCTCGCCCTGGGCGCCAGGGAGGTCTCCCCCCTGGACATGGCTGCCGCCTACGGCGTCTTCGCCAACCGCGGCACCCGGCTTCCGGCCACGCCCGTCGTCAAGGTGACGACGGCGGACGGCCGCGTCCTCGAGGACAACACCAGCCGCAGAGGCCAGCGAGTCCTGTCGGCGTCAGTGGCCGACAGCGTCACCCAGGCACTCCGCGAGGTGGTCCGCTCCGGGACCGGCACGGCGGCGGACATCGGCCGCCCTGGGGTGGCGGGCAAGACGGGAACCACCGACGACCACAGCGACGCCTGGTTCGTCGGCTTCACCCGCGAGCTGTCGACGGCGGTGTGGATGGGGTACGCCGACTCGCAGCGCCCACTGGTCAACGTCGACGGCCATCGGCGGATCTACGGAGGGACGATCCCTGCGTCGACGTGGGCGACGTTCATGGCGGGCGCCTTGGACGGCGACGCCGCGGCGACGGCTGCCTCCGCCCGTTGAGAGCTACTTGGACGAGCGCCTGGAGAGGGCGCCCACGCGCTCTCCGACGACGATGAGGGCGATGGCGGTGACGATGGCGACGACCGATCCCAGGAAGTTGAGCTCGAAGACGTCACCGGTGCCGAGCGCGTTGGCGACCACGCCTCCCACCACCGAGCCGATGAGCCCGAGCACCAGCGTGGTCACGATGCCCAGGTGCTGGCGGCCGGGAACGAGGAGTCTCGCCAGAGCACCTACGACGAGGCCAAAGACCACGAACCCGATCATCGCTCACCTCCGGACGACTCGCGAGCCATTGTCGTCGCTTTCGCCGCCTGGTGTCATGTCAGCCCAGCTCCTCGCTTGGGCGTCCACTCACCGAGAGATGGCCCGTGGGCTCGACGACGACGAGCGTGACGCTGTCGAGATCGAACACGCCTTTTTGGCGCAGCTTGCTCCGCAGCTCCTCCGAGGTGATCTGGGACGTCAGTGGACCTGCCGGGAGGTCGACTCGCCCATGGTCCACGACGGTCTCGGGCTGGAAGTCCAGGATCCGGCGAAGCGTCGCCGACCGCTGCCGGAGAGCGGCGATGCCCACCTGGAGCAACAGCAACGTCACCAACGCCGTCATCCCTTGCACGTAGCTGGGGTCGTTGCTCGCGGCCGTCGAGGCGACCAGGCTGCCGATGGCTACCGTCACCACGATGTCGAACGACGAAAGCTGGGCGACAGTACGTCGCCCAGCGAGTCTGATGGCGATGATCGTCGACAGGTAGGTGGCGACGGTGCCCACGACGACGTAGCCGACCGTTCTCCAGCTCGCTCCGAGCCATTCGTCCATGAATCCCTCTTTCGTGTCGGCGTCTTCCGGTGCAGGTGAGC
Source organism: Acidimicrobiales bacterium (assembly GCA_035540095.1). GTDB lineage: Bacteria > Actinomycetota > Acidimicrobiia > Acidimicrobiales > AC-14 > CADCTB01. The sequence goes on along the minus strand of DATLHA010000126.1, from coordinate 23,910 downwards.
CTTACCCCGCCGGACGGTGTCCCGGCGCCCCGGTAACGGTTCGGTATCAGGTCGGTGTGGCCACCGCTGCGTCCGGCGCGGTCGGGTAGGAGCGTCCGTGTGTTCAAGCGCGCCCGGATCGTGAGCGACATTGCCTCGCCTTCATGACCCCGCTCCTCGCCCAGACCTCTCTTGACGGTCAGCCGTGTGGCCCCGCCGACCAGGCGGGCAGGTTCTGCCGGCAGATCTACGAGCTGACGTCGAACGAGGCCGTCGCCCGAGCCAGCGATCTGCTCGTCGTCCGCCCGGTGAAGATCACCTTCATCGTGCTGATCGCCTGGGCGAGCAGCCGGCTGCTGAAGCGGTCGATCCGCCGGTTCACGAGGGGCCTCGGCGACGTGCGCGCCGACGTGGCGTCGGCAGTCGACCGCACGGCGGGCACCCTCCTGCGCACCGCCCCGGTGACCTCGACGCGCGCCAACCAGCGGGCAGAGACGATCGGTGCTCTCATCGGCAGTGTCGGCACCTTCGTCGTCTGGAGTATCGCTGCCCTCATGGTGTTCGGCGAGATGGGTCTGGAACTGGGCCCCCTCCTGGCCGGCGCCGGCATCGTCGGCATCGCCCTCGGCTTCGGTGCTCAGAACCTGGTGCGGGACTTCCTTTCGGGCATCTTCATGCTCCTCGAGGACCAGTTCGGTGTCGGCGACGTCATAAGCGTCGGGCCGGCCACCGGGACGGTGGAGGGAGTGAGCCTCCGCACGACCCGGCTCCGGGACGTGGAGGGCAACGTCTGGCACATCCCCAACGGGACGATCGACCATGTCGCCAACAAGTCCCAGCAGTGGTCCCGAGCCTTGCTCGACGTCCAGGTCTCCTATGGGACGGAGACCGCCAAAGCGCTGAGCGTCATCAAGCAGGTGGCGACCGACCTGTGGGCCGAGGAGCCCTGGTCGGAGGAGATCCTCGAGGAGCCGGACGTGTGGGGCGTCGAGAGCCTGGACGCCGACGGCGTCACCATCCGGCTGGTGGTGAAGACGAGGCCTCTGTCTCAATGGAAGGTGGCTCGGGAGCTACGGGTGAGGATCAAGCGGGCCTTCGACGCCGAGGGGATCGAGATCCCGTTCCCGCAGAGAATGGTGTGGCACCGCGGCGACGCTGTGGGGGCTCGAGAGCGAAGCGGATGATCGGCTGCCTGCGTGCTCGAGTCACCGTCTCGTAACGACGGGTGGCGAAGGGAATCGGCCAGCGGCCGTGGGCGCCTCCGGCGAGGGGCGGCACCTAGGCTCGCGACCGATGAGGGTTCGATGACGGAGCGGGCGAGGCCGGACGCGTACGCGCTGGACGCCGGCGCCAACCGCAGAGGGCGATGGATCGCCGGAGCCACGACGGTCCTGGCCGTCGCGGTCGACCTCGTCTTCGGGCCCGAGGCCTCCTTGATCGTTCCTCTCGTGTTCGGTCCGTTCGTCGCTTCCGCTCTGGCGTCGGTTCGTGACACCGTCGTCGTAGCGGCCGCCGCCGCCGTCCTCGCCGTGCTCCTTGGCTGGCCCGACGGGACACTCGGAACCTCCGTGCACGCTGTCCGTGCCGCATCGGTCGCACTCGGAGGATGCCTGGCGGTCTGGCTGGCGGGCCAGCGGGTGAGTCGGGAGGCAAAGCTGCGCGCCCTCAGCCATGTGGCCGAGGTGGCACAGGACGCCATCCTCCACCCCCTTGCGTCCCAACTCGGCGGGGTGCGCATGGCCGCCCGGTACATCTCGGCGTCGGAAGAAGCCCGGATCGGTGGCGACTTCTACGACGCCATCCTCACGAAGTGGGGCGTCCGCATCATGGTGGGCGACGTACGGGGCAAGGGTCTCGAGGCCGTGCGCCTTGCAGCCGTCCTCATCGGCGAGTTCCGCAGTCGCGCCGTCTGGGAGCCGGATCTCACTGCCGTCGCCACGGCGGTCGATGCCTCCGGATCCCGCGTCGGTGAACTGGAGGGAGAGGACTTCGCCACCGCGGTCTTCATCCAGGTCACAGAGGGGTTCGCCACGATCGTGCGATGTGGCCATCCACTGCCGCTACTCGCCTATGGCGACGACGTCCAGCCCATCGCCACCAGCCCGTCGCTGCCGCTGTGCCTGGGCACCGACGGCATCGCCGAGCAGGTCCCGGTCCGTGCTGGTTCCAGGATCCTGCTTTACAGCGACGGCGCCGTCGAAGCGCGCGACGCCGGCGGTCGGTGGTTCGATCTCGAGGCCAGCTTCAGCCGCCATGCCCAGGAGCCCGAGCTGTCGGGTGTGCTCGACGCCATCCTCGCCGATCTCGACGAGCACTGTGGCGGCGAGATCGGCGACGACGTGGTCTTCATGGTCATCGAGCAGCCGCAGCTGACCCGGACGGGCCAACCCGCGGGCTCCTCGGCTGCTGTCATGGAGAACAGCCCTCACTCGTCGCCCCGGTGACTCCGCTGTTGCAGAACCGAGACATTGGCCGCCTCGACGCCCAGGGTAGGAACCGGGCGAGATCACACCGAGGAGGCTCCGGGATGGAGAACGTCATCGTGATGTGTTTCGCCGGTACAGAGCAGGCGGAGGAGGGCCTCCGTGGACTGCGGCAGCTCCATGAAGCCCACGATGTGCAACTGGATGCCGCTGCCGTCGTCGACAGGGCCGCGGCCGGACCGGTCGTCGTCGGCGAGGTCGCCGAGGAGTTCCACCTGCGGGCCACCGCCGCCGCCGGCCTCGTCGGGACGCTCATCGGTGCCCTCGCAGGCCCGCCGGGCGCCATCATCGGAGGAGTGACCGGCGCGGCGATCGGATCCCTGGTCGACGTTGCCGACGCCGAAAGCGCGGACCAGATCCTGCAGATATTCGGTGAGACGGTCCCACCCGGCTCGGCCGCCACGATTGCGGTGCTCTCCGAGAAGTCGGAGGCCGCGGTGGATGGGCTCGCCGCAGACCTGGGTGGCACTGTGATGCGCAGACCCAGGGCCGAAGTGGAGCACGAGATCGTCCGGGCCGAGGAAGCCGTCATCGACGCCCGGCGTGACGACGAGGGGGGACGGACGGTTGGCGAGCGGCTCCGAGAGGTCAAGGACGCGGTGCTCGACCGGCGCTGACACCAAACGAGCCCCGAGGCCGTTCCTTCACCGCCCGGGAGCGAACGCCGACCTGATCCTTGCGAGCACTCCGTGCTGCCGGCCCGCCTCTCCGGCCGCCGCCTCGGCGCTGCACCGAGGCCGGCGCGGGTGGCCCGGCCTCCGGCCACCACCGTCGACGTGAGGACGACGACGTCCTCGACGGCCGCATCGGAGCGTTCAACCGCCTAGGAGTCCGGACCGGCGGCCTGAGTTTCCGCCATCACCTCCTTCGCCCGAGCCGGCGTGTCGGCGATGGCGACCATGCGGTCGAACCCGGTGACGGCGAGCAGGCGCAGGACGGCCGGCGTCGTGCAGCACAGCGCCACGTTGGCGCCGGCCTCACGAAACCGGCGCACGCCGCCGACGAGGGCACCCAGGCCCGCGGAGTCGACGAAAGGCACCAGACGAATGTCCACGACGACCGCGGCACGGTTCAGCGTCTGGTTGCAGGCCTCGCGCAGCTCCCCGGCAGTGAAGGAGTCAAGGTCACCCTCCACGCGGATGACACTCGCGTCGTGGTCAGCCTCGACGCTGACGCGGAAGATCCTGTGGTCCCGAACGGCTCTCATCATCGCAGTATCGGGGTCCCGGCCCGCGAAGTCCTCCCGATCACATTGCATTTCGGTGACGGTTCTGCCCGGCGGCGCCACCGGCAAGACTGATCGCATGAGGGGAGGATCCAGGTTCTGGAGTGGGTTGCGCGTCCGGGCGACCGCCGCCTTCGGGGCGACAGGGCTGCTTGTCGCCGTCGCCGGCGCCGGTCTGACCTATGCCGCGGCAAGTCGGTACCTGGTCGAGCAGCGCGAGAGCACGGCCATTCACCAGGCCTACGTCAACGCCCGCTTGGCGAGGAACATCCTCCGGGGGCAGGAGCCCGACGTCCGAGCGTTGCTGGCCTCGCTCCCTGGTGGTACGGCATCCGAGACCATCCTTCGGTACCGGGGTGAGGTGTTCGCCACGTCCGTGGCCATCGGCCCCAACCAGATTCCGCCCAGCCTGGAGCGGGTCGTCGGCCAGGGCCACGCCGGGCATCAGCGCTACCGCGATGCCGCGGGGGAGCTGCGTCTGGCGGTGGGCGTGCCGGTGGCCGCCGTCGAGGCCGACTACTACGAGCTGTTCTCGCTCGCGGAGCTCGACCGCACGCTCGAGTTGTTGGCGCAGTCGCTGGCGATCGGTGTGGCCGGAGCGGCACTGGTCGCGGCTATGGTCGGCTGGGTCGCCGCGAGCCGACTCGTCCGACCCCTGCGCCCCGTCGCCGACGCCGCCGAGCGGATCGCCGGGGGTGCGCTCGACACGCGCCTGGAGGTGCCCGCCGATCCGGACCTCCGTCGACTCATCGAGGCGTTCAACCGCATGGCCGCGGCCCTGGAGGCGCGCATCGAGCGCGAGACCCGGTTCGCGGCCGACGTCAGTCACGAGGTTCGGTCGCCGCTGGCGGCCGTGGCCGCCGCGGTCGAGATCATCAACCGCCGGCGTGACCAGCTCCCCCCTCAGGTCACCGAGGCGTTCACCGTGCTCTCGGAGAAGGTCTCGCTGTTCCAACGCATGGTGCTGGACCTGCTCGAGATATCCCGCCTCGACGGTGGCACCGCGGTGGTGAGCGACGACGTCATCGACGTTCGACACCTGCTCGATCGGATCGCAGCCCTTCACTCCGGCGACGGGATCCCCATCCAGGTCGACGCCGAGGTGCCGTCCCATATTCGCGGCGATCGCCGGCGCCTCGCCCAGGCGCTCGGGAACATCTTCGACAACGCCAACCGCTACGCCGGCGGTGTTCGACGGGTCGGCGTCAGCGCGCCGCGGCCGGGGTCGCTCAGGATCGAGATCGACGATGAAGGACCGGGGGTGGACGAGGAGGAGCGGGATGCGATCTTCGGGCGCTTCGCCCGCGGCGTGGCCGGCACGGCCGCGGGCTCGAGCAGCGGTACCGGCCTCGGGCTGGCCCTGACGGCAGAGCACATCCGGCTCCACGCAGGCAGCGTGTGGGTGGAGGATGCCGAGGCCGGAGGAGCCCGCTTCGTCGTCGAGCTACCCGTGGAGAGCTGATGAGACGATTCCTGTCCCTGGGATGTGTGATAGCCGTCGCCCTCAGCGGTTGCGCGGTGAGCACGCAGGACGACGCCCGCCGGGCAAGGGACTCTGACGTTCCCTTTGAACTGCTCGATCCGCAGGCGCCGGCTCTGGCCCCACCCTCCAGCGAGCCGGCCACCGAACAAGTTTCATTGTGCTTTCTCCGGGACGGTCGGCTCGTCTTCGTCGGCCAGGATCTCCCGCCACCTGTGACGTTGGAAGCGGCCGTGCGCGCGCTGACCGCCCCTCCGCCGGCGATCCGTCCACCAGTTCGTACCGCCCTGACCGAACCGTCGATCATCCGGGAGGTACGTGTGCTGGGCGGGATCGCGCGGGTCGATCTCTTCCCGACCGTGTCGACGCTGCCGGCCGACCAGCAGCTGCTCGCCGTGGCCCAGATCGTCTGTACCCTCACCGGCCGGCCCGGCGTCGGCCAGGTGTCCTTCACACTTGCGGGGGCGCCGCTCTCCGTTCCCAAGGGCGACGGCTCACTCGTTACCTCTCCGGTCGCCCGCGACGACTACGGCGCGCTGATTGCGTGACAGGCGGGACAATATGGGCCATGGTCCCCCGCATCCTCCTGGTGGAAGACGACGACGACATCCGTAGGCAGACGTCGTTGCTCCTGAAGGACGAGGGCTACGAGGTCGACGAGGCCGCGACCGCCGGCGACGCGATCGCACGGTTCGAACGCAGGCCGGCGGACTGCGTACTCCTCGATGTGATGCTGCCGGATGGAAACGGGTTCGACACCTGCCGGACGCTCCGTAGTGGCAGCGACGTCCCCATCATCATGGTGACCGCTCGCGCCGACACCTACGACGTCGTGGCCGGCCTGGAGGCCGGCGCCGACGATTACGTGATCAAGCCGTTCGAGCTGAAGGAGCTGGCGGCCAGGATTCGAGCCATGCTGCGCCGTACCCGGGTGAAGGAATCGGGTCGCACGCACATCGAGCTCGGCGGACGGGTCGAGATCCTCCCGGATGAGGGCGTCGTCCGCTGTGACGGCGTGGAGGTGCACCTGACTCGCACGGAGTTCCGCTTGCTGTGCGAGATGGCTGACAACGCCGGACGGCTCTTCTCGCGGGAAGCCCTTCTCGAGTCGGTATGGGGGTACGAGTACGTCGGCGACAGCAAGCTGGTCGATGCCCACGTCCACCGGCTGCGAGCGAAGATCGAGCAGGATCCGGCGAACCCCCGGCACCTGGTGACCGTCCGGGGCCTCGGCTACAAGGTGACGCGGTAGTGCCAGGGTGGGTTGTGACCGAACTGTTACCGCGAACCGCTCTTCCGGTGCTGGTTCCCGCCGGAATCCTTGGGAGACTGTTGGAGTAGGCGACCACCGGGAGGAGGGGTCGAAGCGCCTGCCCGTCGAAGACGAATAACTCCGTTCGCCATGATCTTGGTCGCGTCCAGCTGGGCGGCGTGCGGGCGACCGGGCGGCCCCTCCGGGCCCGACTCGATGCGGACGGCGGCCTCCGTCGCGACGACGCGCGGCGACGAGGTCACGTTGAGAGGGCGGGTCACGGCCGCATACGGCGATTACGTCTTCGCCGTAGGGTCCGAGGTGGAACGGGTCATCGTGGTCACAGGAACGCGGCTCGGGGCCACCATCGGGAGGGAGGTCGGCGTCACCGGCCGCGTTCGTACCTGCCGGCGGCAGGAACTGGAGGGGGAGCTCGGTGTGGATCTGGCGCCGGCGCACCAGGAGCTGGAGAACCGCAGCTGCCTGGTGGCCTCGGTGGCCCGCCTGCACTAGCGCCGATGGAACGCCGCCCGTCCGTGTCAGGCTTGTAGAGAACCGCGGGGAGGCCTGCACATGTATGAGCGAGTACTCGTGGTCGAGGACGACCGCTCTGTGCGCGAGACCGCCACCCTGTTGCTCGAACGAGCCGGGCTGCGGGTGACGGCGGTCGGAGACGGGCGCCAGGCGATGGAGGAGGTTGCCGGCCATGGCTTCGACCTGGTCCTGCTCGACCTCATGCTCCCGTCGGTCGACGGGTTCGAGATCTGCCGGTCCATCCGTCGTGACTCGCAGGTACCGATCGTGATGCTCACCGCCCGGTCGGACATCGCCGACATCGTGACCGGGCTCGAGCTCGGGGCCGACGACTACCTGACCAAGCCGTTCCAGCCCGCCGAACTGCTCGCCCGCGTGAGGGCGGCACTCCGGCGGCCGACAGCGGACGGTGCCGCGACTCGCATGCAGCTCAAGGACCTGGACATCGACGTGGCCGGTTTTCGCGTGACTCAGGCGGGGCGGCCGGTTGAGCTCACGGCAACCGAGTTCCGCCTGCTCCTCGAGCTGGCACGCAGCGCGGAGCGCGTGGTGAGCCGGGAGGAGCTGCTCGAGAGGGTCTGGGGATATGACTACCTCGGCGACTCCCGGCTGGTCGACATGGCGGTCAAGCGGCTGCGCGACAAGCTCGGTGACGACCCCCGCGACCCGCGCTACATCACCACCATCCGCGGCGCCGGTTACCGCGTCGACCTGTAGCCGTGCCGCCGCCTGTCGTGCCCCGGCGGTTCCGAACCCGTTTGACGGGGGCGTTCGTGCTGCTTGCCGCGGTGACCTCAGGGGCGTTGGCGTTCGGGAGCTTCGTCGTCATCCAGCAGTACCGGGACCGGATGTTCGTACGGCACTCCGAGGACGCCGCCCGCCTGGGCCTGCTCTCCAAGCCCGGTCAGCTGTCACTGGAGGCGTTCGAGGAGCTGCTCGACGAGTTCCGGGCACGGGCCGGCTTCGAGACCGTCGCCCTGGTGGGCGAGGTCGTCTACTCCTCGACGTCGAACCTCGGCCCGGACGAGATCCCTGTGGAGCTCAAGGAGCCACTCAGCCCGGGAGAGCTGGCCAACGCCACCACCACGGTTCGGGGGACGCCGTACCTCGTCGTGGCCGGGGTGCCGGCGGGTGGGACGAGCCGGCTCTTCTTCTTCTTCGATCGCAGCGACCTCCTCGACAGTCTCCGGCAGTTCCGCAACGTGCTGGCGATCGGGTGGCTGGCGGCGGTGGGAGGCGCGTTGTTGGTCGGCAACTGCGTCGCCCGGCGTACCCTGCGCCCCGTCGCCAGCGCCGCCGAGGCGGCAGCGTCCCTCGCCGACGGGCTCCTGCAGACGCGACTGCCGGCGCCTACGGACGACGAGTTCGGCGCGTGGGCGGAGTCGTTCAACCGGATGGCGGCGGCGCTGGAGGAAAAGATCGAGGCGCTGTCCGACGCCGCGGAGCGTGAACGCCGGTTCACCGCTGACGTAGCCCACGAACTCCGGACGCCGCTGACCGGGATGTCCTCGGCCGCCTCCATGCTGGCTGATGAATTGGACGGCATCCGCCCTCAGGGCCACCGCCTGGCCGAGATCCTCATCGACGACGTCCGACGTCTGGAGGATCTCGTCCTCGAGCTGCTCGAGCTCGCTCGCATCGACGCCGGCCAGGACGACGTCCACCTGGAGCCCCTGTCGCTCACCCAGGCCGTGGGCGCGGTGCTGGCGACCTGGGACGGGGACTCGCCGGTCGGTGAAGCCACTGGGCCCGACATTGCCGTTCTCGCCGACCGCGTCCGGTTCAAGCGCGTGCTCTGCAACCTGGTGACGAATGCGGTGGAGCACGGCGGGGGCCAGGCCGAGGTCGTCTGGCGCCAGGAGGGCGCCATGGTGGCGCTCGACGTCCTCGACCGTGGCCCAGGCCTGCCCGACGGTCACGTCGAGCGGGTGTTCGAGAGATTTCACAAGGTCGACTCCTCCCGTACCCGCCGGGGTGCGGGACTCGGGCTGGCGATCGCCCTGGAGCACGCCCGCGCCCAGGGAGGGAGCCTTGAAGCCGCCAACCGGGAAGGAGGCGGCGCCCGCTTCACCTTCCGTCTCCCTCTCTCAGACCCGCATGGGTCGGAGAGCGGTCCGGAGGCTCCCGCTTCCAGCCCGGTCTCGGCTCCGCGGTCGTGATCCCGTCACAGCGCGCCGGCACCACTGCAACGGTTCTGTAACCGTCGGAGAAACGGACGACGGGCGGTGTCGGGGCTGGGAATGTAGGTCAGATGCCGATGCAGAGGCGGGCCGCCGCCATGCTGGCGCTGGTCCTGCTCAGCTCCTGTGGCGACGCCGGCGCCGGTGACCCGACGACAGGCCGTCGTTCGCCGACGGTCGGCTGCGTCGCCGCCGAACAAGGCTACGAGCTCCGGTACCCGGAGAACTGGTTCAAGAATGACGCGGGCATCGCCGAGCCGTGCCGGTTCTTCCACCCCGAGCCCTTCACCGTGGAGGCTGGGACGGAGGTCGCTGGTATCGCGGTGAGCGCTCGCCTCCACCCCGCATCCTCCGAACAGGTGACTCCGCCGCCGGGAGGATCACCGGCAGCCAGGACCGTCGAACGGCGGCCGACGACCATCGATGGAAGGGCCGCGGTGCGTGTCGTGACGCTCGCCGCCGGCTCAGCGTTGCGCCCGGAGGGCACGCGCGCCGTCACCTGGTTCGTCGACGCGTCCAACGGGACCTTCGTGGCGACCACATCCGAGGCGGCGTCGGCCGGGCGCTACGAGGACCACGTGGAGGTTCTCGACGCCATGGTGCAATCGCTCCGTCTCTTCCCGCCGCAGAACTGCTCCGCGGCACAGCCGGCGACCGACCTCACGCCGCAGGCCGAGCTCCCCGAGCCCGTATCGTCCATTCGCATGCGGATCATCGAGGCGGCCACGGCATGTGACTACGTCAAGCTGGCCGAACTGGCGGTCGCCGGTGACGGCACCTTCACCTTCAGCTTCGGAGGTGGGGAGGAGCCCGCCGAGTTCTGGAGGGCGGCTGAGGCCACCGGGGAGGCACCGCTTCGATTGCTGGTGGAGCTTCTCGATCGGCCGTTCGGCACCCGATCGGTCGAAGGAGTGACGCAGTACCTGTGGCCTTCGGCATACGCTGACGAGCGCTGGGATGACGTCCCCCCGGCGTCTCGTGACGAACTGCGGGGCATCTATGACGAAGAGGCATTGAGGCGCTTCGAAGAGTTGGGGAGTTACGCAGGGCACCGCGTGGGGATCACCGCCGGCGGCGATTGGATCTTCTATGTCGCCGGAGACTGAGCCGGAACCGAAGCACCGCCGGTCGTGGGCCCGCCGTTGGGGGCTCGGTTCCGCCGTCGACATCGCCCGACAGATCGGTCGTGACTCCAAGGAGGACCGGCTGACCGGGCTGGCGGCCGAGGTCGCCTTCTTCTCGCTCCTCAGCGCTTTTCCCGGGCTCCTGGCCATCGCCGCCGGCCTCGGGGCCCTCGACAACCTCTTCCGCTCGGAGCTTCTCGCCCGAGCACAGAGCGAGGTCATCACCGTGCTCGAGACCTTTCTCACCGATCAGGCATCTGGCACGTCCGAGGCGATCGAGGCGCTCTTTGACGGAGGAAGCGGCGGTGTCTTCACCTTCGGGGTCGTCGCCGCCGTCTGGGCTGCGTCGCGCGGCATATTCGCCGTCCATCGCGCCCTGGCGCAGATCTACGACGTCGCCGACACCCGGTCCCGCGTGCGAGCCCGGGTCGTTGCCGTGGGACTGGCGCTCGCCAGCATGCTCTTGATGATCGTCACCCTCAGCGCTCTCGTCGTCGGCCCCTTGTTCGGAGTGGGCCGCCACGTCGCACGGTGGGTCGGCTTGGACGAGGTGTACGGGACGATATGGCAGTGGGCTGGTGTGCCGGTGGCGTTCCTGGCCCTGCTGGTGTGGGCCGCGGTGGTGTACCACTCGGTGCCGCACCGCCACGTCGGGTGGCGCCAGCACGTGTGTGGCGCGGCCCTCACTGGTCTTCTGTGGCTGCTGGTGTCGGCCGGGCTCCGGCTCTACCTGGAGCTCTTCGGTGGCAACCCGGTCTTCGCGATCCTCGGCGGGGCACTCGTCGTCCTCATGTGGTTGTACGGCCTCAGCCTCGCCCTGCTGCTGGGTGCGGAACTGAACGCGGTTCTCTCACGGCGGGCAGCCCCCACGGAGGAGGAGTCGCAGTTGTCACAGCTCGGTATCAACGTCGCCTGGCGACAGCCCGAGCCGACCGCCGGCGGGTAGGGACCTGCAAACAGCGCACGCAAGGAGACAGACGCATGGGAATCGGAGTGAGTGTGTTCCTGGTCGCCGCCGGCGCCATCTTCTACTGGGCCGTGACGGGCGACGTCCAAGGGGTGAACCTCAACGCCGTAGGCGTCATCCTCATGATCGTCGGAGCGTTGGGACTTCTCTGGGCCCTGATCGCATCGAGCGCCTCGCCGTGGCGGCGAGACGGCGGGGTCGCCAGAGGCTGAGTGGGACGCTCGCCGCTGGGAACGAGAACTTCGGCGGCGAGCCGGCGGGCCCTCCTCGGCCGAGGGATCGTCGGCCTTTCGTGCGCGAGCCGGCACGTGGCACTCACCCGATCCGGTCCGGTTCGGCAACCACCTACGACGGCATGGCCGTGCACGGCTACCACTCCGTCCCGCCATACCCGGCGTCGCACGGCTGCGCCCGGGTGACGTTCGACGCCGTCGATCTCATCCGGTCCGACGACCTCATGGCGATGGGTTCCACCGTCCTCGTCCACGGCGAGGCGCCGGCGCCCGGCGAGGCGGTATGACGGCGCGGCGCCTCGTCATCCTGGGGGCCACGGGAGACCTGACCGGCCGGTACCTGCTGGGGGCCCTTGCCGAGATGGCCGGCGCCGGCTTCCTTCCCGCCGACCTGGCGCTCGTCGGCGTCGCACGCCAACCGTGGGACACACCACGGTTCCGTGCCCACGTGGCCGAATGTCTGGAACGCCACGCCGGTCATCTGCCCCGGGCGGGACGCATGGAGGTGGTCGGGCGACTGTCCTACGTCGCCGGAGACGTGAGAAGCCCTGCCGTGCTCAACCGGGCATTCGCTCCCGACGCCCGCGACTCGGTGGCCTACCTCGCCCTGCCGCCGGCGGTGTTCGCACCGGCGGTCGAAGCGTTAGCGGGCATCGGCGTGTCCGACGACAGCCGCATCATCGTCGAGAAGCCGTTCGGATCGAACCTGGGTTCGGCTCAGGCCCTCAACCACCTCCTGCACCGGCACTTCGCCGAATCGTCGGTGTTCCGGCTGGACCACTTCCTCGGCAAACAGACGGTCCAGAACGTCCTGGGTGCCCGTTTCGCCAACCGGCTCCTCGAGCCCGTCTGGAACTGCCACCACGTCGCCGCGGTCGATCTCGTCTGGGACGAGACGGTGGCGTTGGATGGTCGCGCCGGCTACTACGACCACACCGGCGCCCTGCGCGATGTCATCCAGAACCACCTTCTGCAGCTGCTCTGCCTGGTGGCCATGGAGCGGCCGGCCGCCCTTGCCGAGAAGGAGTTCCGGGACGCCAAGGTCGAGCTGCTCCGGGCGGTTCGCCGGCCGACTCCCGCCGAGGTGGCGCTCCACACGCGCCGGGCTCGCTACGGAGCAGGACAGGTGGGCGACCGGGACCTACCGGACTACGTGGACGAGCCGGGTGTGCATCCCGCCCGCGAAACCGAGACGTACGCGGAGGTGACGCTGTTCGTCGACAACGAACGGTGGCGTGGCGTTCCCTTCCGGCTCCGCACCGGCAAGGCACTGGCCGAGGATCGCCGGCGCATAGCCCTGTCGTACCGGCCCCTCACGGAGGCCCTCTTCGGCCAGGACGACGATCCACCCCTCAATCGCATCGTCTTCGAGATGAACCCCGACCGGCTGGTGGTCGACCTCGCCCTCAACGGGGCCGGCGACCTCTTCTGCACGGAAGCGGCGGCACTCGAGGTGGACCTTGCCGCTCAGGATCTCTCACCCCATGCCCGCCTGCTCGTGGAAGCGCTCGAGGGCGACTCGACCCTGGCCATCCGGGGCGACGAGGCCGAGGAGTGCTGGCGGATCGTCGAGCCGATCCTCAGGGAGTGGGAGCGCGGAACGCCGCCCCTCCACACCTACCGAGCCGGTTCGGAAGGAGCATCAGCGGGCGCCGGCCTTGGGGCCGACGCAGACCCGCAGCTGGCCGGCCACTCGTGCGAAGGCCGATTCGATGGCCGACACCAGCACCGGCGCTCCGTCGAGGCGTCCGGTGATGCTGTGCTCTTCCAGTGACCGGCACAGGCGGGCGAGCTCCAGGGCGCCGACGGCGCTGGACTCGCCCCGGAGACGGTGGGCGCACTGGTGCACGGCACCGGCATCGCCGGCGGCTACCGCGTCCCCTAGCTCGGCGATGTGATCGGGGACAGTGCCGAGGTAGGTGTCGACTATGTCGGCGAGCAGCGATCCGTCGGGCGTCAGCGAGCGCAGCTCTTCGAGCACCTCCTGGTCCAGGACCGGCCCGCGGGCCTCGGCTGGCGGCTCGACCCAGCGGGCGAGCATGGCGCCGAGGTCTCGTGGCTTGACCGGCTTGGAGAGGAAGTCGTCCATTCCGGCCGACAGGCACAGGTCTCGGTCGGAGTCACTGACGCCGGCGGTCATGGCGATCACGGGCGTGTGGCGGTCGGCACCCTCTCGCCGGCGGATTTCACGAGTGGCGGCGAACCCGTCCATCTCCGGCATCTGGCAGTCCATCAGGATGGCGTCGAACCGGCTCCGCTCCAGCGCATCGAGGGCCTCCTTGCCGTCGGAGGCGACGTCGGCCCTGTAGCCGAGCAGGCGCAGGATGCCGACGGCGACGAGCTGGTTGCTGGCGTTGTCCTCGACCACCAGGACGTGACCGTGGGTCTCGGGCGGAGGGGCGGCGGGCAACGACGGGGCCCGGGGCGCTGGGGCACCGGCGCCGGCCTGCAGCGCCTCGGCCAGCTGGGACAGACGGACGGGCTTGGTGATGCAGGTGAACCCCGTAGGGCAGATGACCCGGCCGCCACCCGAGGCGGCGGTGAGCAGCACGACGACCCGGGTGCCCGACAGCGAGGAGTCGGCGCAGATGCGCCGGGCCAGCTCGAAACCGTCCATCCCCGGCATGGCGGAGTCGATCAAGGCGAAGTCGTAGGCCTGGCCGCGGCCGACGGCCGCCCGCAGCATGCGCAACGCGGTCACGCCGTCGGCGGCCGCCTCGGCGCCGCCCCCGAGCACGTCCCGCAGCACCAGCCTGCTCGTCTCGTTGTCGTCGACGACCAGGACGCGCACGCCGGCCGGCACCACCGCGGCGGCCGCCGTGGCGCCGGGTTGGCGCTGCAGGGGCAGGGTGAACCAGAAGGTGCTCCCCCGCCCGACCACGCTCGAGAACCCGAGCTCGCCGCCCATGGCCGCCACCAGCCGGCGGGATATGGCCAGCCCCAGGCCGGTCCCGCCGAAGCGCCGGGTGGTGGACGAGTCGGCCTGGGAGAACGGCTCGAACAGCCTCCGGCCGTCGGCTTCGCCGATGCCGATGCCTGTGTCGGTCACCTCGAAGCGCACCACGACCTCGTCGCCACCGCCACCGCCGACGACCACAGCCCGCACGACGACCTCGCCCTCCAAGGTGAACTTGACCGCGTTCGAGGCCAGGTTGAGCAGCACCTGGCGCAACCGGGCGGGGTCGCCCCGCACGCCCGCCGGGAGGGAGGCCGTACAGGCGGTGACCAGCTCCAGCCCCTTGCGCTGGGCCGGCGAGGCGACAAGGCCGGCGGCCTCCTCGATCACCTGCACGAGGTCGAAGTCGATCACCTCCAGTTCCAGGCGGCCGGCCTCGATCTTGGAGAAGTCGAGGATGTCGTTGATGATGGCCAGGAGCGCCTCGCCGGCGGACTGGACGCCCTCGGCGTACTGGCGCTGGCGCTCGTCGAGGTCGGTGGTGAGGAGGAGGCCGGTCAGGCCGATCACCCCGTTCATCGGGGTGCGGATCTCGTGGCTCATGGTGGCCAGGAAGTCCGACTTCAGCCGGGAGGATTCCATCGCCGCGTCCCTGGCGGTCGCGAGCTCGTTGTTGGCTCTCTGGCGCTCTCCCACCCGGCTGAGCTGGGTGGCTACCTGGGCGATGGTCTCCAGCAGCAGGGTGTCGGGGCTCACCGGCGCCGGCGAGAAGAACTCCAGGATGCAGGTCACCTCGCTGCCGACGCACACCGGGAAGGCGAAGGCGTCGTGCAGGCCGATGTCCGCGGCCAGGCGCTCCAGCTCGGAGAGGCGGTTGCCCGGCTCCAGGCCGGCCCACACCGCGGCCCGCTCACGCATCACGCGGGCGATCAGCCCCGAGGCCGGCGCCAGGTGGGCGGGGACGAGCGCGTCACGCAGGCCGTGGAGATCCTCGGTGTCGTGCCGGCACCAGATCGACATCGGGACGACCGAGTCACCCAGGGGCCCGGCGGGCAGGTAGGCGTGGCCCGCGACCCACCCGGTGTGGCCGCAGATCTCGTCGACCGCGACCTGAAGGGCGTCCTCCAGGCACGAGGCCTCGTTGGCGGCGGTAGCCATCGCCTGGAGCAGGCGGAACCGGGCGGTCGTCTCCCGGAGCTCCTCCTCGATGTGCTTGCGCTGGCTGATGTCGCTGACCATGCACACGGACCCGGCGAAGGTGCCCTCCCCGTCGAGCAGCGGGCTGGCGTTGAGCAGCACCCAGACCCGCGACCCGTCCTTGCGCAGGAACGCGCATTCCAGCTGGTCGCTGATGCCCTGGCGCCGGCGCTCCAGGTTCCGGTGGGCCTGGGCCTTCCCCGACTCGTCGAGGACGTCGAACAGGGAGATGTCGGCCATCTCGATCGGGGAGTAGCCGAGGATCTCGGCCGTCTTGTCGTTGGCGAAGGTGGTCGTCCCGTCGGCGGCGAGGAGCCAGATGCCTTCGTTGGCCGTCTCCACGATCCGCCGGAACCGGGCCTCGCTGGCGGCGACCCTGTCCCGCAGGCGCAGCATGTCCAGGGCATTGGCCAGGATGCGGCCGATGCTGCGCAGCAGGCTCACCTCCTCGAGGCTGTAGCCGTCCTCCCCTGAGCGGGCCAGCAGGAGGCGCCACGGGGACTCCGACGGCACCCCGACCACGATTGCGGCGCAGAGGCCGGCGCCGGGGACCTCCAGCACCCCGCCGTGGCCCGCAGCCAGGGGGATCAGCGCCTCCGGTACAGGGCCGTCGCGGCGGAAGCCGACCGAGGCGACCACCGCACCGTCGCGGACCACGGCCCCCACCTCGGAGTCGAAGCACTCGGCGATCCGCTCGACTGCGCCCTGGGTGGCCTCGGCCTCGGTGAAGGAGGACACCAGGGTGGCGAGCACCTCGGCCAGCTGCTGAACGGAGCGGCTCTGGGGCGCAACCACGGGCTACGCCAGGGCCAGGACGACGAGCGTCTGGTTGTGGAAGCCGCGGATGCCGGTGGTGCGGGCGATCTCGCCGTAGGTGTAGAAGCCGGCGACGGGGGCATCACCGGCGAAGGCGGCGATGCGGTTGATCTCCCGGCGGATGCCCGGGTCACCCAGCACGCCCCGCCGGGCGATGCAGTCGAACGCCACCATGCCGAGCGGCGGCTCACCTCGTAGGCCGGCGACGGCTTCGGCGCAGGCACCGTCGGTTGCCTCCAGCACGGAGTCCTCGTCGCCCTCCATGATCCAGGCCAGCCCGCCCTGGGGGACGCTGGCGATGCAGGCCAGGGAACGGTCGGCGAAGTCGGCGCCGGCGACGAAGCGGACCTCCTCCCCGGAGCGGTGGCTGATCCCCAAGGGGTGGGTGAGGGCGAAGCGGGTGAAGGCGTCGGAGTCGGTGTGGGCGGCGGCCGGCGCACCGAGGCGGCGCAGGTACACGTCGAGGGCCGGTTGGTCGTCGAGGCTGTGCACCGTGCTCCCGTCGCTGCCGGTCACCAGCATGGGCTGGCCCACCCGCCGCCACCCGTGCTGGACGCCGATGCCGATGGGCGCGTCGGACGACACCGCGGCCGCCACCACGGAGTCCCGCAACGCCTGGGAGCCGAAGAGCTGGAACGTGGACTTCATCCGCAGGTCGTCGCCCGCGCAGCCGCCGACGAGGGGGATTTCGGCGCCGACGACGGCGTAGGCGCCGCGTACCACCTCCATCTGGTCGCCGCCGAGGCCGTCGGTGAGGAGGAGGACCACGGAATGGGCCCGCCGCTCGAGGGAGCCCATGCAGGCTTCGACCGCCTCGGTGGTGGCCCGGCGGAGCCCGCCGTCGGCGTCGGTGCCGGCGCCGGTGGCCACCGAGAAGCCGGGCCCTCCGAGGACGACGACGACCACGCTGGCGTCGGCGGGGCCGGCGGTGGCGATCTCGCCGGCGGTCGAGCAGCCGATGAGGGGCGTCCCCGGCGCCTCCGACGCGATCCCGTCCAGCAGGTGGTCGAGCTCGTAGGCCGCCGAGCAGAAGACGATGAGGAGCTTGGCGTCGGGGCGGCCACGGACGGCGTCGCCGGCGGCCTTGGCGCCGGCGGTGAAGGCATCGGGCTCGGCCGAATGGCCGCAGGCCACCCAGCGGTCATGACGGTCTGGACCCGCGGCAGAAGGTTCCACGGTTCCTCATCGACAGCCAACCCGCCCGGGTGAAGGGCTGATCTGATCAAGCCGGGCTGAAATGGCCTGGTGGTCGACGGGCCTACGATCTGCGCCGGGGAAGGGAGCCGATGCGGTACCGGGTGTTGGGGGGGGCTGGCGGTCACCGAGGGGCACAGGCCGCTCGAGCTCGGGGGCCGCAAGCAGCGGGCCGTGCTGGCCGTGCTCCTGCTCGACGCCGGTCGCCCGGTCAGCGTCGACCGGCTGATCGACGCCGTCTGGGGCGATCACCCGCCCCAGCAGGCCGAGGCGTCGCTGCAGACCTACGTCTCGAACCTGCGCCGGCTGCTCGAGCCGGGACGAGGTCCCCGCCAGGACCCCAGCGTGCTGATCACCCGGCCCGCCGGGTACGTCCTCGCCGTCGACCGGGCCGCCGTCGACCTCACCCGGTTCGAGGACCTGGTCGAGGAGGGACGAGCCCGCCGCCGGGCCGGCAATGCCGCCGCCGCCGCAGCCGGGCTGCGGGACGCTCTGGCCCTGTGGGCGCCCGTGCTGCCGGAGTTCGCCGGCGAGCCGTTCCTCCGGGAGGCGGAGGCCCGGCTGGCCGCCCTCCACGGCCTGGCGCTGGAGGAGAGCTTCGACGCCCGGCTGGAGCTGGAGGACCACGACGCCGCCGTCGCCGACCTGGAGGCGGCGGTCCTGCGCCATCCGGTACGGGAGCGGCTCTGGGCCCAGCTGGCCCTGGCGCTCTACCGGGCCGGTCGCCAGACCGACGCCCTGCGGGCGCTCCAGCGGGCCCGCGGCGTCCTCACCGACGAGGTGGGTGTCGAACCCGGGCCCGAGCTGCGCCGGCTGGAGGCGGACATCCTCGACCACGCCGCCCGGCTGCAGCCGCGACCGGTGGCGGCACCGGCGCCGCCGGTGCCGGCCGCGACGCCAGCCGGCGCCGCCGAGCCCTTCGTCGGCAGGGACGGCGAGCTGGACACCTTGCTGGCGGTGGCCGGCGCCGCCGCCGGCGGCCACGGCCGGGTGGCCGTCGTCAGTGGGGAGCCGGGCATCGGCAAGACCCGGCTGGTGGAGGAGGTGGCGTCTCGCTCCCGGGCCGCGGGCACGGTGGTCGCTTGGGCCCGGTGCCCCGAGAGCGCGGCATCGGCGGCGTTCTGGCCCATGACCCAGCTGGCCGACCAGCTCGTCGCCGCCGGCGCCCTCGCCCCCGAGAACCGCCCCGACCTTCCGGCCGGCGATCCCGACGGCGCCGTCCCCGCCGACCCGGCCGCCGACCGGTTCGCCGTGCACGCCGCCGCGGTCGGGGCCATCGCCTCGGTGACGCGCCCGTGCGTCCTCGTCGTGGACGACCTGCAGTGGGCCGACGCCGCCTCCCTGCGGCTGCTGGAGTTCGCCGCCGGCGAGCTGCGGTCGCTACCGGTCGCCCTCATCGTCACCACCAGGGCCCCCGACGACACGTCCCCGGCGGCCCTTGTCGACTGCCTCGGCGAGCTGGCCCGCCAACCCGGAGCAGTGCGCATCGACCTGGGCGGCCTGTCCCAGGACGCGGTCACCAGGTGGCTCGGGGCCCGGAGCATCGACGACATGAGCGCCTTCGTGCACGACCGCAGTGGCGGCAACCCGTTCTTCGTGCGGGAGCTGGTCGAGCTGCTGGTCAGCGAGGGTGG
Source organism: Acidimicrobiales bacterium (assembly GCA_035540095.1). GTDB lineage: Bacteria > Actinomycetota > Acidimicrobiia > Acidimicrobiales > AC-14 > CADCTB01. The sequence goes on along the minus strand of DATLHA010000126.1, from coordinate 4,716 downwards.
TGCCTCCGTCGCCGTTCCCGCCGCCGTGGCCGACGTCGTCCGCCGGCGGGTGGGCCGCCTGCCCCCGCTGACCCAGCGACTGCTGAGCATGGCGTCGGTGGTCGGCCGAACCGTCGACGTCGACATCCTCGCCCGCGTCGCCGAGCTGCCCATGGCCGAGGCGCTGGAAGGGCTCGATCCGGCGGTGGCCGCCGGCCTGCTGGCCGAGGATCCGTCGGCGCTCGGGCGGTTCCGGTTCTCCCACGCCCTCGTCGCCGAGGCCCTGGTCACCGAGCTGGCCGCCTCCCGGCGGGCCCGCCTCCATGCCGCCACCGCCCTGGCCATCGACGCCCTCCGCCCGGCCGGCGAGGGCCAGCTCGTCGAGCTGTCCCACCACGCCACCGCCGGCGCGGTGGCCGGCACGGCCGAGCTCGCCGTCGAGTCGTCGGCCCGCGCCGCCCGCCACGCCGCGGCCCGCACCGCCCACGAGGACGCGGCCCGGCACTGGGCCACGGCGCTGCGGGCCGTCGACCTGGCCCGCCCCGGGGACCGCCGGGCCCGCTATGAGATCCTCGTCGAGCTGGGCCTCGCCCGCCGGCGGGCCGACGACGTGGCCGGCGCCCAGGAGGCGCTCCTGGACGCCATCCGGGTGGCCGACGACCTCGACGACGTCGACGCCATGGCCCGGGCCGCGTGCGCGGTGACCCAGGAGGGGTTCTGGCAGGTCGGCGACTACCTCACCCCGGACCCGGCCCTGGCCGACGGCGTCGCCCGGGTCCTCGATCGCCTGGGACCGGCCGACAGCGCGGCGCGGGCGGAGCTGCTCGGGATCCTGGCCAACGTCCTGCACTTCAGCGCCGAGCCCCGCCGGCTCGACGAGCTCAGCGCCGAGGCGGTCACCGTCGCCCGCAGAGTCGGTGACCCCGAGGTGCTGGCCCGCAGCCTCATCCGCCGCATCGGGGCCATCTGGCGGGCACCGACGATCGCGGAGCGCCGGGCCCTGGCCGAGGAGCTGGCGACCGTCGCCGAGGCGCACGACCTGCCGGCATGGATCGTCTTCTGCGGCGCGTTCGCCCGGATGTTCACCGCCTTCGAGCAGGGCGAGCCGGCGGAAGGGCACCTGGCACGGGTGCGGGCCCTGGCCGAGGCCAGCGGCTCGCCCGCCGCCCGCACCCAGCTGGGCTGGTTCGAGGCCGGCTGGCTGGGGCAGCGGGGCGAGTACGCGGCGGCCGAGCGGGTGGCGTGGGCCAGCTACGAGCTCTACCGGCGCACCCGCCGGTGGGCGGCGGAGGTGATCCTCGGCGGCGCCATGCTGCTGGTCTGGGTGGACCGCGGCCGGTTCCCCGAGGGTGTGGGCATCGACATCGGGGCGGTGCTGGAGTCGACCTACTCCCTCATCGCCAGGGAGTCCGTGGCCTGGGCCCTGCTCGAGTCCGGGATGAACGACGAGGCCCGGGCGGTCATCGGGCCGCCGGGCGGCGTCCCCGAGCCGCCGGACGACTGGGCGTGGCTGGCCACGCTGGCCGGCGCCGCGCTCGTCCGGGCCGAGCTGGGCGACGTGGAGGCGGTGGGCCGCCTGTACCCCCAGCTCCTGCCCTACTCGGGGCTGGTCGTGATGTCGGGCTCGGTGCCCTCGTTCGGGGTGGTCGACTGGGCCCTGGCCTGCTGCGCCGAGGCCCTGGGGCAAGAGGACGCCGCCGCCGGCCACGCCGCCGGTGCCGTCGACCTCGCCCGCCGGATCGGCGCCCGGGCGCTGCTCTCGCGCACGCTCGTCGTGCATGGCCGGGTGCTGGCCGGGTCCGGCGACACGGAACGGGCGGCGCAGGCCTTCGCCGAGGCCCGGGCGCTGGCCGCCGAGCTGGGCGTCGTGCCCGTCCTTCGCCGGCTGGACGGTTTGAGCGGTTCTTGAGTGGGCCCCGAGCGGCCGGTGCGACCGTGCTCCTGTCCGAGACTCGCCACCCGACAGGAGGGCCCCGATGGAACTTCCCGACCTGACCACCTACCACGTGCTCCACCGGGGCATGCGGCTCGACTCGGCCCGGCTCGCGGGCGCCGTCGCCGCCCTGGGTGAGGACGAGCGCAGCGTCCGCGGCCCCGCCCTGGCCCGCTGGTACGCCGGCTACTACGGCGAGCTTCACGAGCATCACACCGTGGAGGACGAGATCTTCTTCCCCGCTCTCGTCGAGCGGGTGCCGGTCTTCGACGGCCAGATCGACCGCATCGACGCCGAGCACGACCGGCTGGAGGACGTGCTGGTCGAGACCCGGGCCCGCCTCGGCCGCCTGAGCGACCCAGGCGTGCCGTGGCCGGTCGCGGTCGCCGAGGCATCCGAGATCACCGCCGAGCTGCGCGACCTGCTCGACGTCCACCTGGGCTTCGAGGACGCGGACGTCCTGCCCCTGTTCGTCCGCCACTTCACCCGTGAGGACTACGAGGACCTCGGGGAGCGGGCGCTCAAGCACACGAAGTTGCGCCACCTCGTCTTCGCCATCCCGTGGGCGGCGGAAGCCGCCACCGAGGACCAGTTCCGGCACATGTACGCCAACGCCCCGCTGGCCTTCAAGCTCCTGTGGCGCGCCACCCGCCGCCGGTACAACCGCATGGCGCAGGAGGCCTTCGGGTCGGCGCTGCGTCCGGCGGCCTAGGGGGTGGACGTCATGCGCACCGATCTCCGGCAGCTCACCGCCATCGACACGGCCACCCGGTTCGCCACCAGCGAGTACGCCTCCCTCACCCGCGCCGGCGAGCCCGTCACCTGGCCCCTCACCCCCTTCGCCGGCGAGGACGCCGCCACCATCGACGTCTCCACCGGCCTCACGTACCCGCTCAAGGCCGAGCGGGCGCGGCGCGAACCTCGGGTGGCGCTGTCGTTCTCCAACCCCCTCGGCTCCGGGCTCGACGACCCGCCCACCATGGTGGTGCAGGGATTGGCCACGGTTCGAGACGCCGACCTGCGGGCCAACAGCGCCCGGTACCTCCGGGAGTCGGCCCGGAAGCTGCCGGCCGCCTACGCCAAGATGCCCGACTTCATGCTGGCCCGGATGGCCTGGTACTGGACCCGCATCTGGATCGAGGTGACCCCCCGCCGCATCCTGTGGTGGCCGGAGGGCCGGCTCGACCGCGAGCCCCTCCGCTGGGAGGCGCCGGCCTCCCTCGTCGCGCCGCCGTCGGACCCCCGCCCGGCCGGCGTGTCGTCGGGGTCGTGGGCCGCCGAGCCGGTGGACTGGCGCCGGCGGGCCGCCGGCGCCGTGGACCGGTTCGGGCCGCCGGTGCTGACGACCGTCGACGCGAGCGGCTGGCCCCTGCCCTTGCCTACGCAGGCGGTCGTCGCCACCGAGGACGGGTTCGAGGTGCAGGCGCCGGCCGGCGTCGACATCGTTCCCGGGCCGGCGTTCCTGACCTTCCACAGCCACACGGCCACCATGGAGAGCCAGGACAACCTGGGCCTGGCCGGCGTGGCCGCCGTGGGTGCCGGCGCCGTGCACGTCCGGGTGGACCGGGCGCTCAACGACTTCCCCCTGCCTCGCAACCCGCTGCGGCGGGGCGTGCACATCCTCCGGGCCGGCCGGAGGCTACGACCGCGGCTGGCCTATGAGGCCGAGCGCCGGGGCCAGCGGGTGCCGGCGTTCGCCGACCTGGGTTTCCGGCGGGCGCGCTGAAGCCGTCTGCGGAGGAGGCGCCGGCGCCTCGAGGGCAGAACTACTTCTTGAAGGTCTTGATGATCTTGCCGTTGGCGTCGGAGGTGTACACGACAATCTTGCGCTTGCCCTTGTCGTAGTACGGCACCTCGGTGACCATGTACTGGCCGCCTTTGTTGTACGTCTGCCAGGGCGTCGACGACTGCGGGGCCGACTGGGGTGCAGACTGCTGCTGAGGAGCTTCTTGCTTGTTGCGCTTCCGACCGAATGCCATGGCCGGCATTGTTGCCGTCGCGCCATAGCCGGGTCAAGGGTCGGCGCCGGCCCTACGAAGGCACCTGGAACGAGTCCTTGAACGCCTGGAAGGTCGGCTGCATCCGGTCCCAGTCGCCGGCCCGGGTCTGGAAGTAGAGGGCGAACCCGTAGCGGGGGGTGATGAACCCGAGGTCCACGACGTGCAGCTGGGCGGCGCCTGAGGTGTAGGTGAACTCCCAGATGGCGGCCCGGTAGCCGTTGTAGGTGGTGGGCTCGATGCGGATGCGCTGGTAGTTGGCGTTCTCGGCCGCGAAGCTCTTCTCGAGCTCGAACCAGGCTCCCTCGGGCGACGGGCCGGGGGGCTCGATGTGGTCCACCCGCAGGTAGGCGCCGGTGTCGGGGTCCCGGAAGTCGGTCAGGGTGCCGTCGGTGCGGACGGTCCAGCCCCTCGGGTAGGAGATGGTGAAGCCCGTCTGGGGATCGGTGTAGGGGACCCTGTCCCCGGTTGCCGCAGCTGGCGCCGATGTCGCCGTCCCACGGGCCGTCGTGGCGGTCCGGTCGCCCCCGCCACCGCCGGCCGTCGATGCGGTCGATGCCGTCGACCCTCCTGCGGTCGTGGTCGCCGGCGTGTCGTCGGACGCGGTGTCGGAGGGATCGCCGGAGTCCCGGTTGCCCAGGGTGAAGGCGAGGAGGCCGATGACGAGGACGGCGACGATGCCGACCGCCCAGCCCAGCCCGTTCGAGGACCGGTGGGCAGCGGCCGCCGCCGGCGGCTGGCGAGTAACGGGAGGGGCGGGCGCCGGCGGCGGCCGCTGCCCACCGGTCCTCGAACGGGCTGGGCTGG
>DATLHA010000125.1:0-22179 GCA_035540095.1 Acidimicrobiales bacterium | reverse complement strand
TTTCTAGATGGTCACCCTCATCCTGCGGTCCGACGTGGACAACGTCGGCAAGAAGGGCGACGTCGTCGACGTGTCCGACGGCTTCGCCCGCAACTTCCTCATGGCCAAGGGCCTGGCCATCAAGGCCACCCCCGGCGCCGTTGCCCAGGCCGGCGGCATGCGCCGGGCCCGGGCCATCAAGGACGCCAAGGACCGGGAGTCGGCCGAGCAGGTCGCCCGGGTGCTGGTGACCAAGGTCATCCGCATCCCCGGCCGGGCCGGTCCTGAAGGACGTCTCTTCGGCTCGGTGACCACGGCCGACCTCGTGACCGCGGTGCAGGAGCAGGCCGGCGTCACCCTGGAGCGCAAGCGGGTCCATCTGGATGAGCCCATCAAGGCTCTGGGCACCCACGAGGTGCCGGTCCGCCTGCATCCCGAGGTGGAGTTCCGCCTGCCCGTGGAGGTTGTCCCAGCCTCAGGGTAGCCTCGAACAGGTGTTCGAGGATCGTCCTGCACAGCCAAATCCCGAGGTTGTTCCCCTAGCTACCAGCAGGCCCCACCGGGCAGCCTGATCGCCGGATGGCACAGTCGATCGAAGACGCCCGACGCCGTCAGCCAGGGCCGTCGGGCCGCCAGCAGGGGGCATCCGCCTCCCGGGTGCCCCCGCACAACCTCCAGGCCGAGGAGTCGCTGCTCGGCGCCATGCTCCTCAGCCGTGACGCCATCGTGTCCGCCGTCGAGGTCCAGCTGACGGCGGACGACTTCTACAAGCCGGCCCACGGCCACATCTTCGATGCCATCACGTCGCTCTACGCCCAGGGTGACCCGGCCGACCCGGTGACGGTCGCCGAGTCCCTGAGCCGGGCCGGCGTGCTGGAAGGTATCGGGGGGCCGGCCATCCTGGTCACCCTCCAGGCCGGCACACCGTCGATCGGCAACGCCGGCCGTTACGCCCGCATCATCGAGGAGCACTCGCTCCTCCGCCGCCTCATCCGGGTGGCCGGCGACATCGCCGAGATGGGCTACAGCGTGCCAGAGGACGTGGCCAGCGCGGTCGACGAAGCCGAGGCCATGGTGTTCGACGTGGCCCAGCGCCGGGTCACCGACTCGATGGCCAACATCCGCGACCTGCTCTCGGCCCAGCTCGACCACCTCGAGGCCCTGTTCGAGCGCAACCAGGAGATCACCGGCGTCCCCACCGGCTTCATCGACCTCGACCGCCAGCTCGCCGGCCTCCAGCCGTCGAACCTGGTGATCATCGGAGGAAGGCCCGGCACGGGCAAGACCAGCTTCGCACTAGGCATTGCCGCCAACGCCGCCCTGGAGGCCCGGACGCCGGTGCTGATCTTCTCCCTGGAGATGAGCCACCGGGAGCTGACCCAGCGCATGCTCTGCTCGGAGGCCCGGGTCGACGCCACCCGCATGCGCAACGGCAAGCTGCTGGAGTCCGACTGGCCCAAGATCAGCCACGCCGTCGGCCGGCTCGGCGAGTCGCCCATCTTCATCGACGACAACCCCCACCTCACCATCATGGAGATCCGGGCCAAGGCCCGCCGGCTCAAGAGCCGTGAGGGCCTGGGCATGATCATCATCGACTACATGCAGCTGATGAGCGCCCGGTCCAACGCCGAGAACCGCCAGGTCGAGGTGTCGGAGATGTCCCGAGGCCTCAAGATCCTGGCCCGCGAGCTCAACGTCCCCGTCATCGCCCTGTCCCAGCTCTCCCGGAACCTGGAGAGCCGGGCCGACAAGCGCCCGGTCCTCGCCGACCTCCGGGAGTCGGGCTGCATGCCGGCCAACACGAGACTCCTGCGGGCGGACAACGGTCAAGAGGTCTCGCTCGGCGAGCTCGTGCTCTCACAGGAGCGTCCGCTGGTCTGGTCGGTCGACGAGCACCAGCGGTTGGTGCCCGCCCAACTGGTCAAGACGTTCCCATCCGGCATCAAGCCCGTGTTCCGGCTCCGGCTGGCCTCCGGTCGCAGCGTCGACGCCACCGCCAACCACCCCTTCCTGACGGTCGACGGCTGGACCCGGCTCGACGCGTTGCAGAAGGGCTCATCCGTCGCCGTACCTCGGCGCCTTCCCGCCCCGGTTCAAGCGGGCGAAGAGTGGGCCGAGGACGAGCTGATGTTGCTGGCGCATCTCATCGGTGACGGCTCGATGGGGCCGAGCTTCGAGTACACGACTGCCGACGAGGCAAACAAGGAGCTGGTCATAGCCCTCGCCCGGCGCCTCTTCGGTGTCGACACGCAGGCGACCAAGGTTCAGAACACCTGGAGCCTGTGGTTCCGCAGTCCCTATCGCCTCACCCATGCGCGGTTCCACCCGATGCGCAACTGGTTGGAACCACACGGGCTCTGGCTGTCCCGGACGGGGACGAGGTTCGTCCCCACCTCCGTCTTCGGGAGCAGCGACGACAAGGTCGCCCTGTTCCTCCGGCATCTGTGGGCCACCGAGGGCTCCATCACGATCGGGCGGAACAAGGGAGGCGAGCTGGTCAGGACGTACTACGCCACCACCAGCAGGCGTCTGGCGCTCGACGTTCAGCGGCTTCTGCTCCGCCTGGGCATCCGGTCGACGATCGGCGGGTCGAAGCAACGGGCCGGGCGCCCCGACGACGGTGTGCAGTGCTACCGGGAGGCGTTCAGCGTCCGGGTTCAGGGTGCCGGCAACCAGGCCCGTTTCCTCACGACCGTCGGGTGCCACGGAAAACGGGGTGAGCGCATCCCACGGGCGCTGCAGATCCTCGCCGGCGTCGAGGAGAAAGCCCGGGTCGTCGGCTCGCAGGAGCTCGTCGACATCGCAACCTCGGACCTGCACTGGGACGAAGTGGTGGAGATCAGCGCCCTCGGCATGCAGCCCACCTTCGACGCCACCGTTGCCGGCACGCACAACTTCATCGCCGACGGCGTCGTCGCCCACAACAGCCTGGAGCAGGACGCCGACGTGGTGATCTTCCTCTACCGCGACGAGGTCTACAACCGGGACACCCCCGACCGAGGTACCGCCGAGGTGATCGTGGCCAAACACAGGAACGGGCCGATCGGTGTCACTCACCTCGCATTCCTCGACCACTACACCCGCTTCGCCAACATGGCCCGGGTATAGCGCGCCGCCGCCGCCGCCGCCGCCGCCAGTCGGCGGTTGACCGTGGTCTTGGCCGGATCGCCGGGTTCCTCGACCGTCCATAGTCGCCCCTGCCCTGGACAGCGGAACCCTTGGTTCACTGGTTCACCTGCACCATTCTGCCTGTGGAGGCCGAACTCCCATTCAGCGGCGCATCGCCCCCGCCGATAGACGGTCATGCCTCGGCGGGGTCGACTCGGACGGGTCTTGACGGTGATCGCGATGGTCGCTCTCGGCGGAGCCGGAGCCGCCAACGCCGCGGGGCAACAAGCTGGGGACCGGGCCGCATCAGTGGCGGAGCCGGTCGTGTCGCCCGAGACTGACGGGGGGCCCATCGAGGTGGGCGTGTCGATATACCTGATGTCGCTGGGCAAGCCGGACCTCAGCGCGGGGACCTACACGGCGGACTTCTACCTCATCATGTCCTGCGAGGTGGAGTGTGATCCAAGTGGCTTCGAGCTCCGCAATGGCAAGATCACGTCGGTGGACGCGCAGGACGAGTCCCCGACGAGGCGCGTGTTCCGGGTGAACGCAAACCTCACGGCGCCGCTTGTCCTCAGCCGCTATCCGTTCGACCGGCACACCCTGTCCATCGAGATAGAGGATCGCCTTCGACCGCTTTCTCAGCTCGTGTACGTGCCCAAGGACAAGAACGGCATCGATCCCCACGTGCAGGTCCCCGGATGGGAGCTCCACACTGATTCCGTGAGGACCAGCACGGGAGTCCACAACTACCCCGTGTTCGACCCGCCCGACGACGACTACTCGCTGTACAAGTACGACATCGAGATAGGACGAGCGCGTCTGGCGTCGTTCATGAAGGTGGTGCTCCCCGCACTGGCCATCATGGCGACCGCCATGCTCGGACTTATGCTCAAGCCGGACAAGGCCCTGAGCCGGATGGGCATCCACACGGGCGCGCTGACCGCCGCCATCCTCCTCCACCTGAACATCACCGCCGGGATTCCGCCTACCGGCTACCTCGTCGATGCCGACAAGTTCATGGTGGCGAACTATGCAGGAGTGGTGGCGGCGGTGCTCAGCACCGTGTACATCATGATGCGCTACGACAAGGGCGCCGACGACCGGGCCACAAGGGCCTACCGGATCAGCTTCTTCGCCGTCCCGGCGACGTGGCTGCTAGGTCAGCTGATCGTCTGGGTGCTCTAGCTGGTCGGAAGCGGTCCGACGTCGTCGAGTTCGGCGGTAAGAAAAGCAGGCCGCCTGTTCGAGCAGGCGGGCGACCTCCTGAAAAGCCTCGGCGCCCAGCGGGCCCGAGCGGTGTGACGCCCTCGCGGTCGGCGATCGCCAATCCCGGTATCCCGGCCAGCCTGCGGCGGCCGGGAACCGGCTCGGCATGAACGCCGACCAGAAGGACGTGGTCGTCCGGCTCGTCATCCGTCCGTGGGACCGGACGCTCACCGACGCGGAGACGAACCGGCTCGGCGATCGCGTCTATGCGGCCATTCACGAAGGGACGACCGGCCAGTGGGCGGGCCTCGGAACCGGTACCTCGCGGTAGCGTCGGGCGGTGCCGACCCACTACGAGGTCCTCGGCATCCCCCGGGGCGCCTCGGAGGAGGAGATCCGGCGGGCGTACCGCACGCTGGTCAAGGCTGCCCACCCCGACGTCGCCGGCGACCCGGCCCAGTTCCGGCTCATCACCCAGGCTTACGACGTGCTGACCGACCCCGCCCAACGGGCCGACTACGACCGGCGCCTGGTCCCGGAATGGATCCTCGCACCCGAACCCGCTCCCGCACCACCGCCGCCACCCCTGCGCCGGCGCCGGCGGTACGGGCGCTACGTCGCCGTCGTGGTCGCCGGCCTTGCCGTCGCCGGCGTGGTGTCGCTCGTGGTGGCCACCACGCGGCAGTCGGTCGGAGACGACTGCCTGGTCGGGACGTGGCGGAGCGAGGCGTTCGACGTGCCCTTCCGCGCCGTTTTCGACGGCCGGGAGATCGCAGCCCCGATCCGGGGCGGCGCCGGCGTGACGTTGACCGTCCTCGCCGACGGCAGGATCCGGGTCGACTACGCGACGGCGGCACCGCTGGCCGGCGCCGACGGCCCGTACCGGATCGAAGGCATCTACGAAGGAACGAGCATCGAACGATGGGAGGCGGACGGGAAGCTGGTCCGGACCCGTACCGACCCGTCCGGCGTGCGGTTCCTGGCCACCATCAACGACCGGCCTTTGGAGCCGCTCGCCGTCGGCGTCCTCGACGGCGAGTACCCGTACTCCTGCACGCCGGCGACTCTGGAACTCGGTTCCTACCGCTACACGCGCACCTAGAGCATCAGACGGGCAGCGCCAGCACGCCGTAGCCTCCGACGTCGGACACCCGGGGCGCCGTCGTCAGGTGGGGCGCCTTGGGCAGCCGGTGCCGGGAGCGTCCCCGGGCGGCTAGCTGGAGCGCTTCTTCGCCGCCGGTCGCTTGGCCGGCGGCGCCGGCGCACCCGCCTTGGTCGTGCGCTTGGCCGGCGCCTTGGCCGGCGGGGTCGCGGCCTTGGCTCCGGTCGAGCGCTTCGCCGGCGCCCGCTTGGCCGGCGCGGCCGGTGCTTCTGGCGCAGGAGCGACAGGACGGGCAACCGGCTTGGCCCGGGGCGCCGGCGCCGGCGTGGCCAGGACCCGCCGTGCTCTCGGCGCCGGCGCCGGCTCGACCTCCGCTTCGGCCGGCAGCGGCGCCTGGTCCACGACGGGCTCGGGCTGGGGCCGGAGCATCTCGCTGAGCGGCCGGCGGGGGGCGGAGTCGGTCCGCCGCGGCGGAGGCGGGATCACGTCCACGGGCGGGCGGGGTGGCACGTCGGCCATACGGCCGCGCACGGCATTGAAGTCGCTCTCCGGCGGGCGGCCCTTGGCGACCATGGCCTCGACGGCCTGCTTGGCCTGGGCCTCCGCCTCGGCCTGGGAGTAACGCGGTTGACGTCCGAAGTACTTGCCCACGTTTCGACCTTTCTCTCGCGTTGCGGGGCGGGGACAGAGAAGCCGCGGCCCGCGCCGTTGGAGGTACGTCCCTCAAGTCTCGCGCGCGACGGGTCGCTTCTCCGGTTCCTGGCATATCGAGTCCGAGACCTTCGACGACGGCCCGGTCGCCGGGCGGGCTGGCGTCATGAGGCGCAGCGTCCCCTCGACCACGATCTTCGCTAGATCGGGGGCCGCTGGTGGTTCATGGCGCCATGGTCATCCGGGCCGGCTATGACGTTCGGCCCTACCGGGCGGCGCCGGCGGGTGTGACGATGGCCCGGTGAGGGCCGTCGACCGCACCGGCATCGAGGTGATCGACCGGGATGGGTGCCTGCGCCTCGTGGGCGCCCGCCGGGTCGGTCGCCTCGGCATCGTGGTCGGTGGCGAGCCCGTCATCCTCCCGGTGAACTACGCGGTGGACGGCGAGTCGATCGTCTTCCGTTCGGCACCGGGTGCGAAGCTCGACATGGGCCCGAGGGCGCCGGCGTGCTTCGAGATCGACGAGTTCGACGACGCCATGCAGGCGGGATGGAGCGTGCTCATCGCCGGCCGATTGGAGGAGATCGACGAGGGCGAGGCCGGCGGTCTGGACGTCACCCCGTGGGCCCCCGGACCGCGGGACCACTGGATGCGGCTCGTCCCCCGGCGGATCAGCGGCCGGCGGGTCCGACCGGAGTGACGCCGAAGGTACGGCACACGTCGAGGTAGTCGTCCCACGTGTCGACGTCGGCCGGCAGCGGCCTGTCGACGGCAACCCGCCGGACCCGCTCCGGATGGGCGTCGAGGATCTTCCAGACCGCCTTGTCGCCGTGGAGGCCCCGCAGCGTCGGGAAGGCATCGGCGGAGAACACGAAGGGATGCCCGGGACGCCCCCGGTAGTCGGTCACGACCGCCCAGGGGCGCTCCCGCTCCCACTCCACGCGCACGGCGTCGATGACGCCGGCGTCCACGCCGGGCATGTCACCGAGGATGAGCATCAGGGCGTCGCAGTCGCCGGCGGTGTCCATGCCGGCGAGGAGCGAGGACGCACAGCCGCTGGCGTAGGCGGAGTTCGACACCAGCTCGGCCCGGGTGAGGCTCAGGCCGGCCCGGGCCTCGTCCTCGGACCCGCCGACCACCACGACGACCTGGTCGAGCGAGGACGCCTCCACGTCACGCACCACCCATCCCAGGAGGGTGGTGTCGCCGAGGGGCAGGGTCTGCTTGGGCCGGCCCAGGCGCCGGGACGAGCCGGCGCCGAGAACGACCCCGCAGACCCTCGCCAACTCAGCGCTGCTGCTGCTTGCCGGCCACCATGCCGGCGACGAGCGCCGACCCGAGCACGGCCAGACCGAGGCGCTTCATCCGGCCCTTGGGCAGGACCTGGAGGAGGAACACGCCGACGATGGCGGCGGGGACCGCCCGCTCGGCCACCGAGCCGCCGGCCACGGCCAGCAGGTCGACGGGCTCGGCCGGCTTCGAGTCGATGGTACGCACGTTGGGCGCCACCGCGTCCACCAACTTCGCCGCCCGCTCGGGATCCCCGACGGCCACGTCGGCCACCTCGTCGGCGATGATCTCGGCGGTCGTCACCGTGGCCCCGGGGGCGGCGGCCAGTGCCGGCGACTGGGCGGCGGGACCGTCCCCGGAGAGGATGGTGCTCTCCAGGCAGGTGGCGAACTCGCTCAGCAGCTTCGACGACACGTCGGCCATCACCCCCCGGCCGAACTGGGCGATCTTGCCGCTGATGGTGAGGTCGGTCTCGATGGCGACCTCGGTGCTGCCCTCGCCGGCCGGGCGCAAGGTGGCCGTCACCGTGGCCGAGGCGTTGCCCTGGCCCCGGGTCTCCCGCCCCTCGGCCCGCAGGACGATGCGCCGGCCGGCCTCGTCGACCTCGGCGAAGCGCACTGCGCCCTTGTACTGGGCGGTGATGGCGCCGAGCTTGACCTTGACCACGCCGCGGTACTCCTCGCCGGCCACCTCCTGGAGCTGGGCGCCGGGCATGCAGGGGGCGATCCGCTCCACGTCGAGGAGGACCTTCCAGGCGTCCTCGGCGGGCAGGCCCACGGTGAAGCTGTTGTCGATGCGCATGTCGTCCTCCTACCCCACGCTCTCCATGGCGGCGCGTGGATGGATCGGCCCGCCGCGGTCCCGCAGGAAACCGGCGCCGGCCTTTCGTTGCACGGCAAGGATCTCGGCCACGATGGCCCACGCGATCTCCTCCGGGCCTTCGGCGCCCACGTCGAGGCCGGCGGGGCCGTGGACGCGGCTCAGGTCCTCGGGCGCCGGCATGACGCCTTCGCCGGCGAGGGTGTCGAGCAGCCGGTGCAGGCGGGTGGCCGGGCCGAGCATGCCCAGGTACAGGAGCGGGCGGCCGAGGAACGAGCGGAGGTAGGCGGCGTCGCGTAGGAAGTTGTGGCTCATGATGACGACGCACGTCCGCTCGTCGGCGCTCACGGAGTCGGCGGCCACCCCGGGCTGGGAGTGGACGAGACGGGTGGCGTGGGGGAAGCGCTTGGCCTTGAGCATGGCCCGGCGGTCGTCGACGACGTCGACCTGCCAGCCGAGCCGGGCGCCGAACTCGACCAGCGGGATGGCGTCGTGGCCGGCGCCGCACACGACCAGGCGCAACGGCGGCTCCAGCACCTCGACGAAGGCGTGGGCGCCGTCGTCGAGGACGGCCGTGCGGCTGCGGCCGGCGGCGAGGGCCTCGAGGCCGGCGCTGCGGGCCGCCTCGCCGAGGTCGCCTTCGGTCTTGCCGTTGGGGTGGACGATGAGCCGGGCGCCGACAGCCGGCCCGTCCACCACGGTTACGAGGGCGACGGCCCGCTGCTTACGGGCCGCGGTGCGTAGGGCGGCGACGAAGGGGCGGGCGTTGGCCGCCGGCTCCACCAGCACGTCGATGGCGCCGTTGCAGCCGAGCCCCCAGCCCCAGACCGCCTCGTCGTCGGCGGTGAGGTCGAACTTCTTGACCTGAGGAAGGCCGCTGGCCATGACCTCGCGGGCGGTGTCGGCCACGTCTCCCTCCAGGCAGCCGCCCGAGATGTTCCCGACGGTGGGGCCCTCGGCGGGCACCACGAGGCGGGCGCCCTCCCGGCGGTACGTCGACCCCCGGACGGCGACGATGGTGGCCAGGGCCACGTCGTCGCCGGCGGTCTCCAGCGCCGAGAGGACGTCGTCGAGCTCGCTCACGATCCACCTTCTTTGTCCGCTGGACTACCGCTGCGGTGGTCCAGCGGACAGAAAGCGGCTCGGTCGCGGCTCACGAGACGAATGCCGCCGGGTCGCGCTCGAAGCGCCGGCGGCAGCCACTGGCGCAGAACCAGTAGGTCACGCCGTCGTGCTCGAAGCGGTCGGCGGCGGAAGCGATCTCCACGGTCATGCCGCACACCGGGTCGACGGCCGTGTCCGGCTCGGCACGGGGTGCGGCCATCACCGGCGCCCGCGCCGCCTTCTCGGCCACGATCTGGGCCAGGATCGCCACCGCGATCTCGACGTGGGGCAGGTCGCCGAGGTCGAGGCCGGCGGGGGCGTGCACCCGGGTCCGGTCCTCCTCGGCCACGCCGGCCAGCACCGTCTCGGCCCGCCGCCCGGAGGCGACCAGGGCGACGTACCGGGCGCCGGTGGCCAGGGCAGCCTCGACTGCGTCCTCGTCGTAGCGGCCCATGGTGGCCACGACCACGAAGGAGTCGGGGCCGGCGCCGGCCTTGGCCAGGTCGAGGTCTCCGTCCTCGCGTTCGTACACGGTGACGTCGAAGCCCACGGCGCCGGCCATCGTCGCCAGCGCCTCGACCAGCGGTGACCGGCCGACGGCGACCAGATGCGGCGCCGGCAGCCGGGGGTCGACGAAGACCTCCAGCGACCCCTCGCTGGCGCACGTCACCGGGGCCACCACCAGGCCCTCCCGCTCGGGCGGCAGCTCACCGGGCGGGGCCAGGTGCACGAGCCGGGGCGCACCGTCGGACAGGGCGTCCAGCGCCTGGGCGACGACGATCGGCTCGGCGCACGAGCCGCCGACCCACCCGCGCAGCCGCCCGTCGGAGGTGACGAGGGCGGCGTCGCCGGCCCGGGCCGACACAGGGCTACGGGACCACACCACCGTCACCCGGGCGTACGGCTCGCGCCGACCGACCAGCACGGCCTCCTCGGCCGCCAGATCTACTGCCATGATCCCAACGTACGATCCCCGCCCGGCCTATGCGGACGCGGAGTGGATGGCCTCCCACACCCGGGACGACAGCACGGGCATGTCGATGTTGCGCACGCCGAGGTGGGACACCGCGTCGACCACCGCGTTCACGAACGCCGCCGGCGAGCCGACGGTGGCCGACTCGCCCACGCCCTTGCATCCGAGGGGGTGGTGGGGCGACGGGGTGCAGGTGTCGTAGAGGTCGAAGTGCGGGGTCTCCCAGGCGGTGGGGATCAGGTAGTCCATGAAGTTCGACCCGATGCAGTTGCCGTCCTCGTCGAAGGTGATCTGCTGCATGGCGGCCATGGCGTAGCCCTCGGTGAGGCCGCCCATGATCTGACCCTCGACGATCATGGGGTTGATCCGCACGCCGCAGTCGTCGACCGCCACCATCTTGATCGGCTTCCACTCGCCGGTCTCGATGTCGACCTCGGCCGCCACCACGTAGGTGGCGAAGGGGAAGGTGAGGTTGGGCGGGTCGTAGTACTTGACCCCCTCGAGGCCGGCGTCCATGCCCTCGGGGTGGTTGGTGTAGGCGGCGAAGGCGACCTCCTGGATGGTCTTGACCTTCTCGGGGGCGCCCTTGACCGAGAAGCGGTCGCCCTCCCACTCCAGGTCCTCCTCGGCCACCTCGAGCAGGTAGGCGGCGATCTTGCGGGCCTTCTCCCGCAGCGTGCGGGCGACGAGGGCGGCGGCGGCGCCGGCGGTGGGCGTGGAGCGGGACGCGTAGGTGCCCAGGCCGTAGGGCGTGTTGTCGGTGTCGCCCTCCTGGACCAGGATGTCGGTCGGCGGGATGCCGAGCTCGTGGGCGACGATCTGGGCGAACGTCGTCTCGTGGCCCTGGCCCTGGTGGCGGACGCCGAGCTTGAGGATGGCCTTGCCGGTGGGGTGGACCCGCAGCTCGGCCGAGTCGAACATCTTGATGCCGAGGATGTCGTAGTCGCGGCTGGGGCCGGCGCCCAGGGCCTCGGTCATGGAGGCGACGCCGATGCCGATCTGCTTGGTGGCACCCGACGCACGCCGGCGCTGCTGCTCGGCCCGCAGCTCGGCGTAGCCCGCCTGCTCCAGGGCCAGGTCGAGCGCCGGGGCGTAGTCGCCCGAGTCGTAGACGAAGCCGGTGGCCGACCGGTAGGGGAACTGGTCGGGCTGCACGAAGTTCATGCGCCGGAGCTCGGCCGGATCCACGCCGATCTCCGCCGCGGCCACGTCGACCAGCCGCTCGATCAGGTACGACGCCTCGGTGATCCGGAACGAGCACCGGTAGGCCACACCGCCCGGCGCCTTGTTGGTGTACGCCCCGTCGGTGATGACATGGGCCGCCGGCAGGTCGTAGGACCCGGTCACCATGTGGAACAGGCCGGCCTTGAACTTCGACGGCTGGGCATCCGCGTAGGCGTAGCCCTGGTCGGAGAGCATCTTCACCCGCAGGCCGAGCATCTTGCCGGCGTTGTCGAGGGCCAGCTCGCCGGTCATGTGGAAGTCGCGGGCGAAGCCGGTGGAGATGAGGTTGCCGGTGCGGTCCTCGATCCACTTCACCGGCCGGCCGATGAGCAGCGACGCCGCCGTCGCCACCACGTAGCCCGGGTACACCGGGACCTTGTTGCCGAAGCCGCCACCGATGTCGGGGGAGATGATCTGGATGTTCTGCTCGGGCAGGCCGGCGACCAGGGCGAAGACCGTGCGGATGGCGTGCGGCGCCTGCGACGTCATCCAGATGGTGGCCTTGCCGCTGGCCGGGTTCACATCGGCGATGCAGCCGCAGCACTCCAGGGGAGACGGGTGCGAGCGCGGGTAGAAGGTGTCGAGGCTGACCACCCGGTCGGCCTCGGCGAAGGCGGCCTCGGTGGCCGCGGCGTCGCCGGCCTCCCAGTGGTACACCCGGTTGTCGACCTGGCCTTCCTTGTCGTCGCGGATGAGCGGGGCGCCCTCCTCCAGGGCCTGCTGGGGAGTGACGACCGCCGGCAGCGGCTCGTAGTCGACCTCGATCAGCTCCAGGGCGTCGTGGGCCACGTAGCGGTCCTCGGCGATGACACACGCCACCTCCTGGCCCTGGAAGCGGACCTTGTCGGTGGCGAGGACCGCCTGGGTGTCGCCCGACAGGGTGGGCATCCAGGCCAGCTTGTGCTGGGCCAGCAGCTCGCCGGTGACCACGGCGACCACCCCGGGCAGGGCCGTGGCCGCCGAGGAGTCGATCGAGTTGATCTTGGCGTGGGCGTAGGGGCTGCGGAGGATGGCCATGTGCAGCATGTTGGGGAGGACGACGTCCTCCACGTAGTTGCCACGGCCGGCGATGAACCGGGCGTCCTCGATGCGGGGGACGCTCTTTCCCATCCATCCCGGGTGCTCGGCGGACGGGGCCGTCTCCATGGTCGTCAACTCGCCACCTCCGTCGTGGTCATGTTCCGGGCCGCGGTCTGCACGGCCTTGACGATGTTCTGGTAGCCGGTGCACCGGCAGAGGTTCCCGGAGATCGCCCAGCGGATCTCCTCCTCGGTGGGCGCCGGGTTCTCCTCCAGGAAGGCGGCCGCCACCAGCATCATCCCCGGCGTGCAGAAACCGCACTGGAGGCCGTGCTCCTCGTGGAAGGCGGCCTGGACCGGGTGGAGCTGGCCGTTGCTGGCCATGCCCTCCACGGTCGTGACGCTGCGCCCGTCGACCTGCACCGCGAACATCGTGCAGGACTTCACCGGCAGCCCGTCGACCAGGACGGTGCAGACGCCGCAGCTGGTGGTGTCGCAGCCGACGTGGGCGCCCCGCAGCCCGAGCACCTCCCGCAGGTAGTGGACGAGGAGCATCCGGGGCTCGACCTCGGAGGTCCGCGCCGAGCCGTTGACAGTGACCGTGATGTTCATGCAGCTCCTTATGCGACAGGGGTGGCGGCGGCGGCCCGCAGGCCTCTGGCGACGTACACCCGCACGACGTCACGCTTGTAGTCCGCCGTGCCCCGCACGTCGGTGCGGGGGTCGGAGGCATCGGCGGCCAGGCGGGCGGCCTCCTCGATGACCGAGTCGGAGACGGTGTTGCCCACGAGGGCCTGCTCGGCGGCGGTGGCCTTGATGTTGGTGGCACCGACGCCGGTGAGGCCGATGCCCGCCTTGGTCACCGAGCCGCCGCTCATGGCCAGGAACACGGCCACGCCCACGGTGGCGAAGTCGCCGACCTTGCGCTCCAGCTTCAGGTAGGTGCCGGAGAAGTCGGCGCCGGGGTCGGGCACCCGGGCCTCGACGGCCAGCTCGTCGGGCCGCAGGGTGCAGGTGAACGGGCCGTCGAGGAACTCGGTGATGGGGATCACCCGCTCGCCGCCGGCCTGGCTGCGGGCGACCACCGAGCCGTCGAGGGCCAGCATCACCGAGCCCCAGTCGCCCTGGGGGTCGGCGTGGCACAGGGAGCCGACGAAGGTGCCCTGGTTGCGGACCACGGGGTCGGAGATCATGGGCGCGGCAGCGGCCATGGTCGGGTAACGGGCAGAGACGAGCTCCGAGCGCTCCAGGGCCCGGTTGCGGACGAGCGCTCCCACCCGCAACGTGTCACCGTCCTCGTCGATGCCGTCGAGGCCGGGGATGCGGTTGATGTCGACGATGATCGGCGGCGCCGCGAAACGCAGCTTCATGAGGGGTATCAGGCTCTGGCCGCCGGCGAGCACCTTGGCGTCATCGGCGTGCTCGGCCAGAAGGGCCAGGGCTTCGTCGAGGGACGCAGGCGCGTGGTACTCGAACTGTGACGGGAACATCGCCACCTCCTTGCGCGGACCTGGGGCCAACATAGCTTGATTCCGCAACCAGTGATCCCCGTCAGACCAGCTCCGGCAGCAGCGCCGCCAGGCCCTCCAGGCTGGCCAGGTCGTGACCCGACAGGAACACGTCGACGAAGGGCAGGGCGGCGGCCATCCCCCTGGCCAGGGGCCGGTAGCGGGGGTCGCCCTTGAGCGGGTTGACCCACACGATGCGGTGGGCCAGGCGGGCCAGCTTCCCCATCTCGGCGGCCAGCGCCGCCGGATCGCCCCGCTCCAGGCCGTCGGAACAGATCACCACCACCGCGCCGCGAGCCATCCCCCGCCGGCCCCACTCCCGCACGAAGCTGCGGATGGAATCGCCGATGCGGGTGCCGCCCTCCCAGTCGACCACCGTCTCGGCCGCCCGGGCCAGGGCCTGGTCCGGCTGGCGCTGGCGGAGGGCGACGGTGACCCGCGTGAGGCGGGTGCCGAAGCAGAACACCTCGGTGGGCACGGTGCCGTGGCGGGCGGCGGTGTGGGCGAACTGGAGCAGGGCGCGGGAGTAGCCGGCCATCGACCCGGAGACGTCGAGCAGGAGCACCAGGCGCCGGGGCTTGACCCGCCGTGCCCGCCACGACTGCTCCACCAGCTCGCCGTGGCTGCACATGGCCCGGCGGATCGTCCGTCGCAGGTCGGGAGCGCGGCCCTTGGGCGAGGGTGCGGTGCGGCGGACCCTGCGGTCGGGCACCCGCAGCCGCAGCTGGGCCATGAGGGCGGCGAGGGCGGCCAGCTCTGCCGGCGTGCAGTCGGCGAAGCGCTTGTGGCGGAGCACGTCGGCGCTGGAGGCCACGGTGCCACGGTCGGCCTCCGCGGTGGCTTCCAGCCGCTTGCGGATGGAACCCAGGTCGTCCCGGGGAGGCGTCGCCGGCAGGCGAGGGAGCCGTCCGGTCACTCTCATGGCCATGCCGCCGGCGTGGCCGGCCCAGCGGCGGAAGGCCCGGTCGAAGGCGGCCAGGTCCTCGTGGCGGGAGACCAGGCACGCCCGGGCCGCCCAGTACACGTCGTCGCTGTCGGACGGGTCGAGGCAGGCCAGCCCCTGGGAGAAGGCGACCAGCTGGCCGGTTCCCACGGCAACCCCTTCGGCGCGCAGCTCCACGCCGAGGCCGACCAGCGCCGGCAGGACGTCCAGCTCAGGCGTCGGCGACCACCTCCGCCAGCCGCTCGCGCACCAGGTGCAGGTCGTCGTGGTCCTTGACGATGGCGCCGAGGGTGTCCCCGGCGGTCTCCCGGTCGAGCGTGGTGGCGCCCAGGAGGGTCAGAGCGTGGGCCCAGTCGATCGTCTCGGCCACGCCCGGCGGCTTGGCCATGTCGAGGGTCCGCAGCCGGGCCACGGCGCCGCTCACCTTGGCCGCCAGTTCCGGGGCCACGCCCGGGGCCCGGACGCGCACGATCTCGACCTCCCGCTCCGGCGACGGGTAGTCGATCCAGTGGTAGAGGCAGCGGCGCTTGAGGGCGTCGTGCAGCTCGCGCGTCCGGTTCGACGTGACGACCACCGCCGGCGGCACCTCGGCCTTGATGGTGCCGATCTCGGGCACGGTGACCTGGAAGTCGGAGAGCACCTCCAGCAGGAAGGCCTCGAACTCGTCGTCGGCCCGGTCGATCTCGTCGATGAGCAGGACGGCCCGTTCGCCGGCCCGCAGGGCCTTGAGCAGCGGGCGCTCGACGAGGAAGCGGGGCCCGAACAGCTCCTCCACGGCCCGGTCGTCGGCGGCCGCCCGCTCCGACAGCGCCCGGATGTGCAGGAGCTGGCGGGCATAGTCCCACTCGTACAGGGCCTGGCCGGCGTCGATGCCCTCGTAGCACTGGAGGCGGATCAGCTCCACGCCGAACACCGCGGCCAGGGCCTTGGCCGCCTCCGTCTTGCCCACGCCGGCCTCACCCTCGAGCAGGAGCGGGCGCTGCAGCGACAGGGCGAGGAACATCGCCGTCGCCAGCCCCCGGTCCGCCAGGTACGCCTGCTCCTCCAGGGCGGCGCCGAGCTCGGCCGGAGAGCTGGGACGCACCACGAGGGCCATCGTACGGCCGTTTTCAGCCGTCCGAGGACGGGTACCCACCCCTGTGGAGGTGTTGCCCATGGCCGAATACATCTGTCCGAGCTGCGGGAAGGATCTGCCGAGCGCGATGGGGCAGCACGCCAGCGACCTCGTCAGCGGCCTGGTCACCTGCCCCCACTGCGGCGCCGAGGTGACCCTGCGCGAGGGAGCGGTCGAGTCGCCCTCCGGCGACTACGTCGAGGCCGCCGCCGCCCCCCCCGGCCGTACCGAGGGCACCGACGACTTCGCCGCCAACGAGACCATCGACGGCCTCACCGAGGAGCTCCAAGAGAAGTACCGCTAGCGTTCTGTTTCTCGGGACGGCCGGCGCGCCTACGACTCACGGCAGCGGCTCGATGTTCCCGTTGGACGGCGCGGAGCGGGCGACGACCATGGCCTCCACCTTGGCCAGCAGTGTCTGCTCGGTGAACGGCTTCTGAAGGAACGGCGCCCCCTCGGGGATCATCCGCTGGGAGCCGAGCAGCTCCTCGCCGTAGCCGGACATGAAGAGGACCGACCGCCCTGGGCGCACGGCGTCGATCCGCTCCGCCAGGTCCGGCCCCGACATGTCCGGCATGAGCAGGTCGGTCAGGAGGAGGTCGAAGTCCTCCTCGGCCGCCAAGCGGAGAGCATCCTCCGGCCCCGGGGCGGCCCGGACGCAGTAGCCGTTGGCCTCGAGAATGCGACAGGTCAGCTTGAGCATCCCCGGGTGGTCCTCCACGACCAGGATCGTCTCCCCGTTACCGCGAGCGGCCGCCGCCGGCTTGGCGTCGTCCACAGGCTCGGGCGCCGGCTCGTCGACCGCCGGGAAGTACACCCGGAAGGTGGTGCCGATGCCCGGCTCGGAGTACACGGTGACCGTCCCGCCGGCCTCGGTGGCGATCCCGTAGACCGTCGACAACCCCAGTCCCGTGCCTTGCCCCGGCTGTTTGGTGGTGAAGAACGGCTCGAAGATGTGCGATGCGACGTCGGCGGCCATGCCTTCACCGGTGTCGCTGACGGTGAGAACGGCGTAGCGGCCCGGCGACAGCCCGGGGTGTGACCCGGCGTACTGCTCGTCGACCTCCACCGCGCCGGTCTCGATCATCAGCGTCCCGCCGCTCGGCATGGCGTCGCGGGCGTTCACGGCCAGGTTGACGAGGATCTGCTCCACCTGGCCGGCATCGGCGAGGAAGAGAGGTGCGTCGCCTCGCGACCGGACCACGATGTTGATGTGCTCGCCCAGGCTTCGGGAGAGCATGGTCGAGATACCGGCCACCACGTCGACGAGGACGACCGGCCGGCGCTGCACCGTCTCCCGCCGGGCAAAGATGAGGAGCTGCCTGGTGAGATCGGCGGCCCGGTTGCCGGCCTCGATGACCTGCTCGATGTCGGCCTTCACCTGCTCGTCGTCGCTCCTCGCCGCCACGAAGGCGGCGTAGTTGAGGACGACCCCCAGCAGGTTGTTGAAGTCGTGGGCCACGCCGCCGGCCAGCTGGCCCACACTCTCCAGCCGCTGGGACTGGTGGAGGCGTTCCTGGAGGGAGCTCCGCTCGGCGTCGGCCTGGAGGAGCCGGTTGAAGTCCTCGACCAGGGCGGTGACCTCGGTCGGCCCGGTGACCGCGATCGGCGGGGCCGACGGCACCCCCGTGGCCGCCCGGACGCCGGCACTGAGCTGGCCGATAGGGCGGGCGATGCGCCGGTAGAACACCAGGGCCACGGCCAGGAACACCCCCACGCCGATGAAGGTGATGAGCACCTGACGGTTGCTGCGCCGCTCGGCGTCGGCCAAGGCGTGCGAGCGGCTGACGCCGGCGAACACCTTCCACTCCAGGCCGGGCACGGTGCTCTGGCCGTAGAGGCGGGGCCTGCCATCGAGGTCCGGGCGTTCGTCGTCGGCGGGCACGGCGAACCGCGTGTCGGCGACCGGCGCGCCCACCCAGCGGTTGGGATCGAGGGAGCGGGCGAGCACCGTGTCGGCGCCGGCAGTGGTGACGAGGAACGCCAGCCGGTGGGGCCCGCCGAGGCTGGCGGCCAGTTCGGGGCCGACGGCATCGAGGTCGAGCATGGCCACCGCTGCGCCCCGGCCGGCGATCGGTGCCGAGACCACGACCACCTGCTTGCCGGTCCTCGGATCCAGGACCGGGGCGCTCAGGACCGGAGCCGAGAGCGCGCCAGGGAGCCAAGCTGCGCCGGCGTAGGCCTCCGGCACTGGCGCCGGCAACGAGGTGCAGACCACGGTGCCGTCCCCCAGGACGACATCGAGGTGGCCGGTCGCGAACGGCCCGCTGCCGGCGAAGGTCAGCACGCAACCGGCCGGATTGTCGAGGACCTTCACCAACTCGGCGTTGGCGGCCAGGGTGGCGACGTGGGTGCGGGCGATGTCCACGGCGGCAGCGAGATCGCGGGCGGCGACGCGGGCTGCGAACTGGGCGTCGGCGACCGCGCTGCGGCGGGCGTCGCCGCGGGCCGCGCTCCGCTGGTAGGCCACGTTGACGGCGGCGGCGACGGCGACGACGGCCACAAGGGCCAGGACATGGGCCCTCAGAGACCAGGACCGCCTCCCCGGCACGCCGGTCGTACCGGTCGTCACCGGCGCGCCCATCCCGTGGGTGCCGAGGCCCTTCAGTTCGCCGTTCACGGGCATCACCCCAGCCACCCGCGTCAAGGCGAGCGTCTTTGTCCCTTCTGTCCGATTTTACCCCCTCAGGCCATCGGCTGCAGCCCCGCCCGGTCCGCGGGCTGGACCCAGCGGGTGAGAGCCGCTTCCAGCACTTCGCGGCGGATGGGCTTGGGCAGGTGGTCGTCCATGCCCACGGCGAGGCAACGGTCGCGCTCCGAGGCCATGGCGGAGGCGGTCATGGCGATGATCGGCGTGCGGTGGTCGCCCTCGCGGCGGCGGATCTCAATGGTCGCCTCATAGCCGTCCATCCGCGGCATCTGGCAGTCCATGAGCACGGCGTCGTAGGGATGGCGGTCCAGCGCGTCGAGGGCGGCGATCCCGTCGCCGACCACGGTGGCGACATAGCCGAGCCGCTCGACGAGGGCGGCAGCCACCCGCTGGTTCACCTCGTTGTCCTCGACGATGAGAACCTTGCCGCCGGCGCCGGCCGGCGCCGGCGCGGCCGAGGCGTGCGACGCTCCTCCCGGGCTGTGATCGCCGGCGCCGGCGATCAGAGCCTCGAGCAGCGTGGTCCGCCGGGGTGGCTTGGTCACCCACCCGTCGAAGAGGTAGGCCCCGGTGTCTGCGGTCTGCCCCGGGGGCGTGAGCGCCAACGCCCGGATGGCGCCGAGTGACGCGTCCCGCCGGAGGGCGGACAGCAGCTCACACTGGCTCATGGAGCCGGCGTCCACGTCGGCCACCACCACATCGAAGGGGCCATCGCTGCGAAGCCTTCCCAGCGCGGCCACGCCGTCGGCGACGCCGGCCGCGTCCACCCCCGCCGCCCGCAGCATGCCGACCACCGCCTCCCGCTGCGCGAAGCGCCCACTGACGACGAGGGCACGCAGGCCCTTGACCGGCGGAGTGGGCTCGGCGGTGGCGGCCGGCGGGGTGACCTCCGTCTCGCACGGGACGCTGAACCAGAAGATGCTCCCCCGTCCCGGTTGGCTGGTCACGCCGATCTCGCCGCCCATGAGGTCGACCAGCTGGGTGCAGATGGCCAGGCCCAGCCCCGAGCCGCCGTAGATCCGGGTGGTCGACGCGTCGGCCTGCTCGAACGGTTCGAACAGCCGGGCGCAGTCGGCCGGATGAATGCCGATCCCGGTGTCCTGGACCTCCATGCGCACGTTCCGCCCCTCCATGCGGGCCCGCACGATGACGTCGCCCTCGTTGGTGAACTTCATGGCGTTGACCACGAGGTTCGACAGGACCTGGCGCACCCGGAGGCGGTCGCCCCGCAGGACCGGCGGCAGGTCGGCGGCGAAGTCGCCCACCAGTTCCAGGCCCTTCTCGAACGCTCGCAGGGCAAAGGTGGCGAGCACCCCTTCCAGCAGTAGGCGGAGGTCGAACTCACGCTGCTCGATGTCGAGCTTGCCGGCCTCGATCTTGGAGAAGTCCAGGATGTCGTTGATGATGTCGACCATCGACTCCGCCGACTCGGCCAGCATGTGGGCGTACTCGCGCTGGCCGGGGTCGAGGTCGGTGTCGAGCAACAGCCCGGCCATGCCGAGCACGCCGTTCATCGGCGTGCGGATCTCGTGGCTCATGTTGGCGAGGAACGCCGACTTCATGCGGGACTTCTCGCGGGCCTGGTCGAGGGCCTCCTGCTCCAGCCGCTTGCGCTCCGAGACGTCGCGAAGGTTGACGACGATCCCGTGCACCGCGGGGTCGTCGAGGAGGTTGCGCCAGATCGACTCGACGTCTCGCCACGAACCCTCGAGATCGCGCAGCCGGAACTGGTCGCGCCGCTCACCGCCGGTCCAGGCGCCGGCGCCGGCCAGCTGCTCGGCGACGCGTGACCGGTCGTCGGGGTGGATCAGGCTGATCAGGTCGGCGTCGCCGGAGGGGTCCAGGAACCGGCCGGCGGCGGGGTTGGCGTAGGCCAGGTGCCCGCCGGCGTCGAGGATGGCGATGACGTCGCTGGAGCTGCGCACGAGCTGCTGGAGGCGGGCCTCGCTCCAGCCCAGCGAGACCTCAGCTGCCTCCCGCTCACGGGTGAGGGCCAGGAACCGGCCGAGCACCAGGCCCGCCATCCCGGTGATGGTGGCGACGAACACCACCTCGCGGACGCCCGGGGCCTCCCGCAGCATGAGGACCGTCGGGCCGGCGACGGCGGCGAGGCCGACGGCGACCAGCCGGGTCCGGCCGAAGCGCCTCATCGGGTGGTCGCCGGCGCTGGTGAGGCGCTGCATCGAGGGATGGAGGGCGGCGACGGCGAGGAGGCCGTAGGACAGCAGCCAGGTCAGGTCGACCCAATGGCCGGTCTGGTAGCCGCCGTCGGGCTCGATGACGGCGAAGACGATGTCACCGGCGAGCTGGAACACCACGCCCGCCACCAGCAGGGTGTAGCTCCACGTGCGCACTCGGGAGATGGCGCCGAAGGCGGTTCCGGTCAGCACGCCCAGGAGCACCACGTCGGCCACCGGGTACGCCACGTGGACCCACCCGGCGACGGTCGAGCCGGCGGCGCCGTCGAGGGCCGGTTCGACGAGGGCGGCCCAGCCGACGGCGAAGGTGGCCATGCCGAAGATGCCGCCCTCGATCAGCAGCCCCCACGACCGGCCGGAGTGGCCGGCGCGGGCCAGGCTGACCAGCCCCCAGGCGAGGAGGGGGTAGGCGGCGAGGTACACGACGTCGACCACGGAGGGGTCGGGGATCTCCTCACGCAGCACGGAGTCGTAGAAGAACCACATGGCGTCGGCGATCGAGAACATCGCCAGCCCGCCGGCGAGGAGGTACCAGCCGGTCGGTCGGGGTGGGCGCCACAGCCGGACACCGGCGACGACCGACCCGACGGCCACCATGCCGAGCACCTGGTAGGTGACGCCCTGCCACAACATCGGCAGGAACGGGTAGCCGGCCAGGCCGGCGGCGAAGAGCAGGGACACGACCACGGCCGGGCCCCGAGGCCAGTCGATCCACGGTTTGGACCAGTCGCCGGGCGCGGAGAGCTGGGAATGGACCCCGGCCACTGGGGGGGGCGAGGGCTCGGCTCTCCGCGGCGTGTCCAATTGTCCGGCTCCGTTCCCCCGTGAGGTGGACGATCCGATGTGACTCGTCGTCTTTCTCGGCGGCAGGGCCGAAACGCTTGAGCGGCAACCGGTGCGTGGGTGTGCACCGGATGCGAGCGCGCCTCCGCCGGGCCCGAAGGGCCCGGCGGAGAAGGTGTGGACTACTGGTTCCGGCGAAGCGTTACTTGCGCACCGAAGCGGTGACCGGGACGTCACGGCGGCGGGCCTGGCGGACGAAGGCCACGAAGCCAGCGCCGAACAGGGCCAGGCCGAGGGCGCCGAGGCCGACGGTCAGAGCGATGATGCCGGAGGACGAGGGGCTGGAAGCGACGGTGCTACCGGCCGAGGAGACCGCCGGGGTGACGACGGACTGGCCGTTGGCGCCGAGGATCTGGAAGCTCGCACGGGCCGGGGTGCCGTAGGCGTCGACGCCACGGGCGTCCTTCTGGGTGGCCACGATCACGTAGTAGCCGGGCTGGCCCTC
>DATLHA010000124.1:0-14117 GCA_035540095.1 Acidimicrobiales bacterium | reverse complement strand
AGAGGCAGCCTCGTCGTGAACTCCAGCCAGGGCGGTGGCTCCAAGGACACCTGGGTGCTCGCGGAGACGGGTGGTTCCCGTTCGGTCTACCCGGCCCGCCGGCCCGGGCACGAGCGGGGCGCTGGCGGCGGCCGGGGAGAGCACCCGGGCGTGGGGCCGGCGGGCCGGGTAGACCGAACGGGAACCACCCGTCTCCGCGAGCACCCAGGTGTCCTTGGAGCCACCGCCCTGGCTGGAGTTCACGACGAGGCTGCCTTCGGGCAGGGCCACCCGCGTCAGCCCGCCCGGCACCACCCACACCCGCTCGCCGTCGTTGACCGAGAACGGCCGCAGGTCGACGTGGCGGGGCAGGAGGCGGTCGCCGATCTGGGTGGGTGACGTCGAGAGCTGCACCACCTCCTGGGCGATCCAGCCCCGGGGGTCGGAAGAGATCACCGCGCCCATCCGCTCCAGCTCCTCCCTCGGCGCCGCCGGCCCGATCACCAGCCCGTAGCCCCCCGACCCCGCCACCGGCTTCAGGACCAGCTCCGGCAGCCGCTTCAGGGCCGCCTCCAGCTCATCGGGCTCCTCCAGGCGGTACGTGTCGACGTTGGGGAGGATCGGCTCGTCGTCGAGGTAGTACCGGATGATGTCGGGGACGTAGGTGTAGAGCAGCTTGTCGTCGGCCACCCCGTTGCCGACCGCGTTGGCGATGGTGACATTGCCGGCCCGGGCCGCGTTCACGATGCCGGGGCAGCCGACGACCGACCCGGCCCGGAACTGCAGGGGGTCCAGGTACTCGTCGTCCACCCGCCGGTACACCACGTCGACCCGCTGCTCACCCTCGGTGCTGCGCATGTAGACGTAGTTGCCACGGCAGACCAGGTCCCGCCCCTCGACCAGCTCCACGCCCATCTGGCGGGCCAGGAAGGCGTGCTCGAAGTAGGCCGAGTTGTAGATGCCGGGCGTGAGCACGACGACGGTGGGGTCGGGCACGCCCGAGGGTGTCGCCGCCCGCAGCGCCTCCAGCAGCCGGGCGGGGTAGCTGTCGACGGGCCGGACCCGGTGGCTGGCGAACAGCTCGGGGAACACCCGGGCCATGGTGCGACGGTTCTCGATGACGTAGGAGATGCCCGACGGCGTGCGGAGGTTGTCCTCCAGGACGCGGAAGCCGCCGTCGGCACCCCGGACGAGGTCGATGCCGGCCACCACCACCCGCACGCCGTTGGGCGGGTCGATGCCGGCGGCCTCGCGGTGGAAGTGGTGGCAGCTGGTGATCAGGGCCCGAGGGACGATCCCGTCGTCGAGGATGCGCCCCCGGCCGTACACGTCGGCCAGGAAGGCCTCGAGAGCCCGGACCCGCTGGTCGACGCCCGCCTCGATGGTCGGCCAGATGTTGGCCGACAGGATGCGCGGCACCAGGTCGAGCGGGAACGGCCGCTCCTCGCCCGACTGGGAGAACGTGATGCCCTGGTCGCGGAAGGCGTGGTCACGGGCCGAGCAGCGGGACGCGAAGTCGTCGGCGGACAGCGACTGGAGGACCTCATAGAGGGCCTTGTACGGCTTGCGGGGGTTGCCGGTGGAGTCGAACATCTCGTCCCAGCCGTTGCCCACGGGGTAGTCGTGCATGAAGTCCCCCACCCCGTCATCGTGCCCCACGCGCGTTACCAAACCGTTTCGCCCGTCCATCCGTTCGGTCAACCGCCCCGGAGCCACCGTTCGTAGTCGTCCCCGTCCGGGGGCGTCTGCTCGCCGGCCCGCACCGGCCAGGGCCGGCCGAGGAGCACCTTGGCCGCCAGCACCATGGCGACCGCCGCCGGCCGGCGCAGGGGGAGCCGGCCCGCGGGCTCGAGCCACCACTGGTCGTCGATCCAGCCGTCGATCTCGTGGTCGGAACGGCCCACGGCGGCCAGCGCGCCGCCGTCGGCACCGACGGCCACCACCGCCGCCTCCGCCGGCTCGTAGGGGACGAGGCGGAACAGCACCTCGCCGGCGTCCTGGCAGGCCAGCGGCGGCATTGCCCGCCGCTCGGAGCCGGCGAAGGAGGCCTGGATCAGCCCGTCGGGGCCGATGAAGACCAGAGCCCCACGCGCCGACAGTCGCAGCAGCGTGCACGCCGGCCCGTCGGCGAACGGGGCCGTGCCGGCGGCCCGGGGCAGGTGGCCGCCCATGGCGAGGATGCGCCCCATCGCCTCCACCGCCGCCTCGGGGTCCGGACGCAGCTCGGCCAGGCAGTTGGGGCAGGAGGCCATGGTCGCCGGCCGGTCCTGGCCGCAGTGGCGGCAGCGGGCGGTGGCGTGCGGGTCGTCCACCAGCTCCACCAGGCAGTCGGGGCACACCACCCGGCCGGCGGGCCACGACTTCCGGCACGACGGGCACCAGCGGTTCACCCGCGGGCCGCGAAAGGGAAAGACTGCATACATGACCATCGTGCACCGAGTTCTCTTCCCGCACCCGATCGCCGACCTCGACGAGTACCTGTCGCGTGGCGGCGGCGCGGGGCTGGAGGCGGCCCGGAAGGTGGAGCCGGCGGCGCTGATCGCCGAGGTGGAAGCGTCGGGCCTGCGGGGACGGGGCGGCGCCGGCTTCCCCACCGGCACCAAGTGGCGCACGGTGGCCGAGAACGTCTCGCCGGTGCTGCCGACCACGGTGGTCGTCAACGGGGCCGAGGGAGAGCCCGGCACGCTCAAGGACCGAACCATCCTGCGCATCGACCCCTACCAGGTGGTGGAGGGCGCGCTGATCGCCGCCCGGGCGGTGGGTGCGACGAGCATCATCTTCGGGCTCAAGGAGTCATTCGGCGAGGAGGTGTCACGCCTGCGCCGGGCCATCGACGAGGTCACCGCCGCCGGCTGGCCGCAAGGAACGGAATTCGACGTGTTCGAGGGCCCCAACGAGTACCTCTACGGCGAGGAGACGGCCCTGCTGGAGACCATCGACGGCCGGTACCCCTTCCCCCGCATCTCGCCTCCTTTCCGTCGGGGGGTGACCGAGGTGGTGGAGAGCCCCTCCGACACCGTCTCGGGCAGCGGCCTCTCCGCCCCGGTGGAGATGGCCTCCCCCGGCCACGACACAGTGGCGCCGCCGGCCCTGGTGAACAACATCGAGACCCTGGCCAACGTGCCGAAGATCATCGCCCGGGGCGCCGACTGGTTCCGCACCGAGGGAACCGAGGAGTCCCCGGGCACGATCGTCTGCACGGTCACCGGGAGCGTGCAGCGGCACGGCGTGGCCGAGGTGCAGATGGGCACGCCCCTGCGGGAGGTCATCGAGACCATCGGGGGCGGGACGGTGGGGGGGCGGCGGATCAAGGCGGTGCTGCCGGGGGTGGCCCAGGGCTTCATCCCCGAGTCGATGCTCGACACGCCGCTGAGCTACGAGGGCCTGGCCGCCATCGGCAGCGGCCTCGGCTCGGCCGGCTTCATCGTCTTCGACGAGGCCGACGACATGACCGCGGTCGCCGCCGGCGTCTCCCGGTTCCTCGCCGTCGAGTCCTGCGGCCAGTGCACGCCGTGCAAGCAGGACGGGCTCCAGCTCGCCGGCCTCCTCGACAAGGTGTGCCACTCCGACGCCGGCGACCACGACCTGGCCAGCATCCAGAAGCGGGTCGCCACGGTGGCCGACGGCGCCCGCTGCTACCTGGCCCAGCAGCACCAGAACGTGCTGAACAGCCTCCTCGAGCTCTACGGCGACGAGGTGGAGGCTCACGTCGACGGCTCCGCACCCGGCGTGGAGCCCGAGCTGATCGCCGAACTGGTCGGCATCGCCGACGGGGTGGCCACCTGGGACGAACGCCACCGCCAGAAGCAGCCGGACTGGAGCTACGACGAGGAGGACTCGGGCCAGGTCCCCGCCGAGCGGTTCGGGGAGCACCGGGCGCCGCAGGCGCTTCCCGATTGAGCGCTCAGCGCGATTGAACCGCCACCCGGCGGGGCACATTCCCACTTGAGTTCCGGCCCCGCCTACAGCACAGTGGGATCGAGTCCCGAATTCGGCTGGGGCGTTCGGTGCCCCAGTTCCAAGACTGAGGAACAAGGAGGTTCCGAACGTGCGATTCACCGGGCCCAGGACCCGTGTGGGAGTCGCCGCCGTCTGTCTCGCTCTGCTCGCCGCGGCATGCGGTGGAGACGACAACGACGGCGCCGGCGGCCAAACCGGCGGCCAGCAGCAATCCGGCGGGGAGGCGAAGAAAGGCGGCGTGTTCCGGATCCCCATCGGTGAGCCGGCCGCCATCGACCCCTACAACGCCCGGGAGTCCGAGGGCAGCAACGTCACCGTCCGGCTGTTCACCGGTCTGGTGACCTACGACGGCAACAACGATCTGAAGATGCGGCCCGGCGTCGCCGAGCGCTGGAACGCCAACAACGACTGCACCGAGTGGACCTTCAACCTCCGCCGGGGCACCAAGTTCCACAACGGCGAGGAGGTCGACGCCAACTCCTTCATCCGGGGCTGGACCCGCGCCGCCATCGGCACCGCCGCCTCCCAGGTGTCCTACCACCTCCAGCAGATCCAGGGTTACGGACCGCTCCACGCCACCCCCCCGACGGCCCAGACCTTCACCGGCCTCTCGGCTCCGGACCCCTACACCTTGGTGGCCAAGCTCGACGCCGGCGACTGTGAGTTCGACAAGCAGCTCGTCCACCCCGTGGCCAGCCCGGTGCCCTCCAACGCCGGCGACGCCAGGAACACCACATTCAACGAGGCCCCCGTCGGCAACGGGCCGTTCATGATCAAGCCGGGCACGAAGTGGGAGCACAACCAGCGCATCTCCCTGGTCCGCAACGACAACTACTTCGGCAACAAGCCCAACATCGACGGCATCGAGTTCGTCATCTTCCCCGCCCAGGGTCGCCTGGAGGCGGAGTACCGGGCCTTCACCGCCGGCGAGGTCGACTTCGCCCGCATCCCGCCCACCCTGTTCAAGCAGGCAGAGGGCACGTACAGGCCGCAGGGAAGCTTCATCAAGAGCGAGCAGCCGGGCATCAACTACCTCCTCATCAACAACGCCAGGCCGCCGTTCAACAACGCCGACGCCCGCAAGGCCGTGTCCATGGCCATCGACCGGGAGGCGATCAACCAGGGCGTCTATCAGGGCTCGCTCACCTCGGCCACCGCCTTCATCACCCCGCCGTTCGGCTCCTTCTACCAGGCCGGCGTCTGCGGTGACTGGTGCAAGTACGACGTCAACAAGGCCAAGGAGGCCGCCCAGCGGGGCGGGCTGACCCCGGGGACCCGGATCAAGCTGGCCTACAACAACGACGGCGGCCACGAGCCCCTGGTCCAGGCCTGGAAGGAGCAGCTGGAGAGGAACCTCGGCCTCGTGGTCGAGCTCGACGGCGTGCCTTTCGCCGAGCACCTCCAGAAGCGGGACCGTGGAGACTTCGACATCGCCAGGGCCGCGTGGTCCACGGACTACCCCTCGCCTGACGGCTTCACCACGCCGCTGCTGGGGAGCACGAGCGAGGACAACGACGGCAAGTACTCCAACCCCGAGGTCGACCGCCTCCTGGCCCTCTCCAAGACCCAGAAGAGCGATGCCGACCGCGAGAGGACGATCAAGGAGATCGAGAGGATCGCCATCGGCCGTGACCTGGCCCTCGCCCCGACTTACTACCGGACCGCCTACCGCGTGTTCGACTCGAACAAGTGGACGGGCTTGGGGCTCGACTTCTTCGAGCGGCCCACGTTGGAGACGGCGAGCCTGAAGTAGCCAGACCCGTTGGGCAAGTACGTCGTCCGGCGACTCCTACAGATGATGCTGGTCCTGTTCGGGGCCAGCATCATCCTGTTCGTCTGCCTGTTCATCGTGCCGGGCGACCCCATCGCCACATCGCAGGGTGAGGGTCGCCAGCTCGATCCCTCCACCCGCGCCGCGCTCGAGCGGCGGTACAACCTGGACAAGCCCCTGCCCCAGCAGTACGTCGGCTACCTGGGCCGGCTGGCGCAGGGCGACCTGGGCGAGTCCTACGTGTACCGCCGCTCGGTCAACACCATCCTGAAGGAGAAGCTCGGCAACACGGCCAGGCTGGCGGTGGCGGCCATCGTGCTGGAGATCGCCCTCGGCATCGTGGCCGGAATCATCGCCGCCGTCTTCCGGTATTCCTTCCTCGACGTGCTGGTCACCTTGTCGACCACCTTCGCCATCGGCGTTCCCACGCTGGTCATCGGCCTGGCATTACAGAACGTTTTCGCCATCAACCTGGGATGGTTGCCGTTACAGGGCCAGACCGCGGGCGGGAGGTCCATCATCCTGCCCGCCCTGACCCTGGCCGCGGTGGAGACCGCGCTGGTCAGCCGGCTCATGCGGGGAACCATGTCGGAGGTCATGCGGGCCGACTTCATCCGCACCGCCTACGCCAAGGGGCTGTCGAAGAAGGTCGTGATCCTCAAGCACGCCCTGCGGAACTCGGTGATCCCGGTCCTGACCTTCCTGGGCATCTCCTTCGGCGGCCTGCTGGGCGGCGCCCTGATCACCGAGACCGTCTTCAACTGGAACGGAATCGGGCTGGCCCTGGTGGGCGCCATCCAGTCCCAGGACAACCCGATCGTGCTGGGCGTGGTGACCTATGGGGTGGCCGTGTTCGTCCTGGTGAATCTCGTCGTCGACGTGGCCTATGCATTCCTCGACCCAAGGATCCGCCTGGAATGACCGAACAGACCGTTCCTGAGGCGCCGGCCGTCGGCGAGGTCACGCTCGAGTCCGGCGCCGGCGGCTTCGGTGGCGTCGAGAGCCAGGCCGCCGCCGTCGGCGGCATCACCCGCCAGACCCAGTTCGGCAACATCCGCCGGCGCTTCCTGCGCAACAAGCTCGCCCTGCTCGGCCTGGTGATGGTGACGATCGTGTTCCTGACCGCCATCTTCGCCCCGATGATCGCCACCCACCCTCCCAAGGCGCAGGACCTCACCATCACCCTGCAGACCCCGTCCTCCGAGCACTGGCTGGGCACCGACGAGCTGGGCCGTGACGTGTTCAGCCGCATCGTCTACGGCACCCGCATCGCGGTCAGCGTGGGCCTGGCCTCGATCTTCCTGGCCCTGGTGATCGGCGTCATCCTCGGATCGATCTCCGGCTACGTCGGCAAGGTCTGGGACACCTTGATCATGCGGATCGCGGACGTGTTCTTCGCCTTCCCCCTGATCATCGGCGCCGTGGTGATCATCCTCGTCGTCGGGCGCGGCGTGGCACCGGTCATCCTGGCCATCGGCCTCTTCAGCTGGGCCACCGTGGCCCGGCTCCTGCGCAGCTCGATCCTCTCCATCCGGGAGAGCGAGTACGTGGAGGCGGCCCGGTCGCTGGGAGCCAGCAAGTGGCGCATCGTCACCCGCCACGTGCTCCCCAACAGCATGGCCCCCGTGCTCGTCTACGCCATGGTGAGCGTGGCCACGGCCATCGTGGCCCAGGCGTCGCTCAGCTACCTGGGCGTCGGCGTGCCGCCCGACGTGCCCGACTGGGGGAACATGATCGCCGCGGGGCAGAAGTTCTTCGGGTTCAAGGACTACCTGTGGTTCTTCCCGAGCATGGCGGTGGTGTTCACCGTCCTCGGCTTCGTCTTCGTCGGCGACGGCATGCGTGACGCACTGGACCCCCGCTTGCGATGACCCCCGACACGAGCGAGCCGCTGCTCTCCATCGAGGATCTGCGCGTCCACTTCCACACCGACGCCGGCGTGGTGAAGGCGGTGGACGGCGTGAGCTGGGCGGTGTCGCCCGGCGAAACGCTGGGCATCGTCGGCGAGTCGGGGTCGGGCAAGTCGGTCTCCGCGCTGGCCGTCATGGGCCTCGTGCCCGTACCGCCGGCCCGCTACGAGTCGGGCCGCATCCTGTTCAAGGGCGGTGACCTCATCGCCGCCGACGAGAAAGAGCGGCGCGCCATCCGGGGCAAGGAGATCTCGATGATCTTCCAGGACCCTCTGACCGCCCTCAACCCGGTGTTCCGGGTCGGCCACCAGATCGCCGAGGTCATCCAGGCCCATGACAGGAAGGTCGGTCGGGTCGCGGCCCGAGCCAAGGCCGTCGAGCTGCTGGGGGAGGTCGGGATCCCCAACCCGAAGCAGCGGGCCCGGGAGTACCCCCACCAGTTCTCCGGCGGCATGCGCCAGAGGGCCATGATCGCCATGGCCCTCGCCCTGGACCCGCTCGTCCTGCTGGCCGACGAGCCCACCACCGCCCTCGACGTGACCGTGCAGGCCCAGATCATGGATCTGCTGATCCGGCTGCAGTCGGAGCGGGGGACGGCCATCGTCCTCATCACCCACGACCTCGGCCTGGTCGCCGGCCACGCCGACCGGGTCCTGGTCATGTACGCCGGCAAGGTGGCCGAGCTGGGGACCATCGACGACGTCTACTACCGCCCGAGGCATCCCTACACCCTGGGGCTGCTGAACAGCCTGGCCCGCATGGACCAGCGCCGCACCGACCGACTGAAGCCCATCATCGGCCAGCCGCCGAGCCTCATCCGGGTGCCACCCGGCTGCCCCTTCCACCCACGTTGCCCCTTCGCCACCGACATCTGCCGGAAAGAGATGCCGCCCCTGGAGCCCAAGGACGGCCCCCACCACCTGGCCGCCTGCCACCACAGCGACCAGGTCGCCCTGCAGCAGTCGCCGGCGGCCTCGTAGATGGCCGCCCTGGTCGAGGTCCGGGACCTGGTCAAGCACTACCCGATCCGCTCCGGGATCGTGTTCCGCCACGAGATCGGCGCGGTGAAGGCGGTCGACGGCATCTCCTTCGACCTGGAGGCCGGCGAGACCTTCGCCCTCGTGGGTGAGTCCGGCTGCGGCAAGTCGACAACCGCCCGCTGCGTGCTCCGGTTGATCGAACCCACGTCCGGCTCGATCAAGTTCGACGGTGAGGACATCACCGCCGCCGGCACCGGCCGCATGCGGACCCTGCGCCGCGAGATGCAGATGATCTTCCAGGACCCCTTCGCCAGCCTCAACCCCCGCATGACGGTGCGGGGCATCCTGCGGGAGCCGTTCACCATCCACGGCCTGGAGGCGGACGGCAAGGTGGAGGCCCTCCTGGAGATGGTCGGCCTGCTGCCCGAGCATGCCTCCCGCTACCCGCACGAGTTCTCCGGCGGCCAGCGCCAGCGCGTCGGCATCGCCCGGGCCATCGCCCTCGATCCCAAGCTGGTGGTCTGCGACGAACCGGTGTCCGCCCTCGACGTGTCCATCCGGGCCCAGGTGCTGAACCTCCTCGAGGACCTGCAGGCCCGGATGGGCCTCACGTTCCTGTTCATCGCCCACGACCTCAGCGTCGTGCGCCACATCGCCAGCCGGGTGGCGGTGATGTACCTGGGGACGATCGTAGAGACGGCCCAGACCGACGACCTCTTCGAGCGGCCGTCCCACCCCTACACCCAGGCCCTGATCTCGGCGGTGCCCGTCCCCGACCCCGACCGGGAGCGCAGCCGCCGGCGCATCCTGGTCTCGGGCGACGTCCCGAGTCCCATCGACCCGCCGAGCGGCTGCCGGTTCCGCACCCGCTGCCCGAAGTTCGCCAACGAGTTGAGCGAAGCCGAGCGCCAGAAGTGCATCGACGAGCCGCCGCCGCTGATCGACCGGGGAGAGGGCCACCCGTCGGCCTGCCACTACGCCGAGGCGAAGTCGCTGGTCTGAGCAGGGCGGCATGCCGGGTAGGCCGCCAAGGTGACGATCGGTCCGGCCACCCGGCTGCCGCGGCTGTTGCGCCGGCCCCTCGTGAGCCGCTGCGTCACCCGGGCCGTCCGTCCCCTGGCGCCGTTCCTCGGCCAGGATGCGCTCATGCACCTCCCCGTCGCCGGCGTGGTGGAGGTGTGCCCTCCCGGCACGGACGGGCCGGCGATCCTGATGGGCAATGACGGCAACGACCGCATCGCCGCCATGCTCTTCTGGCGGCGGGGCGTCGACGGACGGGAGCCGACGACGATCCGCACGTTCCTGCGGCTGGTCTCGCCTGGTTCCACCGTCCTCGACGTAGGGGCCAACAGCGGCCTGTTCTCGCTCCTCGCCGCCCGGCGCCACCCGACGGTGACCGTCCATGCCATCGAGCCGGTGGCCCGGGTGTTCTCGGTGCTGGAGTCCAACGTCGCCCTGAACGGCCTCTCCAATGTCACGTGCCACCGCATGGCGTGCTCGGACCGGTCCGGGACAGCGACGTTGCACGTGCCGGCCGGTGAGGCTGTGCCGGTCATGGCGTCGCTCCTGGCCGGCTGGCCTGACACTCCCGCCCGCGAGGAGCAGGTGGCCTGCACGACGATCGACGAGCTCGGGGTCGAGGCTGACGTGGTGAAGATCGACGCCGAAGGCAGCGAGGACGCAGTCCTGCGGGGGGCGAGGGCCACCCTCGCGGAGCAGCGGCCGTTCGTCCTCGCCGAGGTCCTGGGCCGGCCGGGCCTCGCGGGGTCGGTGACCGCGGCGCTGGCCGAGCACGACTACCGCTTCTTCCGCCTCGGGCCGCGAGGCGTGACGCCGTGTGACGAGATCGCCGGCGGCACCGACGACGACGAGAACCACAACTACCTCTTCGCCCACGCCAGCCGGCTGAGTGAACTCAGACTGTGAGGGTCGGCTCCACGTCGAAGGCCAGAAGGATGTCGTCGGCCATCATGTGGACGCACCGGTTGGTGAGACGGATGCCCTCGGCGACCCGGGACACCCCCAGCGGCCCGACCGCCTCGGTGCCCTGACCGATGATCGTCGGCGCCACGCCGACCACCATCCGGTCGACAAACCGACCCGCCAGCAGCGACGTGATGACCCGTGACCCGCCCTCCACCAGCAGAGAGGAAATCCCTTCGGCGCGGAGGACCGCCAGCGCCGGCGCGAGGGCCACCCCTCCGGGGCCTTCGGGGACCACCAACACCCGGACCTGGCGCTCCTCCAGGAGGCGGCGGGCCTCCGGGCTGGATCGCTCGGTGGTCACGATCACCGTCCGGGTCTCCGCATCGAGGACCTTGGCGCCGGCCGGCACCCGCAGGTCGGAGTCGAGCACCACCCGGATGGGCGACGCCCCCGGCACCATGCGGACGGTCAGCTGGGGATCGTCGGCGAACACCGTTCCGATGCCGACCAGGACGGCGTCACAACCGGCGCGAAGGGTGTGGGAGATCCGGCGCTCCGACTCGCCACTTATCCAGCGGGCGTCACCGGTGGACGTGGCGATGCGACCGTCCAGCGTCTGGGCGTACTTCAGGACGACGTAGGGACGGTCGGGCCGGGGCGCCACCGTCCCGAGCAGCTGGCTGGCGTCGACGGCCTGGACCACGTCGCCACCGATCGGCGGGCCGGTCGGACGCAAGTGCCCGAGCGACCGCTCCTTGGTCCGCAGGTATCCCAGGTTGCGGGCATGGGGGGCGGTGGCGATGGAGGCGAGGCCGACAACCGGCATGCCGGCCGCCTCCAGCCCTTCG
Source organism: Acidimicrobiales bacterium (assembly GCA_035540095.1). Lineage (GTDB taxonomy): Bacteria > Actinomycetota > Acidimicrobiia > Acidimicrobiales > AC-14 > CADCTB01. The sequence goes on along the minus strand of DATLHA010000124.1, from coordinate 2,743 downwards.
ACCTTCTTGGGATTGTTCGTCAGTAGGCGCACGCTCTGCACCCCCAGGGCGCACACGACCCCTGCCGCGTCGGTGTAGTCACGGGAGTCGACTGCGTGGCCCAGGCGCAGATTGGCCTCCAGTGTGTCCGCCCCCTTGTCCTGCTCGACGTAGGCCAGCAGCTTCTCCACCAGGCCGATGCCCCGCCCTTCGTGCCCGGTGGCGTAGACCAGCACACCGCATGGCGCGGCGGCGATCGTCCGCAGGGCGAGGCGCAGCTGGACGCCGCAGTCGCAGCGGAGCGAACCGAGAGCGTCGCCGGTGAGGCACTCGGAATGCAGCCGGGTGAGCACGCCGGCCTTGCCGGCGACGTCGCCGTGGACGAGCGCGAGGTAGACGAAGCCCGAGCGGCACTCGAACGCCTGCACGTCGAAGGTGCCCATGGAGGTGGGGAGGCCCACCCGGGCCACCGGGTGGGGCGGTCGCCGGCTCCCGTTAGGGTGAAGGCGGATGTTCGGACCTGCTCCCGGATGAGGGCCCATGCCGTGTCCTTCCTCGCGCCCCGCCGGGTGGGGCTCGGCGCCCTCGACCTGCCCGACATCGGCCCCGGCCAAACACTCGTGCGCACGCTGTACTCGGGGATCAGCACCGGTACCGAGCTCCTGGCCTACCGCGGCCAGATCGACCCGTCGCTCCCGCTGGACGAGTCGCTGGAGGGTCTGCAGGGCGGCACCTTCGCCTACCCGTTCCAGTACGGCTACAGCTGCGTGGGCCGGGTGGAGGAGGGGGACGGGCCGGCGCCGGGCACCCTGGTCTTCGCCTTCCGGCCCCACCAGGACCGGTTCGTGGCGTCGACGGCTGAGCTGGTGCCCATCGCCGACGTCGACCCCCGCCAGGCCACGCTCTTCCCGCTCGTGGAGACGGCGTTCCAGGTGGCGCTCGACGCCGGCGCCGTGCTCGAGGAGGACGTCGTCGTCTTCGGACTGGGCGTCGTCGGGCTGCTGACTGCCGTGCTGCTGGTGCGTGCGGGGGCGCGGGTGACCGCCGTCGACCCCCGGCCGGGACGCCGAGCCCTGGCGGAGTCGGTCGGGCTGCGGGCCGCCGGCCCCGACGAGGTCGAGGGCCCGCTGTCGCTGGTCATCGAGGCCAGCGGCAACCCCGACGCCCTCCGCCAGGCGCTCGACCTGCTGGGCCACGAGGGGCACGCGCTGGTGGCGTCGTGGTACGGGCAGAAGGAGGCGACCCTTCCGCTGGGCGGCGACTTCCACCGCCGGCGCCTGGTGATCCGCAGCACCCAGGTGACCACGATCCCCTCCCACCTGGGCAGCCGGTGGACCCTCGAACGCCGGCGCTCGACCGTCCAGTCGCTGCTGGGCGAGCTGCCCCTGGCCGCCCTGGCCACCCACACGTTCCCCTTCGAGGAGGCCCCGGCGGTCTTCGAAGCCCTGGACAAGGGGGAAGAAGACATCCTGCACGCGGCGCTGTCCTATGAGGAGTGAGGGAGGACCATGCACCAGGTGGGAACGGCGACCGAGGTCCGAGCCCTGCACGTCATGCCCGGCATGCCCGAGCCCGAGGGCAGCCTGCACGCCCACGACTACAAGATCGAGGTGGTCATCGAGCGGGCCCAGCTCGACGACCGGTCGATGGTCTGCGACCTCGACATCCTCGACGCCGCGCTGCAGGCGCTCGCCGATGAGATCCGCGACGCCGACCTGGAGCGCATCCGCCCCGAAGGCGTGGAGGCCGTCACCGTGGAGATCTTCGCCCGGTGGGCACACGACCGCCTGAGCGAGCCGGTGCGGATCGCGGGCGGCGAGGTGCTGACCGTGCGGGTGTGGGAGTCCCCGGTGGCCTTCGGCGGCTATCAGGCGCCGGTCGCGCCCATGGCTTCGTAGGCCTCGAGGCAGCGGCGGGCGCAGGCATCCCACGTGAAGCGCTCGGCCACCAACTGGTGGGCGTCGTCGCCCATCCGGCGGGCCTGCACCGGGTCGGCCAGCACCTGCTCGATCCGCCGGCGCAGGTCGTCGACGTCGCCCGGCGCGACCAGGAAGCCGGTCTCGCCGTGGCGGACGACCTCACGGAGGCCGCCCAGGGCGCTGGCGATGACCGGAGCGCCGCAGGCCATGGCCTCGAGCAAGCTGAGGCCGAGCAGCTCGGAGATCCTGATCTGCTTGCCGTAGCAGGTCTGCTCGACCGAGGGCAGGACCATCACCGCGGTGCTGCGGTACAGCTCGAGCAGGTCGGTGTCGCGGACCGCACCGAGGAACCGGACGTGGCGGCCGTCCTCGCCGGCCAGCTGCCGGAGCCAGCCGGCGTATCCCGACTCCGGCGGTCGCAGGTCATGGCCGGCCGTGCCCACCACGGTCAGCTCCGCCTTGGGGGGCAGGGCCCGCAGCAGGCGGTCGACGCCCTTGTGAGGGGTCAGGCGGCCGACGAAGAGGACGCCGGAACGGGGGGTGCCGGCGGGCCCGGGAGACAGCCGGCCGGTGTCGGCCCCGCCGTAGATGACCGCGGTGCGCTCCTCGGGGGCCTCGAGGACCTCGGCCGAGTACCGCGACACCGTCAAGAAGCGGTCGACCAGCCGATCGGCGCCCGGCGGGCGGGGGCGGGAGCCGAGGAGGCCGTGGTCGGTGACGGCCACCGGCTGGCGCCGGAGGCGGGCGGCCGCCGCCGCCAGCCGGGAGGGGGTGGCCCACAGCTGGTGGGCGTGGACGATGTCGAAGCCACCGAGGGCCGCGGGCAGGCCGGGGGCCAACGGGTG
>DATLHA010000123.1:0-1527 GCA_035540095.1 Acidimicrobiales bacterium | reverse complement strand
CGGCGCAGGAACGCCTCGTCGTCGGCCAGCGCCGGGTGCAGGATCTTGACCGCCACCCGCCGGCGCAGGCGCACGTCGTCGGCAAGGAACACGTGCGCCGACGCGCCGGTTCCAATCGGGGCGAGGAGGCGGTACCGGCCTCCCAGGACGCGACCGAGGTGGTCCGCTATCCGGGTCGAAGCCACGGCGCAAGGCTACCGTGCGCGGCTGCCCAACCACCGGCAATCAGGTGAGGGAGAATCGAAGTGCTGTGAAGAGACCGTTGCTACGCCGCCTGATCATGACCGCCATCGCCGCCGTCGCCGTCGGCGGCATCGTCTTCGCCTTCTCGGGGCCGACCCTTGTCGACAACGACACCCTGCCGCCGGCGATCGAGTCGGTCTTCCCGGTGGGCGGCAACCTGGAGCTCCGCCAGGTGCAGATCGTCGCCGACCTGGCGCCCGGCTACACCGGCTACCTGGCCATCAACGGCAACGAGGTGCCCGAGGACGACATCCAGTTCGTCGACGCCCTCAACACCGTGACCCTCAAGCCCGGCCCCGGCAGCGATTTCGCCAAGCTGGAGCCCGGTTCGCACTGCGCCACCGTCTTCTACCGCCAGATCGGCCAGCCCCGGGCGAACTCGACGTCGTACCGCTGGTGCTTCCGCCTCCACTGACCCCCCGTTCTGGTTGCACCTACCCGCGCCTGCGGGGGTCAGACGCAACCAGTTCGAGGTGAGCGACTGCACGTTCTGCGCCATCGTCGCCGGCGACACGCCGGCCCACGCCGTCTGGTCGGATGAGGCGACGCTGGCGTTCCTCGACGTCCGGCCCGTGTTCCCGGGCCACGTCCTCCTGGTGCCCCGGGACCACCACGAGACGCTGACCGACCTGCCGCCGGCCCTGGTCACGCCGCTGTTCGCCGTCACCCAGCGGCTGGCCGCGGCCGTCCAGGCGGCGATGGACGCCCACGGCACCTTCGTGGCCATGAACAACACGGTGAGCCAGAGCGTGCCCCACCTGCACGTCCACGTCGTCCCCCGCCGGCGCAAGGACGGGCTACGGGGGTTCTTCTGGCCCCGCCAGCGCTACGCCGGCGACGAGGAGATGGCGGAGATCGCTCGGCGGATCCGGGTCGCCGCCGGCCGCTGATCAGCCGGGCAGCCGCCTGGCCAGGAACAGCTTCCACTCCATGGCCAGCGGCTCGACGGAGAGCAGGGCCTGGATCACCTCGACCGGCGCCTCACCTGGCCTTGTCGCCTGGTTCGTCACCGCCACGGTGGCGCCCATGGCGTGTGGCTCGACCCGAACAGGCCCGGCCACGGGGACCCGCCCGGGCTCCAGCACCCGCAGGTACCAGCCGCTACGGCCGGTCTGGCGCAGCAGGCGGCCGATGTCGCCCCGCCCCCGGTGCATGCTGAGCTTGAAGCACGGGTAGCGGGGCTGGCACACCTCCAGCACCGCGTCGCCCCAGTACCAGCGGTCGCCGATGCAGACGTCGTCCTCGGTGGCGCCGGCGGTGCTCAGGTTCTCCCCGAACGGCGCC
>DATLHA010000122.1:0-30413 GCA_035540095.1 Acidimicrobiales bacterium | reverse complement strand
AGGCCGGCCAAGAAGGCTCCCCGCCCGCCGGCGCCCAACGGGGCCAGGTCGCGCCGGGCGTCACCCGCTCCGCCGGCCAAGAGGCGCACTCCCGCTGCTCGCCCGTCGACCACCCGTCCCACAGCCCGCCGCCGGGCCAACCCCGCGGCCCGGCCGGCCCGGCGCAGCCCGCAGCCGCCCTCGCCCAGGCGGCTGCGGGTCCTGCCGGGCGGGCGCCTCACTGCGCCCCAGTTACCCCCCACCCGCCTGCGCCGGCCCGTTCCCTCCGCCCCGCCGGTCCACCGGCGGTTGGTGGCGCTGATGGTCGTCCTGGCCCTGGCGTTCGTGGCCGTGGTCGTGCGCCTGGCCGACATCCAGGTCCTCTCCGCCCGCCGTTACGCCGTCTTCGGCGAGTCCCAGCGCATCCAGTCCGTCGTCCTCCCCGCCGAGCGGGGGGCCATCCTCGACCGCAACGGGGCCGAGCTCGCCGTGTCCACCCGGCGATCCACCATCTGGGCCGATCCCGCGGTCGTCGCCGACCCGGTGATGACCGCTCGCGCCTTGGCCCCGATCCTCGAGGCCGACGAGCGCGAACTGGAGGACAAGCTCCGCACCGACTCCAACTTCGTCTACCTGGCCCGCAAGGTCGACGACCCCGTGGCCGAGGCGGTCAGGCGCCTCGACCTGACCGGCATCCAGTTCCTGGACGAGCCCAAGCGCATCGTCCCCTCCGGCACCCTCGCCGGCCCCGTGCTGGGCCAGGTGGGCACCGACGACGAGGGCCTCTCCGGCCTCGAGCTGCAGTTCGAGAAGACCCTCGCCGGGCGAGCCGGCGAGCTCATCGTCGAGCAGGACCCCGGTGGCAACGGCATCGCCGCCGGCCTGCGCCAGCTAAGGCCGTCGGCCAGGGGCGACAACCTCGTGCTGACCATCGACCGGGCCATGCAGTACGAGACCGAGCGAGTGCTGGCCGACTCCATCGTCGCGACCAGGGCCAAGGGCGGCATGGCCGTCGTCATGGATCCGCAGACCGGCGAGATCCTGGCCATGGCCAACCTGGAGGTCGGCAAGCCGGGCACGGCGCCGACCCCGCCGGTCGATAACATGGCGCTGACCCGGGTCTTCGAGCCCGGGTCGACCAACAAGGTCGTCACCATCGCCGGCGCCCTCGAGGAAGGCATCGTGGAGCCGGGCACCCGCATGAACGTGGCCGACACCCTGCAGGTCGCCGACACCCTCTTCCAGGACTCCGACCCCCACGAGCTGAAGTGGTGGTCGACGGCTGACATCATGGCCCACTCGTCGAACGTGGGGACCATCCAGATCGCCCAGCGGCTGGGCAAGGCCAGGGTGGACAAGTACCTGCGGACGTTCGGGCTGGCGGACGCGACCGCCCTCGACTTCCCCGGCGAGTCGGGCGGCATCATGCTCGACCCGGATGAGTGGTCGGGCACGTCCATGGGCAGCATCCCCATCGGCCAGGGGGTGGCGGTGACCGCGGTGCAGATGCTGGGTGCGTTCAACATCATCGCCAACGGCGGGACCTACGTCGCCCCGAGCCTGGTCAAGGCGACGGTGGATGCCGCCGGCAAACTCCACCAGGCCAAGCCCCCGGCCTCCCGGCGGGTCGTGTCCGAGAGGACGGCGGGCCAGATGACGCAGATGCTCGCCAACGCGGTCGAAACCGGCACCGGGGCCGCGGCCCGCATCGAGGGCTACACCGTCGCCGGCAAGACGGGCACCGCCCGCAAGCCGTCGCCGCAGGGGGGCTACACCGACACCTACATGCCCAGCTTCATCGGGTTCCTGCCCGCGGAGTCGCCCCGGCTGTCGGCCATCGTCGTACTCGACGCGCCGGTGGGCGCCTATTACGGCGGGGTGGTGTCGGCGCCGATGTTCGCCGCCCTCGGCAGCTTCGGCATCCGCAACTTCCACATTCCGGCGGAGCCGGGTGGCGTCCCACCCCGCCGGACGCCGGCCGGCCCGGTCAGCCTGCCCGGGCCCCTGCCGCCGGCGCCGGCCACTACGCTCGGGATCTCACCGACGACGAGACCATAGGGACTTCGTGCGACTCAGTCGGCTGCTCGGGGAGGTAGAGACACGCGCGGTGCGGGGTGACCCGGACAGCGCCGAGATCGTGGCCATCGCCCACGACTCCGCGTCGGTCGCCCGCGGGACGCTGTTCTGCTGCGTGCCCGGGTCTCGCGCCGACGGCCACGATTTCGCCGCCGGGGCGGTTGACGCCGGCGCCGTCGCCCTCATCGTCCAGCGCTTCGTCGACGTCGACGTGCCCCAGGCCCTGGTCGACGACGTCCGCATGGCCCTCGGCCCCCTGGCTGCCGCCCTGCACGGCCACCCCTCCCGGCGCATGGCCGTCGTGGGGGTGACCGGCACCAACGGCAAGACCACGACCACCCACTTCCTCCGTGCCGTCCTGGAGGCCGCCGGCCGGCGGGCGGCGGTCATCGGCACCCTGTCCGGCGTGCGCACGACGCCGGCGGCGCCGGAGCTCCAGGCCCACCTGGCCGAGCTGGCCGGCGAGGGTTTCGACGCTGTGGCCATGGAGGTCAGCTCCCACGCCATGGTCCAGCACCGGGTGGACGGCGTGCGGTTCGCGGTCGCCGTCTTCACCAACCTCAGCCAGGACCACCTCGACTTCCATGGGACCATCGAGGACTACTTCGCGGCCAAGGCCTCTCTCTTCGTGCCCGAGCGGGCCGGCCTCGGGGTGATCAACGGTGACGATCCTTGGGGCCGGCGCCTCCTCGAGTCGGCCCGGTTGCCGACCCGCGCCTTCACCCTCACCGACGCCGTGGACGTGACCTACGACCGCCTCGGGACCAGCTTCCGCTGGGAGGGCGCGCCGGTGCGGCTGCGCCTCGCCGGCACCGTGAACGTGGCCAATGCCCTGGCCGCGGCGACCGCGGCGCGCGAGCTCGGTGTGGAGGCGGGCGCGGTGGCCGCCGGGCTGTCGGGCCTGGCGTCGGTGCCGGGGCGGAACGAGCCGGTCGAACGGGGCCAGCCGTTCTCGGTGCTCGTGGACTACGCCCACACGCCCGACGCTCTGGAGCAGACCTTGGCCGGCGCCCGCCGCATGGCCGGTCCCGGGCGGGTGGTGGTGGTCTTCGGCTGCGGCGGCGACCGCGACCGGGCCAAGCGCCCGCTCATGGGCGAGGTCGCCACCCGCCTCGCCGACCTGGCCGTGCTGACCACCGACAACCCCCGCAGCGAGGACCCGGCCGCCATCGCCGGCGAGGTGCGGGCCGGCGTGCGCCGGCCCGAGATCCTGGTGGAGGAGCCCGACCGCCGGGCGGCCATCGCCCTGGCGCTGGAGTCGGCCAGGCCCGGTGACGTGGTCGTGCTCGCCGGCAAGGGCCACGAGACGACCCAGGTGATCGGCACGGAGACCCGTGCGTTCGACGACCGCGCCGTGGCGGCGGAGGTCCTCGGCCAGCTCGCGGGAAGTGCGCCTTGGTAGCGCTGCTCGTTGCGGGGGCAACGGCCCTGCTCGCCGCCATCCTCGGGACGCCCATCTTGATCCGGACGCTGCAGGCCCGCGGCATCGGCCAGCAGATCCGCGACGACGGCCCCGAGGGGCACTTCTCCAAGGCGGGCACGCCCACCATGGGCGGCCTCACCATGGTGGGAGCGGCGACCGTCGGCTACCTGGCCGCCCACATCGGCACCGGTGCGGTGTTCACCGCGGCCGGCGCCCTCGTCGTCCTCGTCGTGCTGGGCGCCGCCGCCGTGGGTTTCCTGGACGACTGGATCAAGATCTCCCGCCAGCGCAGCCTCGGCCTGAACAAGTCGGCCAAGACCATCGCGCTCGTCGCCGTGTTCCTGACGTTCGCCGTCCTGGCCGTCTACCGGGCCAGGGTCAACACCGACCTCTCCTTCGCCCGCTCGGTCAACATCGATCTCGCCAACCCCGTCTACATCGTCTGGGCCATCCTGATCCTGCTGGCCATTTCCAACGCCGTGAACCTCTCCGACGGCCTGGACGGCCTGGCCGCCGGCTCGGCCATGTACGGCTTCGGCGCCTTCGTGTTCATCGCCTTCTGGGAGTTCCGTCACCCGGAGTGCTACGGCGTGGGGCCGGCGCTGGACCTCTCGCTCATCGCCGCCGCCCTCGCCGGCAGCTGCGCCGGCTTCCTGTGGTGGAACGCGGCACCGGCCAAGATCTTCATGGGCGACACCGGGTCGCTGGCCCTCGGCACCGGCCTCGGCGCCCTGGCGCTGACCACCAACACCCATCTGCTGCTGCCCGTCGTCGGTGGGCTGTTCGTGATGATCACCAGCTCGGTGGTCATCCAGGTGGCGGTGTTCCAGCTGTTCCACCGGCGGGTGTTCCGCATGGCTCCCATCCACCACCACTTCGAGCTGGTCGGCTGGCCGGAGACCACGGTCATCGTGCGGTTCTGGATCCTGGCGTCGCTGTGCACCGCCACCGCCATCGGGCTGTTCTACGCCGACTTCCTCCAGAGCGGGTGCCGGGGGGCCAGCCTTGGCTGATACTTCCGTCGACGGCGGAGCCGTCGAGACCGGTGGGGACGAACCGGTGCACGCCATCATGTCCCCGGGGGAGCCGCCCCTGATGCCGACGTCGGTGCTGCCGCCGCAGCTGTCCACGACGCCGGCGAGCTCCGGCGAGCGGGCGCTCGTCGTCGGCCTCGGTCGCAGCGGCCAGGCCGTGGCCCGCCACCTGCTGGTCCGGGGCATGAGCGTGGCTGCCGTCGACGACGCGCCCTCGGACGAGGCGCGGGCCGCGGCCGGCGCCCTCGGCCTGATGCTGGTGGACGCGCCCAGCCTGGAGGCGCTGGCCAACCTGGTGGTACGGGCCGACCTGGTCGTCCCCAGCCCCGGGGTGCCCGCCTCCCATCCGGTGTTCGGCTTGGCCCGGGCCGCCGGCGTGCCGGTTCGGGGTGAGGTGGAGCTGGCGTCGCGCTGGTCGATCTGCCCGCTGGTCGCCGTCACCGGCACCAACGGCAAGACGACGGTCACCAGCCTGATCGCCGAGATGCTGTCGGCGTCGGGCGTGCCTTCCATCGCGGCGGGAAACATCGGCCTGCCTCTGAGCGACGCGGTGGCCAACGAGGACCTCGAGGTCGTGGTGGCCGAGGTCTCGTCGTTCCAGCTCGCCTTCGCCGAGTCCTTCCGCCCGGTCGTGGCCGTGTGGCTGAACCTGGCGCCCGACCACCTCGACTGGCACGGCGACGTCGACGCCTATGTGGCGGCCAAGGCCCGCATCTGGGCCCACCAGGGCCCGGGCGACGTGGCCGTCGTCAACGCCGACGACCCCGTCGTCATGGCCCAGGCCGCCCGGGCCCCGTCGCGCATCGTCACCTTCGGCCTGCAGCCTGAGCGGGCGGCATTCACGGTGACCGACGGCTGGCTGCGCGGACCCGACGGCCCCCTTGTCGAGGTGGCCACGCTCTCTCGCAACCTGCCCCACGACCTGTCCAACGCCCTGGCCGCCTCCGCCGCCGCCCTCGCCGCCGGCGCCACCGCCGAAGGCGTGCGGGCCGCGCTCACCGCCTTCGCCCCGCTTCCGCACCGGCTGACCTTGGTGGCCTACGCCGGCGGCGTGCGCTGGTACGACGACTCCAAGGCCACCAATCCCCATGCCGCGGTCGCCGCCGTCTCGGGTTTCGACTCAGTCGTCCTGCTCGCCGGCGGGCGCAACAAGGGTCTCGACCTCTCGGAGTTCTCCCATGTCGCCGACCGGGTCCGGGCCGTCGTCGCCATCGGTGAGGCGGCGCCGCAGGTGGCGGAGGCGTTCGAGGGACGCAGCCCGGTCTGGGTCGCCGAGTCGATGCGGGAGGCGGTGCAGCTGGCCGCCAACGCGGCAAAGCCGGGCGACGTCGTGCTCCTGTCGCCGGGGTGCGCGTCGTTCGACTGGTACCGGTCCTATGCCGAACGGGGCGACGACTTCGCCGCCGCCGTCCACGCCCTGCTGGAGGCGCGCTGATGCTCACTCCCACCCGAACCGGTGACGATTCTCGTCGCCATGGCCCCACCAAGCGTCACCAGTTGCAGCCGCCGGCCGCCGACGACTCCGGGTGGGTCCTGCTGGCCGCCATCGTGGCCATGCTCTGCACCATCGGACTGATGATGGTGCTCTCGGCGTCGTCGGTGGAGGCGCTGCGCAGCTACGGGGGGGCGTGGATCTTCTTCCAGCGCCAGGTGATGTGGGTAGCCATCGGCGCGGTGGCGCTGGCCGGCGCCGCCTGGTTCGACTACCACCACTGGCGCAAGGCGGTCATCCCCCTGCTCGGGATCTCGGCTCTCGGCCTTGTCCTCGTGCTCATGCCCGGCGTCGGGATCACCGCCGGCGGCTCGTCGCGGTGGCTGGGCACGGACTCGTTCCGGGTCCAGCCGTCGGAGCTGGCCAAGCTCGCCATCCTGCTCTTCGGAGCCGACCTGCTCGCCCGCCGGGCCGAGCTGGTCGGCGACTGGCGCTGCGTCACCCGCCCGCTCCTGATCACCAGCGGGTCGGTGGCCGGTCTGGTCCTGCTTCAGCCCGACATGGGCACGGCCACACTGATCGTCTTCGTCGTGTTCGTGCTGATGTTCGTGGGCGGTGTGCCGCTGGCGCCGATGTCGGGCATCACGGCGGCGGCGTCGGCGGCAGCGGTGTTCATCGCCAAGGCCGAGGCCTACCGCTGGGAGCGCGTGGCATCGTTCCGTGACCCCTTCGGCAACTTCGCCGACGGTGGTTACCAGGTGGCGCAGTCGCTCGTCGCCCTCGGCACCGGCCACGTCGGCGGGGTGGGCCTGGGCGCCAGCCGGGCCAAGTGGGGGTTCCTGCCCAACGCCCACACCGACTTCATCTTCGCCATCGTCGGCGAGGAGCTCGGCCTGTTCGGCACCGTCGGCGTCGTCGGTCTCTTCATCGCCTTCGCCGTGCTGGGGGTGCGGACCGCGCTGCGGGCGCCCGACCGCTTCGGCGCCCTGGTGGCCGCAGGGGTGACGGCGTGGGTGTGCGGGCAGGCCGTGGTGAACATGGGGGCGGTCACCAGCCTCTTGCCGGTGACCGGCGTGCCCTTGCCCTTCGTCTCCTTCGGGGGGTCGTCGCTGGTGGTCACCATGGCCGCGACCGGCATCCTGCTCAACGTGGCCCGCCAGTCGCGGGCTGTGGCCCGCAAAGCGTGAGTGACACCTGGGCCGTCATCGCCGGCGGCGGGACCGCCGGCCACGTCGTGCCCGGCCTGGCCGTCGCCCACGCCCTCGTCGCCCGCGGCCATGCGGCGGAGACGATCCACTGGGTCGGCGGCCGGCGGTGGATCGAGGGCGACGTGGTCGGTGCCGCCGGCTTCGAGGCGACCCTGCTGCCTGGCCGGGGCATCCAGCGCCGGCTGACGGCCGACAACCTCGGCGCGGTGTGGGGGCTGACCCAGGCCGGCGCCCAGGCGCTGTCGTTGGTGCGGGCCCGCCGGCCGGCGGTGGTGCTGGCCATGGGCGGCTACGCCAGCGTGACCTGCGCCACGGCCGCCGCCGCCCTGCGGGTGCCCTTGGTGGTCGCCGAGCAGAACGCCGTGCCCGGCGCCTCCAACCGCCTGGTCGGCCGTTTCGCCAAGGCGTGCGCGGTGCCGTTCCCCGGCACCCCGCTTCCCCGGGCGGTGGTCACCGGCAACCCGGTCCGTTCGGAGATCCTCGCCGTCGACCGCAGCCCTGCCGGCCGTGCTGCGGCGCGAGCCGCGTTGGGCCTGCCCGAGGGCCGCACGGTGGTGGCCGTCTTCGGCGGCTCACTCGGTGCCTTGCGGCTCAACAACGCGGTGGTGGGGGCCTTCGAGACCTGGGGTGGTCGCTCCGACCTGGCCGTGCGGCACGTGGTGGGGGAGCGGGACTGGTCCCTGGTCGCCGGCCAGTCCCGGGACGTCGGCGGGCTGTTCTGGCAGCCGGTGCGCTACGACGACCAGCGCGAGCTGTCCCTCGCCGCCGCCGACCTCGCCGTCTCCCGGGCGGGGGGCAACACGGTGGCCGAGCTGGCGGCCGTGGGTGTGCCGTCCATCCTCGTGCCCCTGCCCGGCGCCCCGGGCGACCACCAGACCGCCAACGCCCGCCACCTGGCCGATGCCGGCGCCGCCGTGCTGGTGCCTGACGGAGAGATGTCGGCCGACCGGCTGGTCCGCGAGGTGGAGGGTCTGCTGGGAGACCCGGGGCGGCTGGCGGCGATGGGTGAGGCTGCGGCCCGGGCCGGCCGGCGCGACGCCGCCGACGCGGTGGCCGAGCTGGTCGAGCGGTGCGCGAGTGGGTGAGCCGTTCGACCTCTCCGCATCCCGTTCGATACACGTGGTGGGCATCGGGGGCGCCGGTATGAGCGCCGTCGCCGAGGTGCTGGCCGCGCTGGGCCACCGGGTGTCCGGCAGCGACCAGGCCGGGTCGGTGGTGCTGGAGCGGCTGCGATCGTTGGGCGTCGACGCCGTGGTCGGCCACGACGCCGCCAACGTGCCCGCCGGCGTCGACGCCGTCGCCATCTCCACCGCCGTCGGCGCCACCAACCCCGAGGTCGTCGAGGCCCGCCGGCGGGGCGCGCCCGTGCTGCGCCGGGCCGAGGTGCTGTCGGCGTTGACCCGGCTGCGGCGGACGATCGCCGTCGCCGGCACGCACGGCAAGACGACGACGTCGTCCCTGCTGGCCTGTGCCCTCACCTCCGCCGGCCTCGACCCCTCATTCGTCGTCGGCGGCGTCATCGCCGGCTTCGGAACCGGCGCCCGATGGGGGAGTGGGGAGTGGTTCGTCGTCGAGGCCGACGAGAGCGACGGCACCTTCCTCGACCTCGACGCCGAGATCGCCGTGGTCACCAGCGTCGAACCCGACCACCTGGAGCACTACGGCAGCTTCGACGCGCTGGTCGACGCCTTCGCCCTGTTCCTGGCCCGTGCCCCGCAGCGGCTGGTGTGCGCCGACGATCCCGTCGCCGCCGGGCTCGGTGCCGCGGCTTCGGCGTCGACGTACGGCTTCGATGCCGGCGCCGCCCTGCGGATCACCGGTTACACGGCGGCCGGCCGGGCGGCGTCGTTCTCCCTCGGCGACCTGGGACGGGTCGACGTGCCCCTCCCCGGGCGCCACAACGCCCGCAACGCGGCGGCGGCGATCGGCGCCGCCATGCTGGCCGGCGCCGGCTTCGCCGGCGCCGCCGCCGGCGTCGGGGGCTTCGCCGGCGTGGGCCGGCGCTCCCAGCTTCGGGGCGAGCGGGACGGCGTGACCTACGTCGACGACTACGCCCATCTGCCGGGCGAGGTGGCCCCCACGCTGGCCGCGGCCCGGGAGGGCGGCTGGAAGCGGGTGGTCGCCGTCTTCCAGCCCCACCGCTACAGCCGCACGGAGGCGGTGTGGGCCGGCTTCGCCGACGCCTTCGCCGACGCCGACGTGGTCGTCGTCACCGAGGTCTATGCCGCCGGCGAGCCATCCCGCCCGGGCGTGACGGGGCGTCTCGTGGCCGACGCCGTGCGCGACGCCCACCCAGGAGCGCGGGTGGAGTGGCTTCCCGAGCGGGCCGAGCTGGTGGCGTTCCTTCGCCGGGAGCTCCGGCCCGGCGACCTGTGCCTCACGTTGGGCGCCGGCGACCTGACCACCCTGCCCGACGAGCTGCTGGCGTGAGCGCGGAGACGATCGCGCGGGCCGCCGCCGTGCTGGGCGACCGGGCCAGGCGTGATGTCCCCCTCGGACCGTTCACCACCTACGGGGTGGGCGGCCCCGCCGCCCTGTTGTTGGAGAACTGCGGCCCCGACGACCTGGCCTTGGCCCGTGAGGCGGTGGCCGCCAGCGGGGTGCCGGTGCTGATCATCGGCCGGGGCTCCAACCTCCTGGTCGCCGACCGGGGCTTCCCCGGCCTGGCCCTCACCCTGGGCGAGGACTTCGCCGCCATCCACCGGGAGGACGAGGAGACCTTGGTCCGGGCGGGGGGCGGGCTCAGTCTCCCGGTCCTGGCCCGGCGGACGGCGGCGCTCGGTCTGCGGGGGCTGGAGTGGGCCGTCGGTGTTCCCGGCACGGTGGGCGGCGGCGTGCGCATGAACGCCGGCGGCCACGGATCCGACGTCGCCGCCACGCTGGTCCGGGTATGGCTGTTCGACCTGGCCGGCGGGGGTGGCGGCGGCGCGGTCGAAGTGCCCGTCGCCGACCTCGACCTGGGGTACCGGCGGTCCGCGGTCGGGCCCGCCCAGGTGGTCGTGGCGGCAGAGTTCTCCTTGACCCGCGGCGACCGGGCCGAGGCCGAGGCCGAGATCGCCGCGGTGGTGAGGTGGCGGCGGGAGCACCAGCCCGGGGGCTCCAACGCCGGCTCGGTGTTCGCCAACCCGCCGGGAGACTCGGCCGGCCGCCTCATCGAGGCCGCCGGCCTCCGAGGTCACCGGCGGGCATCCGCGTCTGTGTCGCCCAAGCATGCCAACTTCTTCCAGGTGGACGCGGGCGGCTCGGCCGACGACGTGCGGGCCCTGATCGAGGAGGTGCAGACGACGGTGAAAAGCCGGTTCGGCGTCGAGCTGACCCTCGAGAACCGCCTCGTCGGGTTCGATGTCTCGACGTCGAGTGGAGGTTGAGGTGGATCCACGGTTCCGTCGACGTTGGGTCGACGCCCGCCGGGAGGAGGGCCGCCGGCGCTTCAGGGTCCTGGTCGGCGTCACTGCGGTGGTGGCGCTGGGATGCGCCGGCTGGGCGGCCACCGACTCCGTCCTGCTCGATCTCGACCGGGTGGTCGTCGAGGGCGTGGTCCACACCTCGCCGGAGGAGGCCCGCTTCGCCTCCGGTTTGCGGATAGGGGAGCCCATGCTCGACATCGACGAGGGCGCGGTCGACCGGGCGGTGGAGGCCCTGCCGTGGGTGAAGCAGGCATCGGTGCGCCGGGAGTGGCCGGGCCGGGTACGCATCGTCGTGGTGGAGCGGGAGCCGGTGGCCGTGGCCGAAGCGGCGCCCGGCGCCATGGCGCTGATCGACGGGACCGGCCGGGTGCTCGAGTGGGTACCGGTCCCCCCACCCGGGCTGCCGGTCCTGGCCGGCCTCCGGCCCGCCGGATCTCCCGGGACGACGCTGGGTGCCGACGGCGTGGCCTCCCTTCAGGTCGCCCTGGCCCTGCCTGCCGAGCTGCGGCCGCGCATCTCCGGCCTGGCGCCGGCGGCGGGGGACGGGGGAGAGGTCGAGCTGCGCCTCGACCCCGAGGGGATGGTCAGGCTTGGTCCCCCCGACGACCTCGACCGTAAGTTCACCGCCATACGGGCGGTACTGGCCCAGGTCGACCTGGGCAACCTCGCGGTGCTCGACGTCCGCCGGCCGGAGACCCCCGTGTTGACGCGCCGGGACACCGCCGTTAAAGTTTCGACCCCAAGGGTAGGTTGACATAACTCTCAACCTCAAGTCGACGTAGAGGTGGGTGCGGGAACGTGGCTGTGAGCGGAGTAACGAAGACTGCAGGGCGTGCTGCAGTTCACCGAGTTGGCGGAGGCCCGGCCCGAAGTGCCGGCGGCGGAACGGCACAGTCTCGTCCCAGGAACGTCAAACCGTCAGGAGGGCCGATGATCGGCGCACCACAGAACTATCTGGCTGTCATCAAGGTGGTCGGGATCGGGGGCGGCGGCGTGAACGCCGTCAACCGGATGATCGACGCCGGGTTGCGGGGAGTGGAGTTCATCGCCGTCAACACCGACGCCCAGGCGCTGCTCATGAGCGACGCCGACGTGAAGCTCGACATCGGTCGGGAGCTGACCCGGGGCCTCGGTGCCGGCAGCGACCCCGAGGTCGGCGCCCAGGCCGCCGAAGCGCACCGCGACGAGATCGAGGAGGTGCTCAAGGGCGCCGACATGGTCTTCATCACCGCGGGCAAGGGCGGCGGCACCGGCACCGGCGGCGCCCCGGTGGTGGCGTCCATCGCCAAGAGCCTCGGGGCCCTCACCGTCGGCGTGGTCACCCGGCCGTTCGCCTTCGAGGGCCGGCGCCGCTCGGTCCAGGCCGAGCAGGGCATCGCCAACCTGAAGGAGAAGGTCGACACGCTCATCGTCATCCCCAACGACCGCCTGCTCTCGGTCAGCAACGACAAGACGTCGGCGCTGAACGCCTTCAAGATGGCCGACGAGGTCCTCCTCCAGGGCGTGCAGGGCATCACCGACCTCATCAACACGCCCGGGCTCATCAACACCGACTTCGCCGACGTCAAGATGATCATGACCAACGCCGGCTCCGCTCTCATGGGCATCGGCTACGCGTCCGGCGAAGGCCGGGCCCTCAACGCGGCCCGCGCTGCCATCGCCAGCCCCCTTCTCGAGGCATCCATCGAGGGCGCCCGCGGCATCCTCCTCAACATCTCCGGCGGTAGCGACCTCGGCCTCTTCGAGGTCAACGAGGCGGCCGAGATCATCCACGAGGTGGCCCACCCAGACGCCAACATCATCGCCGGCATGGTGATCGACGACGCCATGGGCGACGAAGTGCGCGTCACCGTCATCGCCGCCGGCTTCGACCGCTGGGACGAGGGGCGCGATCGGGTGCGGGAGGAGCCGGCGGCCAAGCCCGCCGGCGGCCGTGGCGCGGTCCTCGGCCTGGGCGGCCGGCGCGAGCGCGAGCGCGAGCCCGAGCCCCAGCGCAACGACATCTTCGGCTCCGCCGACGACGACCTCGGTCTCGGCAGCGACGATGACGACGACGACTTCGACGTCCCCTCATTCCTGAAGTGACGCCGGGCGGCGCCGCCCTCCGAACCCCCCTGTCGCTGTCGTCGGCCCACATCGCGTTCACGGGGCGGGCCCAGGGTGACCTGGGCCACGGCGGCGCACCCGTCGTCACCGTCGCCCCCGAGGTGGCCGCACGCCGGCGCGCCGTCGTCGACCTGCCCTGGACGTGGCTCCACCAGATCCACGGCGCCGACGTCGTGCGGGTGACGCGGCCGGGCCACGGTGCCGGCACCAAGGCCGACGCCGCCGTCACCGCCGAAGGAGGTTGCGCGCTGGCCGTGCTCACCGCCGACTGCGCGCCCATCGCACTGGCCAGCGGCAACGGTGTCATCGGGGTCGCCCACGCCGGCTGGCGCGGCGTGGCCGCCGGCGTGGTCGAGGCCACCGTCACGGCGATGGAGGCGCTCGGCGCTACCGCCATCGAGGCGGTCGTGGGCCCGTGCATCCACGCCGAGTGCTACGAGTTCAGCCCCGCCGACCTCGACGATGTCGCCGACCGGCTGGGCGACGGCGTGCGGTCCACCACCGCCGCCGGCGCGCCGGCGCTCGACCTGCCCGCGGCGGTGCAGGGCGCGCTCCGGGCGGCCGGCGTGGCCACGATCAACGACGTCGATGTCTGCACCGCCTGCTCGCCCGACCACTTCTCCTGGCGGGCGCGGAAGGAGCTGCAGCGCCAGGCCACGGTGGTGTGGTTGTGACGGGCACGGAAGGCCGGTCGGGTGGGCCGGCCGGCGCCGTCACCCACACCGACGTCGCCGACCGCCTCGCCGAGGTGCGGTCACGCATCGAAGCCGCCGGGCGTCCCGCGACCGACGTCGTGGTCGTCGCCGTGACCAAGGGCTTCGGCGTGGAGGCGGTCGAGGCAGCCAACGCCGCCGGCATCGTCGACGTCGGCGAGAACTACGCCCAGGACCTGGCCGTCAAGGTCGACGAGGCTGGCGACGACCCGCGCCTGCGCTGGCACTTCCTCGGGCACGTGCAGCGCAACAAGGTGCGCTCGATCGCCGCCGCCGTGCACCTCTGGCAGGGCGTCGACAGGGTGCCGGCGGGGGAGGAGATCGCCCGCCGTTCACCGGGCGCCAAGGTGCTGGTGCAAGTGCGCATCGCCGGCGACGAAGGCCGCAACGGCTGTGACCCCGACGACGTGCCGGGGCTCGTCGAGCGTCTCGACAGCCTCGGGCTCGACGTGCGCGGCCTCATGGCGGTGGGGCCCGCCGGGCCACCGGAGCTGGCCCGTCCGGGGTTCCGCAAGGTCAGTGCGCTGGCCGATCGGCTCGGGCTGGCGGAGCGCTCGATGGGCATGACGGCCGACCTCGGCGTCGCGGTGGAAGAGGGCTCGACGATGGTGCGCGTCGGGCGTGGTTTGTTCGGTGCGCGTCCCGGCGCGCCGGCGATCCGGCGATAGGCTCAGGAAGCCAAGGAGGCGACGCGGTATGGCATCAATCTGGCGACGGACCATGGTCTATCTGGGCTTGGTCGACGACGAGGAATACGAGGAGTACGAGCCGTACGACGAGCCGCCGACGCAGCCGATGGCGTCGGCCCCGCCACCGCGTCGCGCCGCCAGGGCGGTCCCCGATCCGATGGAGGGGGCCTACGACCCCGAGCCTTCCGGTGTGCGCACACTGCCCCGTGACGAGGGCTTCACCCCCGAGCCTCGCGCCATGGAGCCGCGCGTCGCCGAACCCCGCAGCATCGGAGGCAGCGGCGTGGGCAACCCCAGCGGAATGGGAAGCAGCGGGGCGGTGACGGTGCAGCCACGGCCTTCGGTCGTGCGCCCCTTCAGCCAACCGCAGGCCGCCAAGGTCCACATCACCGTGCCGGTAGGGTTCAACGACGCCCAGGAGATTGGAGACAAGCTGAAGGCCAACCAGCCCGTGATCGTGAACCTGCAGGGGATCGACCGCGATTTGTCCCGCCGGCTCATCGACTTCTCCTCCGGGCTGACCTACGGCCTCGGCGGCGCCATGGAGCGGGTGGCCGAGCAGGTGTTCCTGCTGACGCCGTCGAACGTCGAGGTGTCCGCCGAGGAGAAGCGTCGCCTGCAAGAGCGCGGCCTGTACCGCGCCTGACGTGCCCGCCATCCTCTGCAGTCTCCTGCAGGCCTACATCATCATCATCTTCGCTCGGATCATCCTGTCGTGGTTTCCGGTCGCCCCCGGATCCACCTTGGCCTCGGTGTACGGCTTCCTGTACACCATCACCGAACCTGTCATGGGGCCCGTGCGGCGGGTGATCCCGCCCATCGGCGCAGGCGGTATGGGCCTCGACCTGTCACCGATCATCATCGTCGTGGGCCTGCAGATTCTGCGGGGCGCAATCTGTTAGCTAGCGTGGCAGTGTCTACGGCGGAGGCAGAGCGATGTTCGTCTGGCGCGGCTTGTCTACAGAGATGGGAATGGTGACGTGTTGGTTCTCGTGAGCTTCGTGCTCGTCCTTGCTGCGGCGGTGACGCTTGTCGTCGGCCTCCTGCAGTCGGGATTGACGCTCATCTACCTGTCGATCGCGTGCAGTGTCCTCGCCGGCGTGGTGCTGGCCGTGGCCGTGCTGCGTGGTCGACCCGAGCCGCGCGCCGCGGCGCCCGCCGGGCGAGCGTTCACGCCGCCGGCCTCGGCCCCGCCGACGCAGGTCCCGACGTCGGTCGGTGCGCCGGCTTCGGCGTCCACCTACGAGAGTGCCCCGGCCTGGACGCCCCCGCCCACGACTCCACCCCCGCCGCCGGCGCCGGCCTCCGGACCGACCGAGGACGTCGCCACCAAGGCCGCGGGCACCGCCCTGCTCGGCCGTCTCCGCCGGCGCACCGAGGAGCCCGCTGCTGCCACGGCCGAGCCCGAGCCCATGCCAGCGCCCGAGCCCGAGGCGGCGACGGCCCAGTACGCGGCCCTTTCCGACGAGGCCGACGACGGCTTCCCCATCGCCGATTACGACCGGATGCGGGCGACGGATCTCCTCCGCCGCCTCGGGAGCCTCGACCGCAACCAGCTCGAGGCCGTGCGCGAGCGCGAGGTGGCCGGCAAGAACCGGTTCACCATCATGAGCCGCATCGACGTGCTCCTGGCCGGCATGTCCGAGCCGGCGTGGGAGGCAGACGACGACGAGTGGGAGGATGACGACCAGGGCGCGATCACGCCGGCCGACGCCGACACCACGGTCATCGAGGTCGGTGCCGCCGACGACTTCGCCGACGAGGACGAGGACTTCGCCCCCGCCCCCGTCGACGACTTCGCCGTCGACGACGACGACTGGGGCGAGCCGCAGGACATCGTCACCCCTATCCCTCTCGGCGGCGGCGAGGTGGAAGACGACGAGGTCGACGAGTTGGTATCGCCGGCCGAGGAATTCCCCATCGCCGGCTACGAGTCGCTCACCGTGGGCCAGATCCTGCCCCGCCTCAGCGAGCTCGACGCCGACCAGCTGGCCCAGGTCCGGGCTCGGGAGCAGGAGGGGCGGGGGCGGGGCACCATCCTCGATCGCATCGACCGGCTGGCATCGCGGTCGGGCGCCATGGCCATGCCCTCTGCGCCGGCCAAGCGGGCGGCGCCGGCCAAGCGGGCGGCGCCGGCCCGGGCGCGCAAGGCCCCCGCCGCCAAGACGCCGGCCGCCGCGCCCGCGGCTGCACCGGCGCCCCGCAAGGCCCGGGTGGCCAAGGCGACACCCGCGGCGGTCGAGCCGGTGGCCAAGAAGACCCCGGCCCGCAAGAGCGGCGCCCGCAAGGCGGCCGCCACCGCCGCCCCGTCCGTGGAGGTGGTCAAGAAGGCGTCCACCCGCAAGGCGGCGGCCAGGAAGACCGCCGCCACCGAGCCCGTGGCCAAGAAGGCGCCGGCCCGGCGCAAGGCCGCCGCCCCGGTCGAGCCCGCGGCCGACACCCCGATGAAGGCCGCGGTCAAGAAGGCCCGGGCGGCCAAGAAGCAGCCCTAAGGGCCGATCGGCACCGACCTCAGGTCGACCCGCAGCTTCTCACCGTCGACATCCAGCTCGGCGGCCTCGGTGCCGGCGGCGCCCACGACCACTTCGACGGCCAGGACCTGGGCCGAGATCCACGCCCGGTGGCCCTCCACCGCGGCGGCGACCCGCGGCCCGGCCTCCAGCGTCAAGGCGATGCGGTCGGACAGGGCGAGGTTGCGCGCCTTGCGCAGGTCGTTCAGGCCCCGGGCGATCTCCCGGGCCACGCCCTCGGTGCGCAGGTCGTCGTCGAGCTCCAGGTCGAGGGCGACGGCCCACCCGCCCTCCTGGGAGAGGGCGAAGTCCTCGTGGCTCGACGCCCGGACCTCCACGTCGTCGGGCCCGAGCCGCTCACCGGCGATCTCGACGGAGCCGTGCGAGTCCAGCGCCCGGCGGAGCTCGTTGCCGTCGGCTTCGGCCAGCGCCGACTTGATGTCGTTGACGCGCTTGCCCAGGCGGGGGCCGAGCGCCCGGAAGTTGGGCACGACGGTCCACCTCATCAGGTCCGACAGCGTCTCGACATCCTCCAGCTCGCGCACGTTGAGCTCGGCCTTGATCTCCTCCTTCACCTCGTCCGACAACCCGACGCCGGGGTGCAGGACCAGGGCCCGGCGCAGAGGCTGGCGGGTGCGCACGCCGGCGTCGGTGCGCGCCGCCCGGCCCAATCCGACGATGCGGCGGGCGGCGTCCATCTCCGCGGTCAGCGCCGCGTCGGGAGGGCCGACGACCTTGGGCCAGTCGGTGAGGTGCACCGACGCCGCCCCGGTGAGGTTGCGGTACATCTCGTCGGCGACGAACGGGCAGAACGGCGCCAGTAGCTGGGTGGTGACGACCAGGCACCGGTACAGCACGGCGTGGGCCCCGCCGTCGGTGAGCTGGTCGGGCCCACCCCAAAAGCGCGGGCGGGACCGGCGGACGTACCAGTTCGACATGTCGTCGACGAACGCAGCGATGGCCGTGGCCGCGCTCAAGGCGTCGAACGCCTCGAGGTCCTCGGTGACGCGCGTGATCGTGCCCCGCAGCTGGGACAGGATCCACCGGTCCATGACGTGGTTGGTGGCGTAGTCGCCGGGCTCCCAGTCGTCGAGGTCGGCGTAGGTGGCGAAGAACGAGAAGACGTTCCACAGCGTCAGGAGGGTCTTGCGGGTCGACTCGCGGATGCCGTCCTCGTAGACCCGCCGGCTCGTCCACGGTGAGCCGGCGGAGAAGAAGTACCAGCGCAGGGCGTCGGAGCCGAAGGTGTTGAAGATCTCCCAGGGGTCGATGACGTTGCCCTTGGACTTCGACATCTTCTGGCCGTCCTGGTCGACGATGTGGGCCAGGACCACGACGTTGCGGTAGGGCGTGCTGCCGAACACCAGGGTGTTCACCGCCAGCAGCGAGTAGAACCAGCCCCGCGTCTGGTCGATGGCCTCGCAGATGAAGTCGGCAGGGAAGGCCGATTCGAACCTGGCCGCGTCGGAGAACGGATAGTGGTGCTGGGCCGACGGCATCGATCCTGAGTCGAACCAAGCGTCGAGCACGGGCGTGACCCGCATCGCGGTCGCGTCGCAGCCCTCCGCCGAGCACGGTAGCGGGACCTCGTCGACCGCCGGCCTGTGCAGGTCGAGCCGGCCAAGGTCGAGGCCGGATCGCCGGGAGAGCTCCTCGACCGATCCGATGCAGGTGTCGTGGCCGGCCGAGCACCGCCAGATCGGCAGCGGCGTGCCCCAGTAGCGGTCACGCGACAGCGCCCAGTCGACGTTGTTCTGCAGCCAGTCGCCGAAGCGGCCATGCTTGATGTGCTCGGGGTGCCAGTTCACGCGCTCGTTCTCCCGCAGGAGATCAGCCTGGCGGTCCGAGGTCCGCACGAACCACGACGTCTTGGCCCAGTAGATGAGCGGCGTGCCGCACCGCCAGCAGTGGGGGTAGGAGTGGGTGTACTCCTCGGCGATGACCAGCAGGCCGCGCTGGTGGAGGTCGGCGACGATCTCCCCGTTGGTGTCGCGCACGCCGCGGCCGAACCAGGGGGTGATGCGCTCGTCGAAGGTGCCGTCGGGGCCGACCGGGTTGAGCACGGGCAGGCCCTCGGCCCGGACCACGTCCATGTCGTCGGCGCCGAAGGCCCCGGCGATGTGGACGATGCCTGAGCCCTCGTCGGTGGTCACGAAGTCGGCGGCCACCACCCGCAGGGCGTTGTCGTCGACGGGGAGGAAGTCATAGGGCCGCGTGTAGTGGACGCCCACCAGGTCTCGTCCGTGGAAGCGTTCGATGACGTTGGCGCCCTCGGCGGCGCGCGCCGCAGCCATGACCAGGTCGCGGCCGCCCTCGGCCGCTCGTACCCGGACGTACTCGATGTCGGGCCCGACGACGGCGGCGACGTTGGAGATGAGCGTCCACGGCGTGGTGGTCCAGACGAGCAGGTCGGCCTCGCCCCCCACCACCGGGAAGCGGAGGTAGACGGCGGGATCGACGATGTCGCGGTACACGCCCGGCTGGCCCAGCTCATGCGACGACAGGGCGGTGCCGCAGCGGGGGCAGTACGGACTGACCCGGTGGCCTTCGTAGAGCAGGCCCTTGTCCCAGAGCTGGCGCAGGAGCCACCACACCGATTCGACGTAGGAGTTGTCGAAGGTGCGGTAGGCGTCGTCGGTGTCGATCCACACGCCGGAACGCTCGGTGAGCGTCTCCCAGTCGGCCACGTAGCGCTCGACCGACTGGCGGCAGCGGGCGTTGAACTCGGCGATCCCGAACTCCTCGATCTGGTGCTTGCTGGTGAGGCCCAGCTCCTTCTCGACCTCGATCTCCACCGGCAGGCCATGGCAGTCCCAGCCGCCCTTGCGGGGGACGTCGTGGCCGCGCATGGTCTGGAACCGGGGGAAGAGGTCCTTGAACACCCGGGCCCACACGTGGTGGAGGCCGGGCTTGCCGTTGGCGGTTGGCGGGCCCTCGTAGAAGATCCACGGCGGGGCCCCCTTGCGCAGGGCCTTGACCTGCTCGGACAGCGAGTCCTCCCGCCACCGGGCCAGCACCCGCTGCTCGAGCGCCACCAGATCCAGTTGGGGGTCGACGGGTCCGAACGGCATGGGCCAACAGTAAGCCTTGTTCCGCTCTCGAAAGCGGAGCTTTCCCGGGCGAGGCAGTTGCGGAGGCCCGCCGGCGGAGCCGGCGGGCCTCCGCCGTTCCTTTCCGGCCGCCAGTCGAGCCGGGCCGCCTCCGGCGGCTCCCTGCGGCCGCCGGCGTCCCTAGTGACGCAGCTTCGTCGCCATCGCTTCAAGCGCTTCGGCCAGCCGCAGCCGGTAGCCGCCCGCAGGCGGTGCCGGCGCGACGACTGCCGCCGGCGGCACGGCGCGGGCCAGGCCCTCGACGAGGAAGGCGACCAGGCCGCTGGCCTCGGCGGGGGTCAGCCGGAAGGTCTCCACGCACACGTCATGGCGCCACAGGCTGAGGTTGACGAAGCCCTGTTCGAGGCGCCAGGTGGCACGTAGCCCGATGCCCCGCTCGTCGATGGCGAGGTGGCGGCTGCGGGTGGTGAGCTCGAAGGGGGCGACGGCCGCCATCGATCCAGTCTCGCGCTGAACCCGCCGGCGCACAGCCGGGCCTGGCTGTAGGGTCGCCGCCATGGCGACGTCCCACGTCGAGGACCTGTACCGCTCCGACGGCGACGACGCCGTCGTCCTCCACGTCCATGTGCAGCCCGGCGCCGGCCGCTCGGCCGTGGTCGGCCGCCATGGCACGGCCCTCAAGGTCCGGGTGGCGGCCGCGCCCGAGGGCGGGCGGGCCAACGAGGCGTGCGCCGAGCTGCTGGCCGACACCTTCGGGCTCCAGCGGGCCCAGGTCGAGCTGGTCAGCGGCCCCAGCAGCCGGACCAAGCAGTTCAAGCTCACCGGAGTCGACCTCGACGGCTTCCGCGGCCAGCTGGAACGAGCCGCCGCAGGCGCCACCTCCGGCCCCGACGCGCGCCGGCAGTAGACCGGCCACAAATTTGGGCGGCTGGTAGGATCCGCGTCCCATCGCGCTCCAGGAGCAGCTGATGCCGAAGACCACGAAAGCAGCCCCCAAACAGGAGCCCGCCGACGGTGCCGCGCCCAAAGCATCGGCGGCCGACAGGTTCCTGGCCGAGCAACGGGCGGAGCTCGTCGCCGAGCGCGCCAGCTACGTCGAGGCCGCGGAGTCGCTGCAGCAGGAGGCCGAGATGCTGGCCGAGGACATGGAGCCCGGCGACATCCAGTTCGACGAGGAGTCGGGCGAGGGCGACACGCTCAACGTCGAGCGCGAGCGTGACCTCGCCCTCAGCGCCCAGGCCCGCGCCGCGGTCGACGAGATCGACCGGGCCCTGGCCAAGATGGACGCCGGCACCTACGGGATCTGCGAGCGCTGCGGCAAGGACATCCCCAAGGCCCGGCTCAAGGCGTTGCCCTACGCCTCGCTCTGCGTGGCGTGCAAGAGCGGAGGGCTGTCGCGTCGCTGAGGTAGACGGCCGGCCGATGGAGCCGGTCGAAAGCGGCCCGAGCGGCCCCGTGGGCGGGCAGGTGCTCGCCGGCCCGGCCCACCGGCGTCGCAGCGGGGTGGTGGCCGCGGTGGCCGTGGTCGTCGTCGGTCTCGACGCGCTCACCAAGCAGTGGGCCATGTCCGCCCTGGCCCACGGTCCCATCGACGTGATCGGCCCGGTCCGCTTCGCCCTCGTCCGCAACAAGGCCGGTGCCTTCGGGCTGGGCGGGGCCTTCGTGCCGTTCCTCGCCGTCGCCGCCCTCGTGCTCGTCCTGGTCATGGTCGTCAAGGGGAGCGCGACCGAGAAGCTGCCCATGGCCGTCGCCCTCGGGCTCGTCGTGGGCGGGGCGTTCGGCAACGTGATCGACCGGATCTTCCGTTCGCCGGGCTTCCTCCAAGGCGCGGTGGTGGACTTCGTCGACGTGGGGTTCTGGCCGGTCTTCAACGTGGCTGACTCGGCCATCACCTGTGGCTGCCTGCTGTTGCTCTTCGCCAGTTGGTCCCGCGAGTGAGCGCGCCCGCCCGTACCGAGATCCCGCCCACCCTTGACGGCGAGCGCCTCGACCGTGTGCTCTGCCTCCTCTGGGACCTGACCCGTTCCGACGCCACCGAGCTCATCTCCTCGGGAGCAGTGCGCCTCGGCGGGCGGCCCGAGGGCACCCGGGCCCGGCGGGTGGTCACCGGCCAGGAGCTGGAGGTGGACCTGCCCGAGCCCACGCCGGTGACGGCATTGGCCGGCGAGGCCGGCGGCGACGACCTGCCCCTGGTCCACGTCGACGACGACGTCATCGTGGTCGACAAGCCCGCCGGCCTGGTCGTGCACCCCGGCGCCGGCCGCTCGACCGGCACCCTCGTCCAGGCGCTGCTGGGCCGCTTCCCCGACATGGCCGCCGCCGGCAGCCCCGACCGCCCCGGCATCGTCCACCGCCTGGACAAGGGGACCTCCGGGCTGCTGGTGGTGGCCCGCACGCCGGCGGCGCATGACTCCCTCGTGGCCCAGCTCAGCGCCCGCGCCGTCGACCGGCGCTACCTCGCCCTGGCGCTGGGCACCATCGAGACCGACGCCGGCACGGTGGACGCCCCCGTCGGCCGGCGCGCCACCGACCGGACGCGCATGGCCGTGGTCGCCG
The DNA here is from genome assembly GCA_035540095.1 of Acidimicrobiales bacterium. GTDB lineage: Bacteria > Actinomycetota > Acidimicrobiia > Acidimicrobiales > AC-14 > CADCTB01. Next base: position 8,230 of record DATLHA010000122.1, on the reverse strand, counting down.
GCGGGCGGCCGGCCCGCACGCACTACCGGGTGCTCGCCCGCTACACCGAGCCGGCGCCCGCGACCTTCGTCGAGTGCAGGCTGGAAACCGGCCGCACCCACCAGGTGCGCGTGCACCTGGCCGCCATCGGCCATCCTGTAGTGGGCGACGGCCGCTATGGCGGCAGTCGCCAGACGATCCCGGTCGCCCGTCCCTTCCTCCACGCCGCCGAGCTGGCGTTCGACCATCCAACCAGCGGCGCCCGCTGCCGCTTCGAGTCCCCTCTCCCCCCCGACTTGGAGGCCGTCCTTGTACCCCTACGGTGACGCCCGGACCCAGCAACTCCCGCCGCCCGTCTCCGACGACGGCGACGAGCGGGCCGCGGTGTGGACGGCGCGCGCCTTCTACGCCGCGGTGTTCGTCGCCGTCATCTGCGTGGCCGTCTTCGTCAGCCTGTGGACCATCCGCGACGACACGCCGGCGGCCTCCACCGCCCCGCCGCCGGTCGTCGAGACCGTGACCACCCTCCCGCCGCCCACCGAGGTCGGCCCCGCACCCGGCACCGAGCTGGCCGCCTACGTGGCGGCGCGCAAGGCGGCGTTGGCCGCCAACAGGGAGGAGCGGGTAGCGGTGGTGTCCCTGGCCAAGTACTCGACCCAGGCACAGGTGAAGGCGCTCCTCGGCACCAACACGGTCGTCGGCCTGCTGGTGGCCCCGCCGGGGACGGCGCCGGCGGTCGTCACCGGCGACCTGGCGGCCTGGGCCACGCAGCAGACAGCAGCCACGACGACCGAGCGCGACGAGATCAGGAAGCTGATCCCCACCGTCGACGACCCCGCCTTCAAGACCTTCTACACCCAGGAGGTGGCCCGGCTGGACAAGGCCCTCAGGGCGTTCGCGCCCACGTCGGCCATGGTCTTCGGCGCCGTGGTCAAGGCGCCGGCCGCCGCCCTCCAGGCCCTGGGGGCCAGAGCCGAGGTCCGGTTGGTCGACGTGGCCGACACCGCCACCCCGTCGAACGACGCCATCTTCCGCGGCCTACGCCCCGAGGAGACCGCCAAGGCCAACGACCCGCCGTTACGGCCCTAGGCGCTACTTCCTGCCTTTGATGCCCTGCTGGCGGAAGGCGCCCTCCACCCGGAGCTCGGAGCCGCCCTCGACCTCGGCCAGCACACAGACCCGGTAGGTGCACTCACCCTTCTTGAGCTTCTTGCGCGCCTGTACCGACACGACGGCCGCCGCCGTCTCGCCGGGGCCGGCGCTCACCGTCCGGGGCTGGACGTCGACCTGGAGCGCCCCCGAAGGGTCGTCGGTGCTCAAGGCGGCGGTGATGGGCACGTTGCCCCGGTTCTCCAGGTTGAACGTGTAGTCGTGGCCCAGGACGTCGTAGGCCACCATGGGTTCGAGGGCGCCGGCGGCGTCGACGAACGTTCCCACCTCCACCGTGCCCTCCCCGTGTGCCCCGGCCTCGCCGCCGGCAAGGGGCCGGGCCACGATCTCCACCGTGTGCCTGCCGGCGGGCGGGTGGGGCCCGCACGCCGGCTTGAAGAAGACGGTGGCCACCACCTCCTCGCCCGGGGTGACCGAGCACGACTCGGGGTGCACCCACGTCCAGTCCCGCTCGTCGGGGGGCACCTCGACGGCCACCTCGCAGGCCTCGAGCCCACTGTTGGTCAGCTGGACCTTCATGCTGGCCAGGCGCCCCGGGTCGACCGCGAGCGCCGATGGTGTCACTTCCATCGCGATCCCCACGGGCGCGCACCGTAGCCCCGGGCGAGCCGTTGTGACGTGAAGTTTCCCTGCCTCAGCCGGAGATGGCCTCGAGCTCCTCGGCGGGCGCCGGCCCCTTGCCCCGGGCCCGCGACACCATGTCGGCCAGGGTGAAGGAATCGAGGTGCTGGCGCATGTGCTCGCCCACGTCGGCCCACACCGAAAGCAGGACGCACTGGCCCTCGTGGTCGCAGGCGCCGTTCTGGTGCGGCTCGCCGAAGTCGCCGGCCACGATGGGGCCGTCGACCGCGCTCACGATCTGGCTGAGGGTCAGCTCGGCCGGCGGCCGGGCCAGGACGTAGCCGCCGCCGACGCCCCGCTTCGACCGGACCAGGCCGGCACCCTTGAGGGCGAGGAGGATCTGCTCCAGATAGGGCTGGGGCAGACCGGTACGCTCGGCGATGTCGCGTACCGAGGTGGGCTTGGCCCCGTCGGCGTGGAGGGCCAGGGAGAGCAACGCCCGGCTGGCGTAATCACCCCTCGTCGACACCTTCACGCCCTCCATCCTACGGTGGTGGCGCCGGCTGCGGGTGGAGCCCCACGGAGCACTAGCGTGAGATGCCGATGGGCGACCCCGACCAGCCGACGCTGCCCGACTACGGCGGCGCCTGCATCGACCAGGTGGTCGCCGCCGCCCTCCGCACCGGTCGCTACGGCGGCGCGGCGCCGGCGCCGGCGTGGCTGCCGGCCCCGGCGGTGGGCGCCGGCCAGGTCGTGCTCATGGTCCTCGACGGCCTCGGCTGGCACCAGCTGAAGGAGCGGCCCGGGCTGGCGCCGACCATGAACGCCATGGCCGGCGGCCCCATCACCACCGTCGCCCCCTCCACCACCGCCGCCGCCCTCACGTCGATCACCATCGGCGCCCCGCCGGCGGTCCACGGCGTGGTCGGCTACCGGGTGCGGGTCACCGGCGACCGCGTCCTCAACATCCTGCGCTGGAAGACCGGCGACGACGACGCCCGCGAATCGGTGCCACCGGAGCAGTTCCAGGTGCTCGAGCCCTTCGCCGCCACCAAGGCCCCGGTCATCACCCGCGCCGACAAGACCGAGTCGGGGTTCACCAGGGCCCACATGGCCGGCGCCCGCCTGTACGGCTGGCGGGTGGCCTCGACCATCGTCGCCACCGTCGACGCCCTCCTGGCCGACGGCGAGCGCTTCGTCTACGCCTACTACGACGGTGTCGACAAGGTGGCGCATGAGTTCGGCTTCGGTCCCGAGTACGACGCCGAGGTGGTGGCCGCCGACCGCATCGTCGCCGACCTGATCCAGGTGCTGCCCGCCGGCGCCACCCTGCTGGTCGTCTCCGACCACGGCCAGGTCGACGTGGGGGACAGCGTGATCTCCCTGGACCCGGAGGTGGCCGATGCGACGGCGTTCCTCTCGGGCGAGGGGCGCTTCCGCTGGCTCCACGCCCGCCCCGGCGGCCACGACCGGCTGGCCGAGGCGGCCCGCCGCCACTACGACGATCTGGGGTGGGTCCGCACCCGGCAGGAGGCGGTCGACCAGGGCTGGTTCGGCGGCCAGCTCACCGACGAGGTGGCCGCCCGCCTCGGCGACGTGGTGATCGCGCCCCGCCGGCACGTGGCCGTCCTCGATCCTGCCGACCCCGGGGAGCAGTGGATGCGCTGCCGGCACGGCTCCCTCACCCCCGAGGAGATGGTGGTCCCCCTGCTGGCTAGCCGGGGCTGAAATCGGGAAGGATCGGATCCATGTCCGACCAGACCCCCGTCACTGCCGACAACCCGCCGACGCTGGTCGTCGACCTGGAGCCGGAGGAGGGGGAGGACGCCAAGGAGTCGGTGGCGTCGCCGGCCAAGGTGCTGCGCATCGGGTCGATGACCAAGGAGCTGCTGGAGGAGGTCCGCCGGGCGCCTCTCGACGACGCCGGCCGCTCCCGCCTGCGTGAGATCTACGAGACGTCGGTCCGGGAGCTGGCCGAGGGGCTCTCCGGCGACCTCAAGGCCGAGCTCGCCCGCCTGAGCTCGCCCTTCTCGGGCGACACCCCCAGCGACGCCGAGCTGCGGGTGGCCCAGGCCCAGCTGGTCGGGTGGCTGGAAGGCCTGTTCCACGGCATCCAGGCCGCCATCTTCTCCCAGCAGATGGCCGCCCAGGCCCAGCTGCAGCAGATGCGGGGCCGCCCCGGCCTCCCGCCGGGCATGGCCGACCCAACGGCCGGCGACAACGCCGCCACCCGCCCCGGCACGTATCTCTAGTCGCTCAGCGCTCGGGCGCGGTCCGGGCCGGCTCGAAGCTGTACGTCTCGCCGTGAGCCACGTAGTCGACCTTGGTCTTCAGTGACGCGGCGGCCACCGCCTCCTTGAACGTCGAGAGGGGGTCCTTGAACACGGTGTAGTCGTGGTAGTGGATCGGCACCGCGGTCTTCGGCCGGACGGTCTGCAGCGCCCGCACGCCCTGAGAGGCGTCCATCGTCACCAGCACGCCCAGCACGCGGGTGCCGCCGAGGTGTATGAGGGCGAGGTCGATGCCGGGGAAGCGGCGGGGGATCTCGGCGAGGTCGTCGAACACCAGGGTGTCGCCGGTCACGTAGAGGCGGAAGGTCTCCTCGCCGGCGGTCGAGAAGTCCAGCACGCTCCCCATCACCGGCGGGAGCAGGGCGTTGAGGGGCTGGGGTGCGTGCTTGCCGGGCATGGCGGTGATCCGCACCGAGTGGTCGCCCCGGGTCACCGTCTGGGACTCCCAGGTCTGCAGGGCGACCGGGTTCACGAACCCCTGGCGCTCGAGCTTCTTGGCCGCATGCGGCGTGGTGACGATCGGGATCCGCTTTTCCAGCTCGGCGGCGGCGATCTCGTCGAAGTGGTCGCCGTGGTGGTGGGAGAGGACGACGAAGTCCAGCGCCGGCAGCTCGTCGATGGTCATCGACGGCTCGGTCAGGCGCTGGGAGCGCAGGCCGTAGCCGAGCTTGGCGTAGTCGCCCTTGTGGAGGAAGTTGGGGTCGGTGAGGAAGGTGAAGCCACCGAAGCGGACGAGCACCGTGGCGGTCCCGATGAAGGTGAGCTCGCCGGCGCGGTCGTGGGCGCCGCTCCCTTCGAGGACGATGGGCTGGTTGGCCATGCGCCGGCAGCTACCCAGGCGGACCTGGCCGAAAACGTCACTGGGTGGGGCCGAACTCCTCCAGCTTGGAGATGTGCTTGCGCAGCTCGGCGCACTCGAACGCGAACACGTCGGGGTCGTCGCGAACGCTGGGCAGGCGGCCGATCAGCTCGGTGACGATCAGGTGGTGGCGGGTGAACTCGTCGACCTCGGGAGTGTCCATGGCCAGACGTTACGGCCGTGGGACGCAGGTCGGCGCAGGGACCGGTCAGCCTCGGCCCGTGACCTGGCCCCGGTCCCGGCAGGCCCGGTCGGCCAGGCGCAGGCGCCCGCCGTGGCTGTGGGCCCGCTGGGCGGCGTAGAGGATCAGGGGCGCGGCGTCGCGCTCGAGGGTGGCCACCTCGCCGAGGTCGAGGACCACGTCCAGGTTCCCCTGTGCGTCGATGATGTCGCGGAGGACGGCGTCGATGCGCTTCCAGTCCTCGTGGCCGCTCACGCCGTGGATGGTGATGACCACCGTGCCGCCGGAGCGGCCGATGCCGATGCTGAAGTGGGCCACCGCGTCCGCGGTCGGGTGGGCCTCCTGCCTCCTGGAATCCGTGACGACCCCTTTCCTGCCGGCGCTCGAGACCCACCACGCGCTGCAGCCATCTTCGACAGCTCTGGGCCGAGCCTTGAGGGATTTCTGACCGCGAGGGCCGAGAATGGGGGCGTGACCCGGGTCTTCGTCTACGGCACCCTCATGCCGGGTGAGCGGTTGTGGCCGGCGCTGGCCCCGTTTGCCCTCGCCTGGGAGGAGGCGACCGCCGCCGGCCGCCTCTGGGACACGGGGCACGGCTACCCGTGCGTGTGCTTCGACGCCGCCGGCGCCCCGATCCCTGGCGTGCTCGTAACCCTCGATCCGACACGTGTCGCGGCGGCCGTCGACCGGCTCGACCACATAGAGGAAGAGGGCGACCTGTACCGGCGGGTGGAGGTGTCGACGTCGGCCGGGCCGGCGTGGGCGTACGAGTGGCTGGGCCCCACCTCCGGCCTGGCCGCGTTGCCCGACGGCTGGCCCCCGCGGCGCTAGCGTTCCGCTCGTGGGATTCCTGGACCGAGCCAAGAAGCTTGCCGAGCAGGCCAAGGAAATGGCCGAGCAGGCCACCAAGGCGGCGGAAGGGGCGCTGGGCGAGGCCCGCTCCCGCTCCGGCTCGTCGGGCGGTGAGAGCCGGCCGGGGCCGGCGACCGACCCCCGGATGGGGACGGCCTACGTCGAAGGCATGCTGGGCCGCCCCGGCTGGCGCGAGCGCGGGCTCACCGACCCGGCCGCCGTGCTGCCCGTCGCCGACCGTGACCGGGCCGGCGTCCCCCACAGCACCAGGAGCGAGGTGCTCGAGGAGGAGTTCGGGATGGGTCGGCGGTGGGCGGCAGGCGGGGCTGCGGTCGGGCTGTTCTACCGCCTGTACCCCGAGCACCGCGACTGGGAGCCGCCCGGCGGCCGGACCCCGGTCGAAGGCATCGCCGGGGGCTGGCAGGCCAGCCTGCCCGACGGGCGGGCCCTGGCCTTCCTGACTGGGAGCGGCGCCGACGTCGTGCTGGAGACCAGGGGCCTCGACGACTCGGCTCGCTCCAGCCTGGTCTACGCGGTCGCCCGCCAGCTGGCCGAGGGCTGATCGAGGCCGGCGCGCCGGTCCACCAGCGCTTCGTAGGCCGCCGGCCCCTCACGCACGGCCCAGAAGGCGGTGACCAGCGGCACGTGGCCGGCGGCCACCAGGGCGGCGTAGGGCACCTGGCGCCGGGTGCGAGCCGTACGCCGGCCGGTAGCTGCGTAACGGGCCTCCCGCCGGACGTGGGCGTCGAGGGCGACGAGGCCCTGGGGGCTGTCCAGCATGGGCAGGAACCACGTGGCCCAGGAGAAGTCGCTGCGCTCGCCGGGTGCGCCGTACAGCCGCCGGTTGGTCCGCCGGAGGAAGGTGGCGAGGGCCCGTTCCGGTGGCGCTCCCGTGCGCTCCCGCCACCGGAGCAGGCGGCGGGCCAACCGGGTGGAGCGGGCCCGCAGCTTGCGCTCGGTGAGGGGGGCCAGCCCCACGCCGCCGTCGGCGTAGCGGAAGCCGAGGAAGTCCCACGGCTCGCCGGCGCCGGCGATGGCCGACTTGGCTTCGTTCACCTCGAGGCCCCGCTCGGCCAGCCGGGACCGGATCAGGCGGTCGAGCTCGCCGGCGGTCGCCGGCGGGACCAGGGCGACGATGTCGTCGCTGTAGCGGGCGTAGGTGGCGCCGGCGCCGGCCACCTCCTCGTCGAGCTCGCGCAGGTACAGGGTGGCCAGGAGCGGGGCCAGCGGGGTGCCGGCCATGACCCCCTTGCGCCCACCGTCGACCACCTGCCCGCCGACGACCACCCGTCGATCTCGCAGCGCCGCCTCCAGCAGTGGGCGGACGGGGTCGGCGGCCAGCACCGGCGGCAGCCGGCCCAGGAGGTCGTCGACGTCGATGGAGTTGAAGTAGTCGCGCACGTCGAGACGTATGGCCGCCTTTGCGGTCAGGTCACCGTCGGCCAGCAGGCTGCGGAACGACCTGCGCGCCCCACCGCCGGGCAGGAACGACCGGCACCAGGGCGAGGCCGCCTCCGCCGCCGCCGGTTGCAGGAGGCGGTTGACGGTGCGGAACAGCAGCTCGTCGGGAGCGGGATAGGAGAACACCCGCTTCTTGCGCCCGTCGGCCTTGTTGAGCCAGCCCTCCACCGGCGGCGCCGGCCGGTGGAGCCCGGCCAGCACGTCGGCGCCGATGCGGAGGTGCTCGCCGGCGTCCAGCAGCCGGTCGTAGTCGGCGATGCGATCCAGCCGGCGGGGGCAGCGGGTGCGGAAGGCGTCGACGGCGGCCACCCACGGCCCGTCGGTGGCCAGCGGGTCGAGGGGTGAGCGGGAGGGAGGTCGCTTTGAAGCGGCATTGCCGCACTCGGAGGTACGCACGACATCCGCCTCCAGGGATCGATCGTTGGCTCGCGTGGTCATGCGCTGCTCCGCCCGGAGGCGCCCGAAGGCATCCCTCCCGCTCGCCGGCGACGCTACCGCGGCGGCCCTGCAGGGGAGCGGACCCTCCCCGCTGGGTACAGGTCGGGCATGAACCGGATCCTCCTCGTCGTGGCCGTCGCCCTCTTCGCCATCGCCGCCCTGTCCGCCTTCAGCGACGACTTCAACGTCAACGAGCTCGGGTTCCTCGGCCTGGGCCTTGCCGTGTGGGCTGCCGCGCCCCTGGTCGCCACCGTCCCGGTAGGAGGCCGCCGGCGCTACGCCCGCCGCTAATGGGGCTCCACCGCCTTGAGGATCGGATCCAACAGGCTGTGGCCGAGCCGCCGGTGGGTCAGCACTATGCGCCGCAGGGCCTTGAGCCTTAGGCCTAGATCGTGCGCTTGCCGGTCCGGTGAGGAGACCCCTGACAACTGGTGGGAT
>DATLHA010000121.1:0-12151 GCA_035540095.1 Acidimicrobiales bacterium | reverse complement strand
GAGGTACTCGGCCTGGATCTCCAGGGCCGACAGCTCGCGCCCGTTCTCCAGCCGCACCCTCCGCTTGCAGGTGATGTCGTGGCTGATCTCGCGGATGGCCCGGATGGGGTTGTCGAGGGTCATGTCCCGCAGGACGACGCCCGGGTCCTCGAGCATGCGCAGGAGGATGCTGGTGGTCCCCATCTTGATGAACGTGGCGTACTCGCTCATGTTCGAGTCGCCCACGATGACGTGGAGGCGCCGGAACCGCTCGGCGTCGGCGTGGGGCTCGTCGCGGGTGTTGATGATCGGCCGGCTCCGGGTGGTGGCCGACGAGACGCCCTCCCAGATGTGCTCGGCCCGCTGGCTGACGCAGTAGGTGGCGCCCCGGGCCGTGTTCAGCACTTTGCCGGCGCCGGCGTAGATCTGGCGGCTGACGAAGAAGGGGATCAGGACCTCGGCGTAGTGGCCGAAGTCGTCCCGCCGGCTGGTCAGGTAGTTCTCGTGGCAGCCGTAGGAGTTGCCGGCGGAGTCGGTGTTGTTCTTGAACAGGTAGACGATGCCCCGGATGCCCTCCTCCCGCAGCCGCTGCTCGGCGCTGGACAGCAGGCTTTCGAGGATGCGCTCGCCGGCCTTGTCGTGGGCGACCAGATCCTCGATCGAGTCGCATTCCGGCGTGGCGTACTCCGGATGGCTGCCCACGTCGAGGTAGAGCCGGGCCCCGTTCTCCAGGAAGACGTTGCTGCTCCGGCCCCAGCTCACGACCCGCCGGAACAGGTAGCGGGCGACCTCGTCGGGGCTGAGCCGGCGCTGGCCGCGAAGGGTGCACGTCACCCCGTACTCGTTCTCGAGCCCGAAGATGCGCCTCTCCATGGGGGCCAAGCTACCGTTGGTCTCGATGCAACAGACGCGCATGGTGCGTTTGGCCACGGTGGGCACGTCATTCCATGCCCGCGTCATCGCGGCGCGACTGGGCTCCGAGGGCATCGTCACCGACCTCCGCGGCAACATCGACGGCCTGTACCCGGTGGGCGATGTGCACGTCTACGTCGACCAGGAGGATCTGGCCGAGGCCCAGGAGATCCTGCTCGTCGACGACGTGGAGTCCGCCTTCGACGAGTCCGACGACGTGGCCGAGAGCGGTGCGCCCCCGGCGCTGTGGCTGGTCCTGGGTGCCATCCTGGTCATGGCCGCCATCACCTTCTCCCGGACGTTCTGAGGCCCCCGGCGGCCGGCCCGGCTCCGAGGAGGTACATCGTGGGAGACGCAGGGACCGGAGCCCTCCGGCGGCGGACGGGAAGGGTGGCCGCCGGGCGGGCGTGCGTGCGTGCTGGCCGTGGCCGTTCCCACCGTCGGTGCCCTCGCCCGTCGCCCGCCTCCTCCGCCGGTCGGGGTGGCCACGTCGCAGACCACGCCGCCGGCGACGCCGGCCGATCCCTCCGGCCGCTTCCTCCCGACCTCGCTGCCCGGGGACCTGCGGATCCAGACCGAACAGGAGGTGGCCGCTGTCGACGCCGGCGCCGACGGGTGGTCGCGGACCTACGCGCGCCGCGGACCTCTACCTGGCGACCAGGACACGTTGACCATCTCGCTCCTGGCCGACGCCCCCTCCCTCGATGTCGACAGGGAGCTGGCGCGCTACCCCGGGGCCGGCGCGGTGACGGTGCAGGGCCGGCCGGGAGTGTTCCTGCCCTACGTGGCCGCCCGGTCCGAGGCCGGCGTCTCATGGAACCCGGCACCCGGATTCGTGGCCACGGTCAGCGGCTCGGGGGTTTCGGAGGCGGGACTGACCACCGTCGCCGAGGGGCTCCGGCTCCCTCCCCAGCTCGACGCCACGCCCCTCCCGGAGGCGTTCACCGAGTGGGCCCGCCGGGACGGACAGCCGTTCGCGCCGCTCACCCCCCCTACACCGTCGGAACGGAGGCGGACCGCGGACCGGCACGGAACCCCCAGGAGGCTGCACCGAGCGTTCGGGTGGCCGCGGCATGGGGGCGGTCGCTTCCAGCCGGCGAGACGGCCCCGCCCGTCCGGGGCCGTGACGCCGTCCTGTCCTTCGCCGATGCCGGGGCCGGCCTCAGCTGGCTCGAACGAGCCGATCTGCTGGTCACCGTGAGCACGGTGAACGTGGGGGTCGACGACCTTCGCCGCATCGCCGAGGGCCTGCAAGAGCAGAGCCGCGCCGAGGTACTGCGCCGGCCAACCGGTCAACAGCTGGTCCTGGGGCGCGGGGAGCTCGCCGGCACCGCGTTCGAGCTCCGGGTGCGAGCCGGGACCTCCGGGCCCTGCCTGGTGCTTCTGCGGGGGTGGGAGGCGAGCGTCTGCGCTGGGGACCCCTTCAGCACGGTGGCCGAGCTTCCGGCCTGGGGGTCGGTCTTCCAGGGCGGGGTGGTGCTGGGAGCCGTCGCCCCCCGAGGCCCGGACGGTCAGGTTGGAGCTGGCCGGTGGCCGATCCGTCGAGACAGAGGCGCTGGGCGGAGACACCGGCCAGAACGCCGCCTTCTACGTGGCCGCGTTGGCCCCAGGTGACGCCAGAGTGGAGGCCGTCGTGGCCATCGGGGCCGGCGGCGAGGTCCTCCGCCGCACCACCGCCGGCTAGGAGGCGGTGAGCAGCGGGGTCAGCTCGGGCTCGACCACCCGGCGGAAGGCCCGGCGGGCGGTGGTGCGGGAGAGGACGGCGACCTCGAGGTTGGTGGCGTCGAGGGCCCGCTCGGGGCCGGCGAGCGCTCCGACCGCGGCGCGCAGGGCGGCCGGCATGTCGAGGTCGTCGGTCAGGTTGGCCTTGAGGCGCTCCCCGACGGTGTCGGCATCGCCCCCCAGCACGGTGGAGCCCTCCTCGTCGACGATCGTGCCCTCGTAGGAGATGCGGAACAGCTGGTCGGTGGCCTTGTCCACCCCCACCTCGGCGACGAGGATCTCGACCTCCATGGGCTTCATCTCGTGGGTGAACACCTGGCCGAGAGCCTGGGCATAGGCGTTGGCCAGGGAACGGGCATCCACATCCTCCCGCGAGTACGTGTATCCCTTCAGGTCTGCGTGGCGCACACCCTGGGTGCGGAGGGAGTCGAACTCGCTGAACTTGCCCACGCCGGCGAAGGCGATGCGGTCGTAGATCTCCGACACCTTGTGCAAGGTCCGGGACGGGTTCTCGGCGCAGATGAGGATGCCTTCGTCATAGCTCAGGGCCACCAGGCTGCGGCCCCGGGCGATGCCCTTCCGGGCGTAGTCCGCCCGGTCCTTCATCACCTGCTCGGGCGCCACATAGAACGGCATGCTCACCGGAGGCCTCCCCGGCCGAGATTGGGTACTTTGCGGGCGAACAGGTACTCAAACTGCCCAGACTGGGTCATCGGGGGTGCCCTTCGCTGGTCTTGCGCTGCAGGAGCTCGCCGAACCGCTGGGCCACCTCGGTGTCCTCCACCCGCTCGAAGCCGGCGACGGTGATGGTGGCGACGGTGGGATAGATGCCGCGCACGACGTCGGGCCCGCCCGTGGCCGAGTCCTCGTCGGCGGCCTGGTAGAGGCCCTCGACGGCCAGCTGGATGGCCTCCGCCCGGTCCAGCCCCTCGCGGTAGCCGAGCTTGATGGTGGTCCGGGCGTCACGGCCACCGGAGCCGGTGGCGTGGAAGTCGCCCTCCTCGTAGCGCCCGCCGGTGAGGTCGTACTTGAAGATTCGCCCGATGCGCCGGCGAAGGTCGTAGCCGGCATAGATCGGCACCACGGCCAGGCCCTCCATGGCCATGGGCAGGTTGCGGCGGATCATGCCGCCCAGCTGGTTGGCCTTGCCCTCCAGGCTCAGGGCGACGCCCTCCACCTTCTCGTAGTGCTCCAGCTCGGTCTGGAACAGGCGCACCATCTCGACCGCGGGGCCGGCGGCGCCGGCGATGGCCACGCCGGAGTGCCCGTCGGCGGGGAAGACCTTGTCGATGGCCCGGGAGGCGATGCTGTAGCCCTCGGTGGCCCGGCGGTCGCCGGCCATGATGACGCCCTCCTGGTAGCGCAGGGCGACGATGGTCGTGCCGTGGGTGATCTCCACCGCGCCGGTGTTGCGGAGCAGCGGTCGATCACCGTTCTGCCGGCGCAGCAGCTCCGAGAAGCTGGGGCCGGGATCCTGTCCGGGGGAGAAGATCGGGAGGGTCATCGCCGAGCGAGGCTAGTGGAGGCGGCCGGTATGCTCCGGCGGCGATGGGCGACAGCCGGCTCGACGTGCTCAACGCCCAGCTCCAGACCTCCTGGCTCGCCCTGTGGGCCGGCCTCCGCCGGCGCCATGGCCTTCCTGGTGCGGGCGTCCGTGGCCTGGATCCAGGGCTGCGCCGGCCTGACCGACGCCGAGCTCGACCAGCCCGGCTGCGAGTGGCCCGGTGGACCCGTGGGCCGGCCGTTCGCCGAGACGCTCTGGTGGACCAACCGTGAGCTGATCGCCGCCGGCGCCGAGATCCTCCTGCTCAGGAGCCTCGTCCCACCGGGCTGACCGCCGGCGCGACGAGGGGGCGGCCCCAGCGCCGCCCCGTTCGCCGCCCGGGCGGGAGCCCCGCCGCGTCCTGCTGCTCCCGCCCTCGCCGCCGACCGATCAGGTGCAAGCCAGCGACGGCGAGCACTGGGCCACGCCGTTGCCGCTGGCCCGGTTGCCGCCCCCGTCGATCACCCCGTTGACCGCCCGGATGCCGAAAGCCGCGTTCTGGAACGCCCCGTTGGCCGTCAACGTGGTCGCCGGCGACTCCACGTGGATGCCGTCGTCGACGTTCCGGGCGGCGGTGTTGCCCACCAACCGGGTCCCGGTGGTGCCGGCGCTGACGAAGATCCCGTCGGTGTTCGCGGTCAGCTGATTGCTCGACACCAGCGTGTTGGCGGTGCCCGAGATCAGGGCGACGCCGATGGCCCGGCCGATGCCGACCACCTGGTTCCCGGCCACGACCGCACCGTTCGACGAGAACACGTTGACCGCCCCGAAGGTGTTGTTCGGGTCGCCGTTCTGGGCGATGCGGTTGCCCTCCAGCCGGTTGCCGTGCAGCACCTTGGTGGTCGACGGGCCGCCGATGTTGACCCCGTTGCCGGTGTTGTTGGTGATGGAGTTCCCGGCGACGAGGTTGTTGTCGCCGAGGACGTTGCCACCGACGTTCACGCCCGTCGACTGGTTCCCGTCCACCGTGTTGCCCCGGAACGTCACCCCGCTGCCCTGGATCGACACTCCGAACCGGTTCCCCAGGATGGTGTTCGACTCGACGCGGTGGCCGTTGCCCTGGATCGACACCGCCAGCCCCGTGCTGCCGAAGACCGTGTTGTGGTGGAACCAGGTGTTGTCGGAGAACGGCGCCACCCCGCCGGGCCCCCCGGACTGTGTCAGGTACCCCTGCCCGTTGTTCTGGAGCGTGAGCCCGGTCACCTCGACGTTGTCACCGGGCACGGTGGTGGTCACCGCGATCGTGAACCCCTGGATGCGGCCGTTCTTGACCACCGCCCCGGAACTGTTCACCCGCACGCCGGCGTAGATCTGATCCGGCGCCGGCCGCACGTCCGGGCCCGGCCCGGTGATGGTGAAGCCGTTGAGGTCGAGCACGACGTTGGCCGAGCCGATGTTGATGCCGTTGCCCGGGCAGGTCATGTTCCCGGTCAGGGTGGTGTTCACGTGAATGGTCGAGCCGCAGGCCGGCACGACCGCCAGTGCCGGCGCCGGCGCCACCACGGCTGCGGCCGGCGCCAGGGCGGCCACCACGCCGGCCAGGCGCGCCGATCTCATCCCCCAGGCACTCATGCGTTCCACCTCTCACTCGCCGTGAGGACGACCCCGGTGACGTCCTCGTCGGCCTGTACCATACGGACGGCAATTGGGGGGCCATTCGGCGTGAATGAGGTACCGCGACCTGGTCGGATCGGGCAGCCGCGGCGGGCGCCGTCCGCGACCAGTCCCGCGCTGCAGGCGTGGGTGCGAGAAGTCCTCCGCAGCACGACCCGGCGCGGTCGGAGCACCGAGGGCCTGTCGGTTCCGGATCTGGAGGCTCGGGTCCGCGAACTGGTACCCGACCAGCGGATCGACTTCAAGCGCCTGCGGGGGTACCGGGCCGACCGGAGCCCGGCCCCCCTGACTGAGAGTCTCATCACCGCACTGGCCGAGGTCTGCGGCGTCGATGCCACCGAGCCGCTCCTCCTCTTCGAGCAGGCCCGCGCCGGTGCCCTCGCCGGGCCTGGGCCGCTGCCGGCCCTGGAGGAGATGTGCGGGCGGCACGACGAGCTGGCCGCGTGCCGGCGGGCGCTCGACGACGCCCTCACCGGCCGGCGCCTGGGCACCCTGCTGGTGACCGGCGGCGCCGGCTTCGGCAAGACGCTCATGGCCCAATCGCTCGAGGCGGAGCTGCTGTCGCCGCCCCGCGCCGAGGTCCTGCGGGTCTCGGCCGCCACCGCCCTCGACGAGCTCGAAGCCCGCCTCAGAGGAACCGCACCCGCGGCCACGGCGGGGATCCGCCCGGAGGCCGTCGACTTCGCCGATCAGCTCATGCGCCGGGCCGACGCGGCGCGCGACGCCCTCATCGCCAGGGCCCGGCGCTGCGCCACCGTCGTGCTGATCGACGACCTCCACCACGCGTCGCTCCCCCTCATCGACCTGCTGACCCGACTGGCCGACCAGGAGGTGCCGGCGTCGCTGGCCATGGTGGCCACCGCTCGTCCCGATCCCCGGGTCCAGGCGCTGGCTGCGGCCCGCACGGCCACGGTCGTCGACCTCGGCCCCCTCGACGTGGCCGGCGTGGCCGAGATGGTCGAACGCCGGGGCCCGGCATTGCCGGCCGCCGAGCGGGCGGAGCTGGCTCGAATCGTGCTGGACAGCACCCAGGGCCACCCGGCTGGGGCGGCGATGGTCGTCTCCGACCATCTCGACGGCTCCGGCTGGCGGCCGGGCAGCGACCTGGCCGGCGCCGCGGCCAGCGCGGTGCAGAGCACCGTCGAGCGCTGGGGCCGGCGCATCGGCGTGCTCCCGGCCCGCACGCGTACCGTGCTGGGTGCCGCCGCCGTCGTGGGCACCACCTTCGACGTGCGCCTGGTGCGGCCGCTGCCCGCCCTGTCCGACGTCGGCGACCGGGTGGCCGAGAGCCTGGAGCCCGCAGTCCAGGCCGGCGTCGCCCGCTGGGTGACCGGCAGCGTGTACGAGTTCGTCCACGAGCTGGCGCGTGACGCCGCCCTGGCCACCGTCCGGCCGCCGCTGCGGTCCGAGATCAGCCATCAAGTGGCCTCGGTGCTGGCCTCGCCGGTAGGGGCGGCCACCCATCCCGACACGGTCGCCCGCCACGCCGAGCTGCTCCGGCACAGGCGGACGGCCCTCGCCGACTACCCGGACGAGGCCCTGCCGCTGGCCGAGGTGGCGCTGGCCCATGGCCAGGCCCTGATCGAGTCCCTCGACGACCCTGGGGCCCGGGACGCCCTGGAGGCCGGGCTCGACGCCCTGCGCCGGCTGCCGGCCCGCAGCCACCCGGCCCTCGAAGGGGCGTTGCTGCGGTGGCTGTCCATCTGCCCCTCGATCGGCACCGAGGGCCGGCGCCGGGCTCTGACCGAGGCCCTCGACGTCCTCCTGGCCGACCCCCACGCCGATCCGGCCACCCTCGTCGACGTGACATGCGACTACGCCCACCTGCCGGGGTTCGGCACCCACTACGACCCCGAAGCGCGTGAGAAGTGCCGCCAGGTGCTGTCCATCGTGACCGCCGGCGACGCCGACCCCGGTCTGGCCGCCCGGGTGGAGGCGACGATCGCCTTCCACGAGATGTGGTGCATCCAAGACGACGCCGACCAGGCCTTCGTCCGGGCCACCGAGCTGTGCGCCTCGGCCTGGGCCCACGCGGTGGCCTCCGGGGATCCCTACGTCCAGATCGCCGCCCTCGACGCCCAGGGCGTCCTCCTCCACCTGTCGCCCGACGCGGGGGCGATGACGGATGTCGGTGCCCGCATGCGGGCCCTCGGCGCCCGCCTCTCCGTCTACGAGCTGCTCGGCCTGGTACGGGAGGGCCGGCGGGACGACTTCGAGGCCGCACTGGCCGCAGCCGACTCCACCGACGGGATGGCGTGGCCCGAGATCTGGACCCACCGGGCCTTGGCCCTGCAGTTCCACGGCCTGCGGGCCTTTCTCGACGGCGACGTGCAGGCGGCCATCACCTTCGCCCAGGAGATGGTCGACCGCTACCACGAGCGGGACCCGAACTTCGGCCAGGTCTTCGCCGTCGCCTTCCTGTGGGCCGCCTACCAGACCGCCGGCCCGGCACCGGCGGCGGAAATGGCCCTCGCCGCCGCCGGCGAGCGACCCACGGTGCCCGGCTACCGTGCCGGAGCCGCCTTCTTCCTGGCCCGCTCCCGCCAGCTCGACGCGGCCCGGACCGTCCTCGACGAGCTGCTCGGCCACGGGCTCCACGCCATCCGCAAGGACGCCTCCTGGACCGTCCTGGTGGCCCTGCTGGCCGAGGCCGTCATCCTGGCCGGCGCCTCCCAGTACGCCCAGGAGGTGCACGACGCCCTCCTGCCCTACAGCGGCCAGGCCCTGACCATGGCCACCGGCGTCTTCTGCTACGGCGCCGCCGACCGCTTCATCGCCATGCTCCTCCCGCTGGTAGCCGGTGGCGGCGCCGAAGCCGCCGCCACCCGGTTCGAGGCCGCCCTCGAGCTCGAACGTCGGCTCCGTGCGCCCGCGCTTTCCGCCCGCACCCTCGTGTGGTTCGCCCGCACGATGGGCGCCGAGGACCCCGAGTGGGCCGCCGAGCTGCTGGCCGACGCCGCAGATGAGTGCCCGCCGCAGCTGGCGGAGCTCCAGGAGTGGATCGCCGCCGAGCGGGCGGAGCTGGCCCGCCGGCGTCGCCCGATCAGCCGATCAAGCTGAGCGCCCGCCGGCGGGCCAGCTCGATCTCCTCCTCAGCTTGGGGCGAGTTGGTCGTGACGTAGGAAGCTGCCTTCCGGAGCAGCGTGGGGTCGTCCTGGAAGTCAGCGAGAGCATTGTTGCAGCAGAAGCACAAAATGCCACGCACCCTACCGGTGGAATGATCGTGATCCACGTGGAGGGAGATGTCATCCCTCGGAGCCGGCCGCAGATAAAACAGCCGTCTCCCTGTGACGCGAGCATGGCGTCGTACTGCTCAATCGTCATGCCGTACTTGCGCATAGGTGCAGCGCGCTCCCGAAGCTTGGCTTCCGGCGTCGATCGCCGGCGTCGCTGGTTTGCGTTCACCCTGTCGGCGTTGGCCTGCTGCCAGCGCTTCACCCGAGCTATCGCAGCAGCCGGGTCCGCTATGTACCGCTCTTTGCTTGGCCTTGAGCTTGCACTCCTTGGAGTCGCCCCGCCGTCCGTCGCGCATACCGGGAGACTTGTAGAAGTTCTCGTAGGGCTGGGCGACGCCGCATTTGTTGCAAATCTTCATGGCCCATTCTATCGAACAGGCGTTCCCAAGTCAAGCTCATACAACTCTGGTACGTAAGAGCTATTGACCACCCTTCTGCACGTAACTGCGTACGAATTCCTCGGCGTTGTCCTCGAGCACTTCGTCTATTTCATCCAAGAGCTCGTCGAGCTCCGCTTTCAATTTGTCGCCCTGCTTGGTCTGGGCGGGGACAGCCTCGACCACCTCGTCGCTGCGAGACGTCGACTGCTTCCTCTTCTGCTCACGTTCTGCCATGGTCCGGCTGCCTCCTACGTTGACCCCAGCGCCTCAAGGAGCTGCGCCGGCGTCTCACACTCGTGTAACAACCTATCGACGTGTGCCGCTGTTCCCCTGAGCGGTTCCATCATCGGAACACGACGAAGCGGGTCGGTGCCGAGGTCGAAGACCAGGGAATCCCAGTTGGCGGCGGCGATGGAGCCCGCCCACTTCTGCAGGCAGCGGCCCCGGAAGTATGCCCGGGTGGTGGTGGGGGGATTGGTGATGGCCGAGATCACCTCATCTTCGGACAGCAGCCGCTCGATGCCGCAGCGCTCGTAGAGCGAACGGCCGGGGCGCACGTCGTGGTACTGCAGGTCCAGGGCGGCCAGCTTGTGGTCGCCCCAGCCGATGCCGTGGCGGTCGCGGTAGGCCGAGACCAGCTGGTACTTCGCCACCCAGTCCAACTGCCCGGCCAGGCTCATGAAGTCGGTCTCCAGGCCGTGGAGCACCGCTTCCCACCGGTCGAGCACCCTGCGCCCCACCTCGTCGCCGACCGCCTCCAGGCCCCGGCTCTGGGCGTACTTCTTGGCCAGGTCGAGCAGCTCCCACTGCATCTCGAGGGCGGTCATCCGCCGGCCGTCGGCCAGCTCCAGGGGGCGGGCCAGGGTCAGGTCGTAGGACACGGCCCGGTGGGCGTGCACGGGGGCGGCGAGTGACAGGTCGAGCCCGTTCAGCTCGTCGTCCTCGATCATGGCCAGCACCAGGGCGGTCACGCCCACCTTGAGGAAGGTGGAGATCTCCGAGAGGTTGGCGTCGCCCACGATGACGTGGAGCCGGCGGTACTTCTGGGAGTCCGAGTGCGGCTCGTCGCGGGTGTTGACCAGGGGCCGCTTCAGCGTGGTCTCGAGGCCGACCTCCTCCTCGAAGAACTCCGCCCGCTGGGTGATCTGGAACGGCACCCGGTCCGGCCCCAGCCCCGACGCCTCGCTCCCCACCTTGCCGGCGCCGGCGTAGATCTGCCGGGAGACGAAATGGGGAGTGATCTGGGCGGCCAGGCGGCCGAAGGGCAGGGCCCGGTCGAGCAGGTAGTTCTCGTGGCAGCCGTAGGAGTTGCCCTTGCGGTCGGAGTTGTTCTTGTAGACCACGATCTCCTGGCCCGCGGGCAGCACCTCGGCCGCGGCCTCGATGGACCGGGCCAGGATGCGCTCCCCCGCCTTGTCCCAGAGGACGGCCTCCATGGCATCGGAGCACTCGGGCGAGGAGTACTCGGGATGGGCGTGGTCGACGTAGTACCGGGCCCCATTGGTCAGCACCGCGTTGACGAGGTGGGTCTCGACCTCGGGAGCCATGGCCCCCTCCCGGGCGAATCCCCGGGCGTCACGGCCCGGCGACTCGTCCTCGAAGTCCCAGCCCACCTTGCCGCCGTTGGCCGCCTCGCGGGCCAGCCGGGAGACGTAGGCGTTGATCAGCAGCGAGGAGACGGTGATGGGATTGGACTCCGCCCCGCGCAGGATGATCCCGTACTCGGTCTCGACGCCGCAGACCTTCCGGATAGCCATGGTGCGAGGGACCCTACCCCTTCAGGGGCAAATTGCCCCTACAGGTACTGACCGGTGCCCACACGCTCGATGGCCCGCCCGCCGGTGGCTTCCTTGCCCTTGGACATGAGGGTGCGGACATAGACGATCCGCTCGCCCTTCTTGCCCGAGATCTTGGCCCAGTCGTCGGGGTTGGTGGTGTTGGGGAGGTCCTCGTGCTCCTTGTACTCCTGCTTGATCGACTCGAGCAGGTCGGAGGTGCGGATGCCCCGGCTCTCGCCGGCGATGACCCGCTTGATGGCCAGCTTCTTGGCCCGGCGCACGATGTTCTCGATCATGGCGCCCGAGGAGAAGTCCTTGTAGTACAGGATCTCCTTGTCGCCGTTCTGGTAGGTGACCTCCAGGAAGCGGTTGTCGTCGTCGCTCTTGTACATCTCGCCGACGGTGCGCTCGATCATGGCCCGGACCGCCTTCTCACGGTCGCCGCCGCCCAGGGTGGCCACCTCGGACTCGTCGAGGGGCAGGTCGGCGGTGAGGTAGCGGCTGAAGATCTGCGACGCCGCCGTCTCGTTCGGGCGCTCGATCTTGATCTTCACGTCGAGGCGGCCGGGGCGCAGGATGGCCGGGTCGATGAGGTCCTCCCGGTTGGAGGCGCCGATGACGATCACGTTGCGAAGGGTCTCCACGCCGTCGATCTCGGCGAGGAGCTGGGGGACGATCGTGGCCTCCATGTCGGAGGAGATGCCGGTGCCCCGGGTGCGGAACAGCGAGTCCATCTCGTCGAAGAAGACGATGACGGGCACGCCCTCCTCGGCCTTCTCCCGGGCCCGCTGGAAGACGAGGCGGATCTGGCGCTCGGTCTCGCCCACGTACTTGTTGAGCAGCTCGGGGCCCTTGATGTTCAGGAAGTAGCTGCGGGCCGCCTTGTTGCCGGTGACCTCGCTGACCTTCTGGGCCAGGGAGTTGGCCACCGCCTTGGCGATCAGGGTCTTGCCGCAGCCGGGAGGGCCGTACAGCAGGATGCCCTTG
>DATLHA010000120.1:0-7849 GCA_035540095.1 Acidimicrobiales bacterium | reverse complement strand
CACCAACGCCGAGATCGAGCTGGCCCGCCGGGAGCTCGAGGAGCGGGCCGAGCAGCTGGCCCTGTCGTCGAAGTACAAGTCGGAGTTCCTGGCCAACATGAGCCACGAGCTGCGCACCCCGCTCAACAGCCTCCTGATCCTGGCCAAGCTGTTGTCCGAGAACAGCGACGGCAGCCTGAGCCCCCGCCACGTCGAGTTCGCCCGCAGCATCTACGACGCCGGCAACGACCTCCTCAGCCTGATCAGCGACATCCTCGACCTGTCCAAGGTCGAGGCCGGCAAGATGGACATCGCCATCGCCCCGGTGAAGGTGCAGTCGCTGTGCGACGACCTCGAGCAGGTGTTCCGCCCCATCGCCGACCAGCAGGCCCTCAACTTCGCCGTCAGCGTCGACCACGGGGCGCCGGAGACGCTCACCACCGACGAGCACCGGGTGCAGCAGATCCTGAAGAACCTGCTTTCGAACGCCCTGAAGTTCACCGAGCGGGGCACCGTCGCCCTGCGGGTGGGGCGGGCGCCGGCCGGCATGCGCTTCGGCCACCCTCATCTCAACTCCGCCGACAGTGTCGTGGTTTTCTCCGTCTCGGACACGGGCATCGGCATCAAGCCCGACCAGCTGATGGTCATCTTCGAGGCGTTCCAGCAGGCCGACGGCACGACGAGCCGGCGCTACGGCGGCACGGGGCTGGGGCTGTCGATCAGCCGGGAGATCGCCCGCCTGCTCGGCGGCGAGATACAGGTCACCAGCACCCCCGGCGAGGGCAGCACCTTCTCACTGCTGCTGCCGGTGATGGCGGCCGTGCCCTCGACGCTGCCGGCGCCGGCACCGGCGACCACCGACCGGGCGATCGTCCCCTTCACGCCCCACCGCACGGCGGCGGAGCGGGCCACCGACCTGTCGGGGCGCAAGGTGCTGATGGTCGACGACGACGTGCGCAACCTCTACGCCCTCACCAGCGCCCTCGAGGACCACGGCCTGGAGGTCGTCTGCGCCGACTCGGGAGCCGAGGGCATCCATCTGCTCACCAGCACGCCCGGGATCGAGCTGGTGCTGATGGACATCATGATGCCGGACATGGACGGCTACCAGGCCATCCGCAGCATCCGGGACATGGACGCCTTCCAGGATCTGCCCATCGTCGCCCTGACCGCCAAGGCCATGCGGGGCGACCGGGAGGAGTCGCTCGCCGCCGGGGCGTCGGACTACGTCACCAAGCCCGTCGAGATGGACCAGCTGCTCGACACGTTGCGGGTCTGGCTCCACAGGTGAGCACCCCGCCGGCCCGCGTCCTCATGGTCGATGATCGGCCGGACAACCTCCTTGCCCTGGAGGCCGTCCTCGATCCTCTGGAAGCGCAGCTGGTGCGCGCCGGCTCGGGGGAGGAGGCGCTCCGGGCACTCCTGTCGTCGGACTTCGCCGTCATCATCCTCGACGTGCAGATGCCGGGCATGGACGGCTTCGAGACGGCCCAGCTCATCAAGGCGCGGGACAAGACGCGCAACGTGCCCATCATCTTCCTCACCGCCATCAGCGGCGAGGCGGAGCATCACCTCCAGGGGTACAGGAGCGGCGCCGTCGACTACGTCTACAAGCCGTTCTCGCCGGAGGCGCTGCGGGCCAAGGTCGCCGTGTTCCTCGAGCTGTGGCGGCAGGGCAACGAGCTCGACCGCCAGCGGGCCACCCTGGCCGAACAGCTCCGGGAGGTGGAGCGGCTCAACGGCGAGCTGGAGCGTTCCAACGCCGCCTTGGCGCGGCTGGCGTCGGCGGCGGCGGCGGAGATCCAGCAACCGCTCGACAACGTGGCCGGACTCCTCGACTTGATCGTCGCCCGTCACGGAGACGGGCTGGGCGAAGAGGCGCGCCTGCTGATCACGAGGACGGAGGCGAACGTGGCCCGGGCCCGGGCGAGGGTGGCCGGCCTCCTGGACTACGCCCGGGTCTCTGGCGACGTCTTCCACTTGGAGCCGCTCCGCCTCGACGATGTGGTCGACGAGGCCGCCGGCGCCCGGGCCGGCGCCCTGGAGCGGGCCGGGGTGCGGGTCACCGCCAGGGAGCTACCGGAGGTGCGGGGGGACCGGGCGCAGCTCGTCAAGCTGTTCGGGGTCCTGCTCGACAACGCCATCCGCCACGGGGGCGTGCGGCCCCTGACCGTGCGAGTCGAAGCCGAGGCCGGGCCGGTGCTGGCGACGGTCACCGTGGCCAACGACGGCAGGCCGATCGACGCCGAGGTTCGGCCCCGACTCTTCACCCTCCTGCCCCTGGGCGGGAACGGGAGCGGCGGTGAGGCCCCCGCCGGCCTTGCCGTCGCCCGGCGCATCGTCGAGGGTCACGGCGGGGTGATCTGGTGTGGTCCTCCCGAGGCCGGCGCCTCCATCTCCTTCACGCTGCCGACCGCGCAACAGTGACGCGCGTTCTGGTCGTCGACGCCGACCCGGACTACCGGCTCCTCGTCCGCTTGGGCCTGGACGGTGCCGCGGGTTTCGCCCCCGCGCTGGAGGCCGCCGATGCCGCGTCGGCCGTGGAAGTGGCCGGCGCCGGCGCGCCCGACGTCGTCATGCTCGACGTCTCACTGCCGGGCGCCTTCGAGACGGTGCCCAAGCTGGCCCCTTCGAGGGTCGTCCTGGTGTCGAGCCGCCCCCCCGAGGAGCTGGCCATCGCGGCTGCGGCCGCCGGC
Organism: Acidimicrobiales bacterium; assembly: GCA_035540095.1. Taxonomy (GTDB): domain Bacteria; phylum Actinomycetota; class Acidimicrobiia; order Acidimicrobiales; family AC-14; genus CADCTB01. Next base: position 5,174 of record DATLHA010000120.1, on the reverse strand, counting down.
GCAATCGGCTACATCGGCAAGGACCTCGCCCCCACGGACCTGCCCGCGGCCATCAACGACGTCACCCGGGTGGTCGACCGGCTGGAGGCCGTGCTGGCCAAGGCCACCGAGGACCTGCCCGCCCACCTGCGCAGTGCCGGCGAGGCTCGCGACCTGGTGCGTTCCACCCTGGACGGCTGGACAGACGGCGACCGCATCGACGACATCGTCCTGTGCGTGAGCGAGCTGGTGACCAACGCCGTGGTCCATGCGGAGAGCAGCCCTCGGGTGATGGTGCACGTCACGCCGGCGGTCATCCGCGTCGAGGTCAGCGACACCTCCGGCGTGCTGCCCGTCCCCCGCGACGCCGGCCCCGCCGACACGTCGGGCCGGGGCATGTCGATCCTCTCCGGGTTCTCCGACCGGTGGGGATCGCTGCGCCGCAGCGGCGGTGGCAAGACCGTCTGGTTCGAGGTCGCCCGTACCAAGCCCCGTCCGGTCATGCCGTGACCAAGGACCCGGATGGGGTGCGGGCCGGCGACGCCGAGGAGCTGCGAACGGCGAAGGCGGCCATCGAGGCGCTCCACGACGAGCGCCGGCGGCTGCTCGACCTCGTCGTCCGCCTGCCGGGGCTGCTGGCGGAACGGGAGACGCCCCTCCTCGTCGCCGGCGTGGCCGAGGCGTGCCGGGAGCTCACCGGGGCCCGTTTCGCCCTCTACGTCCCCGCCGAGGCCGACGCCGAGCCGGTCCTCACCGGCGCCGACTGGAGCGACTTCGCCGAGCGGCCCGACATCGGCAACGCCCCGCTGCTGGCCGGGCCCCGCCTCCATGGCCAGCCCCACTCGGTGGCCGACGTGGCGGCCTGGGCTCGTGACGACCGCCTGAGCCGGGCCTACGGCACCCTCGCCGATGGCCGGCTCGTCCGCAGCTGGGTCATCGTGCCGGTGCCGGACGGCGACGGGGAGCTGGCCGGGATTCTCTACCTTGGCCATCCCCGGCCCCACGCCTTCGGCGCCGAGGCGGAACGCCTCGCCTCCGGCCTGGCCACCCACCTGGGGGCGGCCATCGCCCACGCCGAGGTGGCAGCCGAGCGGGACCGGGTCGCGTCCGCCCTGGAGGCCACCCTCCTGCCGCCGGTCCTGCCCCGGATTCCCGGGGTCGACCTGGCCGCCCGCTACCGCGCCGCCGGGTTCAGCGACGTCGGCGGCGACTTCTACGACGCCTTCCCCCTGGGCGGCGACCGCTGGGCCGTGGTCTTGGGCGACGTCTCCGGGCGGGGCCCCGACGCCGCCGCGGTGACGGGCGTGGCCCGCTACAGCATCCGGGCCATCGCTGCCGACCTGCCCAGCCCGGCGGCGGTCCTGCACCGCCTCAACGAGACCCTGCTGCGCCAGGACGCCGACGATCGCTTCCTCACCGCCGTCCTCGCCTGCGTCACGCCCATGGCCGACCGGGTCCAGGTACTGGTCGCCGGCGGCGGTCACCCGCCGGCGCTGGTGCTCCACGACGACGAGTCGGTCACTGTGCTCGACGCCGCCCCCGGCATGCTGCTGGGGATGCTGCCGGGCACCGACTTCCGCGACGTCGCCGTCACCTTGCGCCCCGGCGACGCGCTGGTTCTCTACACCGACGGGGTGGTCGAGGCCCGCGATGCCGACGGTGTGCAGTTCGGCCAGGAGCGGCTGGCGACCCTGCTGTCCACCTGCGCCGGCCGCAGCGCCGCCGGCATCGCCCGTCGCATCGAGCTGGCGACCATCGCCCACACCCCCAACATGTCCGACGACATGGCGATCGTCGTCCTTCGGCCGACGTAGTCGTCCTGGTGCATTTCCGGTTGTGGAATGGGCCGATCTGGCCCACATTCACAGCCGGAAATGCACCACGCCCCTCAGCCCGGGCGGCCGGCGCCTACCAGGTCGCCGGCTCTCCAGCCTCTGATGCGGATGGGCGTTCCGGTCTGGCTGGCCTCGATCATGTCGCCGCCGCCGATGTAGATGGCGTTGTGGTGGATGCTCTCCACGCCGTTCTTGCCGAAGAAGAGCAGGTCACCGGGCTGGACCTGGTCGACCGGAACCCGGGTGGTCTCGAAGTACTGGGTATAGGCGGAATGCGACAGCCGCACGCCGGCGGCCTTCCACGCCCACGCGGTGAGACCGGAGCAGTCGAAGCTGTCGGGGCCCGACCCGCCGTAGACATAGGGCTTGCCCAGCTGCTTGCGGGCCTCGGCCACGGCGATGGCGCCCTTGCCGGATGCCGCCGGGGCGGTGGCGGCAGCCGGCGCCGGCACCGTCGTCGTGGCCTGGGACTGGGGTGCCGCAGCCGTCGGCACCCGGGGCGGCTCCGTCACCGGGGGCGCAGAGGTGGCGACCACCGCCACCGGCCGGCTGCGGGCCTCCTCGGCCTCCCGGCGGGCCTGCTCGGCCGCCACCAGCTCGGCCACCTCGCCGTTCACCTGACCGAGGACGGCCCGCTGTGCGTCCTCGGCCTCCTGGGCGGCGCGACTGGCCGACGCGGCCTGCTCGGCGGCTTCGGCCGCGGCCTTGCGCTCCGAGTCGAGGCGCGACTTCTGGAGCTCGAAGTCCTGCTTGGCCGTCCGGACCTCGCCGATGACCCGCCGCTGGTCGGCGGCGGTGACCCGTAGGTACTGCGTGCGCACGACCATGTTGTCGTGGCTGCCGCGGACCAGCTTGCCGATGAGGGCATTGTTCCCGCCGTGGACGTAGGCCAGCACGGCGGAGGTGGCCAGGCGGGCGCGAACGGACCGCAGGTGCTCGTCGGAGCGAGCGACATCCGCCGTCGTCTTGGCCAGGGAGCCCTCGACCTGTGACACCTTGAGCTGGGCCCGGTTCGACTGCTCGGCCAGGACGCTGACCTTCTCCCCCTGGCGCTCGAGCTGTTCCCGGATGCGGGCCGCCTCGGCCCGCTTGTCCGCGAGGGGGTCAGCAGAAGCCGGCGCCGTCATGATGGGGAAAAGCAGCGCGATCCCGACGAGGACGCCGAGCCGCCGGTGCCGTGAAGTCATCTGCCTCACAATGTCGCCGGGGGGCTTCTCGGTTCGGCCGAACCCTAGACGCCCTTGTCCACAGCTGCAAGGAGTAGGTGGGGGTACGGTCGAACACAAATGGCAAACGATCACACGACCCGCACCGAGCACGACTCCATGGGTGACGTTCAGGTCCCGGCCTGGGCCAAATGGGCAGCCCAGACCCAGCGGGCCATGGAGAACTTCCCCATCTCGGGCGTCCGCATCGACGGCCGCCTGATCGCCGCCCTGGCGTCGATCAAGGGGGCGGCCGCCGTCGTCAACTCGCGGTTGGGCGTGGTCGACGGCGAGATCGCCGACGCCATCGTCGCCGCGTCGGCCGACGTCGCCGCCGGCAGGTGGAACGACCACTTCCCGATCGACGTGTTCCAGACCGGCTCCGGCACGTCGTCGAACATGAACGCCAACGAGGTCATCGCCAGCCTCGCCTCCGAGCGCCTGGGTCGCCACGTCCATCCCAACGACCACGTCAACGCCTCGCAGTCGTCGAACGACGTGTTCCCGACGGCCATCCACCTGGCCGCCGCCCTCGGCATCGAGCGGGAGCTGGTCCCCGCCCTCCAGCACCTGGCCAGTGCCCTGCGCCACAAGGCGGCCGAGACGGCCGGCGTGGTCAAGGCCGGGCGCACCCACCTCATGGACGCCACCCCGGTGACGCTGGGCCAGGAGCTGGCCGGCTACGCCACCGCGGCCGAGCACAGCGTGGAACGGTGCCGGAGCACCCTGCCCCACCTGGCCGAGCTCGCCCTCGGCGGCACCGCCGTCGGCACCGGCATCAACGCCCCGCCGCTGTTCGCCGGGGCGGTCATCGAGCGGCTGGCCTCGGCGACAGGGTTGCCTCTACGGGAAGCAGGGGACCACTTCGAGGCCCAAGGCGGGCGTGACGCCGTGGTCCAGGCGTCGGGGGCCCTGCGCACGGTGGCCCTCTCGCTCGCCCGCATCGCCAACGACCTGCGCCTCATGGGGAGCGGCCCCCGGGCGGGCATCGCCGAGATCCGCCTGCCCGACCTGCAGCCGGGCAGCTCCATCATGCCGGGCAAGGTCAACCCCGTGATCCCCGAGGCGGTGTACCAGGTGGCCGCCCAGGTCGTCGGCAACGACGCCGCCATCGGCTTCGGCGCCACCGCCGGCGCCTTCGAGCTCAACACGGCCATGCCCATGATGGCCCGCAACCTGCTGGAGTCCGTGCACCTGCTGGCGACCGTCTCCCGGCTGCTGGCCGACCGGTGCGTGGCCGGCATCGAGGCCGACGTCGACCGCTGCCGGACCTTCGCCGAGTCCTCCTCCGCCCTGGCCACCGCCCTCACCCCCCACATCGGCTACGAGCAGGCGGCCGCGGTGGTCCACCAGGCCGCGGCCGAGGGCAAGACGCTGCGCCAGGTGGTCCTCGACCAGGGCCTGCTGCGCCCAGGTGAGGTCGATCGCATCCTCGACGTGGTGGCGATGACGAGGGGCGGCGTCCTGTAGACCGACAATCTCCACAGCGTTGAGCACAGCTTTACCGTCTTGTGCTCCACAGGCCGGAAGGCAGAGGGTTGTGGGGACAGCCGGGCAAGGGAGGTCCACCCTCGTGCAGGTCCATGCGACAGTGCTGGCGTCGGAGCTCAGGCGTCGCCGGGTCGACGCCCCGACCGTCACGTCGGCCCTCGAGACGGTCAACCGCTCGACCTACATCCTGGGCGAGCTTCGAGAAGCGCCGACCTCCCTGCTGGTCCTGGCCGCCCTCTCGCTCACCGAGGGGCCCCGACCCTAGGCCCGCTCAGATACGGGGCAGCGGGGCACCGTCGAAGGGCCCCGGGTCGCCCGGCGCCGGGATGTGGGGCCGGCTCCACGACATCCGTCGGGACAGCTCCTTGGTCAGGTCGCGCCACGCCGGCGGGTCCCAGCCCTCGACCGCGTTGACCACCTCGAGGGTCTGGCTCACATGGACGATCGCCGGCAGCTTCTCCAAGCCCAGGCCCTTGGTGGTGGTCAGCTCGGGGTCGACGAACGTCATGATCTCCGTGGCCCAGCGTCCGAGGAGCTTGCGGGCGTCGGCCGCATCGCCGCCGGCCACCAGCCACGCCACCCGGCAGTCGGCCTGCTCGTACTCGAACAGCACTCGCGCCGCGGTGGGGATGATCCACTTGCTGCGCACGCTGGCCGGGTCGAC
>DATLHA010000119.1:0-9202 GCA_035540095.1 Acidimicrobiales bacterium | reverse complement strand
CATGGCGCCGTACTCCTCGAGGGCGGCGACCACCTCGGCCACGGTGGAGTTCTTCTGGCCGATGGCGACGTAGATGCACTTCACCCCCTGGCCCTTCTGGTTGATGATCGTGTCGACGGCGACGGCGGTCTTGCCCGTCTTGCGGTCGCCGATGATCAGCTCACGCTGGCCCCGGCCCACGGGGGTCATGGCGTCGATCGACTTGATGCCGGTCTGGAGGGGCTCCTTCACCGGCTGGCGGTCGACCACGCCGGGCGCCTGGATCTCCAGGCGGCGGCTCTCGTCGGTGTTGATGGCGCCCTTGCCGTCGAGCGGCTGGCCGAGGGCGTCGACGACGCGCCCGAGCAGGCCGTCGCCGACGGGCACGGAGAGGATGCGGCCGGTGGCGCTGACCGCCTGGCCGTCCTCGATGTGGCCCATCTCGCCCAGGACCACGGCGCCGATGGACTCCTCGTCGAGGTTCAGGGCCAGGCCCAGCGTGCCGCCCTCGAACTCGAGCAGCTCGTTGACCGAGGTGTTGGGCAGGCCCGAGATGCGGGCGATGCCGTCGCCGACCTCGATGATGTGGCCGACCTGCTGGCGCTCCAGGCTGGGCTTGTAGCCCTCCAGGTGCCGGCGCAGGACCTCGGTGATGTCGTCGGGGTTGAAGTTGATGGTGACGTCGCTCAACGGATCGTTTCCTTCAATTGATCGAGACGGTGGCGCACGGTGCCGTCGATGACGACGTCGCCCACCCGGGCGGACAGGCCACCGAGCACCGAGGGATCCACGTGGACCTTGACCTCGACCTCTTTGCCGAGGTTCTTGGAGAGGGCGGCGGCCAGACGGGTTCGCTGGTTCTCGTCGAGAGGGACTGCGGAGCGCACCTCGGCGACCTCGTGCTTGCGGTCGGTGGCGGCGCGCTCTACCAGGCTCTTGATGATGTCGGGCAGGTCACGGGCGTGGCCGGCGCCGACCACGAAGGAGACCAGGCTGGTGGTGATCGGCGTGGCCTTCCCCTTCTCCAGCAGGTCGTGGATGATCTCCTGGCGCTTCTCCGAGGGGATCGACGTGTCGGTGAGGGTCGAGCGGAGCTCGTCGGAGGAGGCCAGCACGTCGGAGAGCTTGAACAGCTCCTCCTCCACGACCTCCAGCGCCCCCTCGGCGCGGGCCACCTCGAAGAGGGCTGCGGCGTACCCGTCGACCTGCTCGGCCTGTAATGCCATTACGCGGCGCTGTCCGCTTCGTCGATGAACCGCTCGATCAGGGCCAGGTTGGTCTCACGGTCGAGGTTGCGCTGGACGACCTTCTCGGTCAGCTCGATGGTCATGTCGGCCACCCGGGCCCGGAGGTCGCCCATGGCCCGCTCGACCTGGGCGGCGATGTCGTCCTGGGCGCGGGACTTGATCTCGGCCACCTCGGCCTCGGCCTGCTTCTTGAGGTCCTGGCGGAGCTTGTCTGCCGACTGGCGGGCTTCCTCGATGATGCGGGCCGACTCGTTCTTGGCGTCGGCCAGCTGGCGGCGGTACTCCTCGAGGATGCCGTTGGCTTCGTCACGGGTGCGCTCCGCCTCGTCGAGGCTGGACTGGATCTTGTCGGCCCGGGCGTCCATGCCCTTCTTGATCGCCGGGAAGGCGAACTTGGAGATCAGGAAGAACAGGATGGCGAACGACAGCGCGCCCCAGATGATCTCGTTGGGCTCAGGGAGGATCGGGTTGGGTGCTTCGTTTCCCTCAGCGGCAGCCAGGATCACCCCGGTCAGAAGATTCATTGCGCTCCTCTAGGCGAACTTGATGAGGATGAAGACGACGAACCCGATAAGGGCCAGAGCTTCGGTGAAGGCGATACCGAGGAACATGGTGGTACGCACCATGCCCGCGCTCTCCGGCTGGCGGGCCATGGCCGTGATGGCGTTGCCCACCACGATGCCGATGCCGACGCCGGGGCCGATGGCCGCCGCACCGTAGCCGATGCCGGCGCCGATCTGGGCCAGGCCTTCGTTGTTGTCGGCGGCGGCCTGGGCCAGGAAACTGATCAATGACAGCAAGGAGCTTCTCCTAGTGCTCGGGGTGCATGGCCCCGCCGATGTACACGGCGGCGAGAATGGTGAAGATGAACGCCTGCAGCACGGCCACGAGGATCTCGAAAGCGGTCAGCAGGACCAGCATGGCGAACGGCAGGGGCAGGATGACGGCCACGGGGGCGGCCGTCCACAACGCAGCCGTGAGGACTGCGAAGGTCACGAGCAGGAGGTGCCCGGCGAGCATGTTGGCGAAGAGTCGAACCGCCAGCGAGAAGGGCCGGACGAAGATCGTCGAGATGAACTCGATGAGGGCGACCAGGGGGAGCAGAGCCTTCGGCACACCCGGCGGGAGCAGCATGCTCTTGAAGTACCCGCCGAAGCCCTGGGACTTGATACCGATGAAGTTGTAGATGACCCAGACCATGAGAGCCAGGAACGCCGGAAGCGCCATGCGGGCGTTGACCGGGAACTGGATGCCCGGGATGACCTCGAAGATGTTGGTGAAGAAGACGAAGAAGAAGATCGTCGTGAGGAAGGGTGTCCAGCCCAGCCCGGCCGGGCCCATGGTCTGCAGGATGATGTCCTTGCGGACGAAGTCGACGCCGCCTTCCACCACCATCTGCATACGGGACGGGACCAGCCGGCCGGAGGATGCCGCCCGGCCCGCGGCCCAGAACATGCCGAACACGATGAGCACGGCGAGCCACATCAGCAGCACGACCTTGTTCACCTCGAACGGCGTGTCCTTGAACAGGATGCCGGGCCATTCGACGAGGTGGGAGATGGGCGGGAAGTGCAGACCACCACCGCCACCCTCCTCGGCGGCGAGTATCACGTTCATCGACGCCCTCCAGCGAGCTTGTGCGGGGTCGGCTTGAGGCCGGGGTAGGCCAGCGAGGCCGAGACGTGGCGGGTCTCCCAGATGAGGAGGCCCAGGTGGGTCACGACCAGGGAGAGCCCGAGCGCGGTGATGTCGATCCAGGCCTGGTCCTTGACCGCCCACACCACAGCGGTGAGCAGGAACAGGCGGAGGACGAAGCCGCCGAGGGCGGCGCCCATGAGCAGGGCCAGGCTGATACGGGCGGCCCGGCCGAGGAGGGCGGCGGACAGCGCCAGATTGCCCAGCACGAGCACGACGGCGAAGGCGCTGGAGGCGGCGCCGTCGGCGCCCCAGATGAGGCCGGCGACCACCACGAGGACGGGAAGGACGGGAAGCATGCGCCGGGCCATGTCACCGGTGATCTGAGCCTCGACGGCGGGCCCGGGGTCGGCGGTGAAGACGGGAGCCGTCACTTGGGCTCCGCCCGGCTGGCCCACGGGCCGACCGAATCGTGCACCTTCATCTGGGCGTCGTAGCTGAAGTACATGCGGGCCATCAGCCCGGCCATGGCTACCAGGAAGAACACGATGGTGAGCACCGGCAGCAGGCCCAGCCAGCGGTCGAGCAGGTAACCGAGGCCGCCGATGATGGCCGGCGTGAGGGCCAGCTCGAACGCCCGTGACATCCCCTCACCGGCGCCGTTGTAGAGCTCCTGGTTGGGGCCGGCACCGGGCGCGACCGCAGCACGGGTTATCCCGGCTACCTTCTCACGCAGTTCCACCCGACCCCTTTAGCTTGTGAAACGACGCGCAATCTACGGGAAACCTCGCCGTCGCTGCAAGCTGGGCGGCGGGTCTGTCGCGGGCACAGTAGCGGGTCCGGGCGGCGACTTCGGCCACACCGAGGAGTCGTCTTCCTCCTCCAGCTGGCGGGCGGTCTGGCGCACTCCGGGATGGAACAAGGTGTAGAGCAGGACGGCGAGGCCGGCGACGGCGAAGGGCACCACCGCGTTGCCCTGGTTGGTGTAGGTGGGCAGCAGGACGACGCCGGACAGGATGGCCGTCCAGGCCCACAGGATGACGACCGATCGGCGCTGGCCGTGGCCCTGGCGCATCAGCCGGTGGTGGAGGTGCTCCTTGTCGGCCTGGGAGAGCGACGACCGCCGGCGGGCCCGGCGGATGATGGCCAGGGCCGTGTCCACGAACGGCACGCCCAGGATGACGAACGGGATCACCAGGGGGGCGAAGAAGAAGTACGTCTGGCCGCTGAACTGGTCGGCGGTGCGGCCTCCCACCGAGATGGTGGTGGCGGCCATGAGCAGGCCGAGCAGCAGCGACCCGCTGTCGCCCATGAACACCTTGGCCGGATGGAAGTTGTGGGGCAGGAAGCCGACGCACATCCCGCAGGTGATGGCCACGATGAGGGGGGCCATGTTGTCCGTGGTGAGCAGCCCGACGTCCTGCAGCCGGTAGGCGTAGACGAAGAAGGCGCCGGCGGCGATGGCGATGACGCCGGCGGCCAGCCCGTCGAGGCCGTCGATCAGGTTGACGGCGTTGGCCATGCCGACCACCCACAGCACCGTGACCAGGAACCCGAGGTCGGGAGACAGCACGTAGAAGTCGAAGAACGGGACGCGGAAGTAGAACATCACCACGCCGGCCAGGCCCAGGATGGAGGCGGCGAAGACCTGGCCGGCGACCTTGGCCGGCGCCGACACCTCCCGCAGGTCGTCGAGCATGCCCACGGCCAGGATCACGATGGCGGCGATGGCCAGCCCGAACGGCTCGGAGGACTCGAAGACGGGCCCGAAGCCGGGCAGCACCCGGGCCACCCCCATGGCGGCCAGGAGGGCGAGCAGCATGGCGATGCCGCCGAGGGTGGGCGTGGGGTGCTCGTGGATGCGCCGCTCGTCGGGCTTGACCACCGCCCCCCAGCGGATGGACAGCCGCCAGACCGCCGGCGTGAGCGCAAACGTCACCGCCGCCGCGACCGCAAAGACGACGGCGTAACGCCACATATCAGGGGTAGGGCGTGAACTTGGAGCAGAGAGTGGCGGCCTGGTCGCGGATCTCGGCCAGGCGGGCGCCGTCGTCGTGGTTGCGCAGGGCTCGCCCGATCAAGGAGGCGATCTCGGCCATCTCGGCCTCGCGCATGCCGGCGGTGGTGACCGCCGGCGTGCCGATGCGCAGTCCGCTGGTGACGAACGGGGAGCGGGGGTCGTTGGGAATGGTGTTCTTGTTCAGGGTGATGCCGGCCCGGTCGAGGGCGTCCTGGGCGACCTTGCCCGTGAGGTCGGGGTCGAAGGGCTGCAGGTCGACGAGCATCAGGTGGTTGTCGGTGCCGCCGGAGACGAGGCGGAAGCCCTCCCCTGCCAGCGCCTTGGCCAAGGCCTGGGCGTTGGACACCACCGCGGCGGCGTAGTCCCTGAACGCGGGCCGGGCCGCCTCCCGGAAGGCCACCGCCTTGGCCGCGATGACGTGCATGAGGGGGCCGCCCTGCAGGCCGGGGAACACGGCCTTGTCGATCGCCTTGGCGTGCTCCTCCTTGCACAGGATGGCGCCCGAGCGGGGGCCCCGCAGGGTCTTGTGGGTCGTGAACGTCATGACGTCGGCCACGGGAACGGGATTGGGGTGGGCCCCGCCGGCGACCAGGCCGGCGATGTGGGCGGCGTCGAAGATGAGGAGGGCGCCCACCTCGTCGCAGATGTCGCGCAGCGGCCCGGGGTCGATGATCCGGGGGTAGGCGGTGGCGCCGGCGACGATGGCCCGCGGCCGCTCGGCCTTGGCCAGGTCGCGGATCTGGTCGTAGTCCAGCCGCTCGTCGCTCTCGGTGACCCCGTAGGAGACGAAGCGGTAGAACCGCCCGCTGATGTTGACCGGCGAGCCGTGGGTGAGGTGGCCGCCCTGGTCGAGGCGCATGCCCAGGACGGTGTCGCCCGGCTGGAACAGCGCGAGGTAGACGGCCAGATTGGCGTTGGCTCCCGAGTGGGGCTGGACGTTGGCGTGCTCGGCCCCGAACAGCGCCTTGACCCGCTCCCGGGCCAGTTCCTCGGCCTCGTCGACGACCAGGTTGCCGCCGTAGTACCGCTTGCCGGGGTAGCCCTCGGAGTACTTGTTGGTGAGCACCGAGCCCTGGGCCGCCATCACGGCGCGGGAGGTGAAGTTCTCCGAGGCGATCAGCTGGATGGTGGTGTTCTGGCGCTCGAGCTCCCGGTCGAGGATGTCGAACAGCTGGCGGTCTTCGAAATCGTTCATCGGGGGGCCATGGCTCCGGCGAACATCAGGGTCACCAGGCGGTCGAGCAGGTCGTCGAGCTCGGCGGCCATGCGCTCATACGCCGCCCGGGGGCCGCCGTAGGGGTCGGCGACATCGTCGGACGGCGACGATCCGGTGAGGTCGGCGATGCGCCGGCCCTGGCCGGCACGGGCCAGCCAGTCGCCCGGCGCCTCGCCGGGCCGGCGAGGGCCGATGGCCTCGCCCCGGCGGACCAGCTCCTTCAAGGTGAACGTCCGCGGCCACAACGACGGGTCGAGGACGACGGCCTCGCGGACGTGTTCGCGGGCCATGGCCAGGATCAGGTCATACGAGGCCAGTAGCTCCCGGGTCATCGACCGGCTGCGGTGGGCGGTCATGTCCAGCCCCCGCTCGCGCAGGATGTCGATGCCGTGGGCGCTGGCCGGTTGATCGGGACGCAACAGACCCGCCGATGCGACCTTGGCGTCGACCCCCATGCCGGTCAGGCGGTGGCGAAGGAGCGTCTCGGCCATGGGCGATCGGCAGATGTTGCCGGTGCAGAGAAAGAGAACGTTGATGCGGCGAGTCTAACGGGGCCTATCCCGGGCTTCCGGGAGGGGTGGTGGCGGCCAGGCGGGCCCGCAGGCCGTCCAGGCGCTCGCTGATGGACACGACCGTCGCCTCCAGCTGGCGCAACTGGTCCTGGGAGGACTGCACGCCGGAGGTGAGCGACATGATGCGCTTGCGGGCCTCCTGGAACTCCCCCGGCACCCACGCCAGCTGGCCGATGCGCTCGTCGGTGGCCCGCAACGAGGTCATGGTGCGCTCGGCCTCCTGCAGCATCGCCGTGCGCAGCGACTGCACCTCGCCGGGCACGGGGTCGAGCCGGGCCACCCGGCCGTCGAGGGCCGAGAGCCGGCGGGTGAGCTCGCCGGCGAGCTGGTCATGGGCGCCGGCGCTGGCCTGCAACAGCTCGATCTCCTTGGCCACGGTGTCGCGCAGCACCGCCAGCTCGCTGCCGATCCGGTCCACGGCCTCGATGCGCGTCTCGAGGGTTCCGAGCCGGCCGGCGGCCGACGCTAGGGTGGCCCCGGTGGCGTCGGCGCTCTCGGCGGTGCGCTCCTCGAGGGCGTCGAGACGCCCGGTCAGGGCCTGGGCCAGGGCCTCACGGGCTTCGGAGGTGGCCCGGAGCTGGTCGATCTCGTTCTGCAGGGCCCGGCGCAGCATCTGGTCGCGGGCCTGGTTGTCGCTGACGATGGCGTCGAGCTCGCGGCGGAGGATCCGGCTGAGGGCGGCGATGTCCTCGGGGGCGCTGTCGAGGGGCGCCAGCCGAGTCTCGGCCGCCGCCACCCGCTCGGCCAGGTCGCTCAATCCCTTGGCCTGGGCCTGGGAGATGCCGTTCACCCGGTCGAGGTCCTGGGCCAGCAGCCGGCGCAGGGCGTCGTCGCGGGCCTGGGCCTCGGCGGCCTGCTGGCCGGCCAGGGCGGCCAGGGCCTGCTCGCGTGCGCCGGTCTCCCCGACGATGAGGTCGTCGCTGGCCCGCACCGCCCGGCGGAGGGCCTGGACGACGGTGGGCAGGGGCTCCAGCGGCTCCACCCGGGCCTCCATGGACCCCAGGCGGCGGTTCATGTCCTCCAGCTGGGCCAGGACGCGTTCCTCGATCGGAGGCCCGGGCTCGGAGAGGTCGATGGCCGGCGGGGCTGCGTTTGCCGCCGCTTCCAGGCTGTCGAGCCGGGCGGCGAGGGCGCCCAGGGCCCGGTCGTGGCCGAACAGCACGCCGGCGCAGCGCTCGAGCTCGTGGCGGATGTTCTTGGCCAGGTTCTCGACCGTGCCCGGGAGGGCGGCGAGGCGCTCGTCGAGCCCCTGGGGCGCGGCTGCGGCGGGGGCGGGCGCCGGATCCTCGGGCCGGGGGGCTGCCGGCGTGGCCTCGGCCGCAGGCGGCCGAGCTGAGCGGAGCACGTCGTCGTCGTCCTCGGCCCAGAACGAGTCCATGTCGCCGACTTCGAGGTCGTCCTCCGCATCGGTGTGCGGCGATGGGCCGGCGGGCCGCGGGTCGTCGGACGAGACGACCGTGGTGATCACCACGTCGGCGTCGGCGGGCTCGGTCGCGGGGTGTGCGTCGGAAGTCTCGACGGCGGGCGACTCCCCGCCTTCGGTGGCCACGGCCCGCACCTTACCGGGGCTGCCCGGCCGGCGCGCGAGACTTGCCCGATGACGCGGCGGGATCCAGCGAACTCCAGGAAGGTCGTCGTCGTCGGGCAGGGCTATGTCGGCCTCCCCCTGGCCATGCGGGCGGTCGGCGCCGGCCATGACGTCGTCGGCTACGAGGTCGCCGAGCAACGGGTCAAGCGCCTGCTGGCCGCCGAGACCTACGTGGAGGACGTGCCGTCGGAACAGCTGGCCGCCGCCCTGGCGACCGGCCGGTACCTGCCGAGCCTCGACCCGGAAGCTTTCGCCGGCTTCGACGTGGCCGTCATCACCGTCCCGACGCCCCTGCGCGAGGGCCTCCCGGACCTGTCCTACATCGAGTCGGCCGCCGTCACCCTGGCCGTCCACCTGCGCCCGGGCGCCACGGTGATCCTGGAGTCCACCACCTACCCGGGGACGACGGAGGAGCTGCTGGCGCCCCTCCTGGAGGCGGGCTCGGGCCTGGCCGCCGGCACCGAGTTCTTCCTCGGCTACAGCCCCGAGCGCATCGACCCGGGCAACCCGACATGGCGGCTGGAGAACACGCCCAAGGTGGTCTCCGGCATCGACCCCGCGTCCCTCGCCGAGGTGCAGTCCTTCTACGACACCATCGTGGAGACCACCGTTCCGGTGTCGGGCCCGAAGGAGGCCGAGCTCACCAAGCTGCTCGAGAACACCTTCCGCCACGTCAACATCGCCCTGGTCAACGAGCTGGCCATGTTCGCCGGCGACCTGGGCATCAACGTGTGGGAGTCCATCGACGCCGCCTCCACCAAGCCCTTCGGCTACATGCGCTTCACCCCCGGTCCCGGCGTGGGCGGCCACTGCCTGCCCATCGACCCCAGCTACCTCTCGTGGCGGGTCCGCCGGGCCCTGGGCCAGTCCTTCCGCTTCGTGGAGCTGGCCAACGACGTCAACGACCACATGCCGGACTACGTGGTGCGCCGGCTGACCGAGGCC
>DATLHA010000118.1:0-16172 GCA_035540095.1 Acidimicrobiales bacterium | reverse complement strand
CCCCTGGCCGTCGTCCACAAGAGCGTGCGTCCCCATGGCCGGCTCGGCCTGGCCTGGGCCACCGTCACCTTCGGCTTCACCGTTGCCGGACCCGCCTACCTGGCCGGGTGGCTGGCGGTCGCCGCCTTCGTCGCCGGGGCCCAGACCTGCGTGGTGTGGCGCAAGCGGGGCGAGCGGCCCGTCGCCCTGGCCGCGGCCGCCATCGCCGCCGGCCTGCCCGTGGCCGCGTCGTTCGACGCCGGCGCCATGGCCGGCGTGGTCGCCGCCGGCGTGCTGGTCACCTTCGCCAGCCGCCTGCGGGCTCCGACGCGGGCGCCCTCCAGGGACGTCGCCCTGACGCTGGCCATCGGCCTGGCCATCGGGTTCGCCGCCGCCGGGCCGGTGCTGGTGCGCCACACCGGCATCTCCGCCGCCCTCATGCTGCTGGCCATGATCTGCGTCTACGATGCCGGCGCCTATCTGATCGGCACCGGCGCATCCTCGGCGTGGGAGGGTCCCGCCGCCGGCGTGGCCGCCCTGATCCCGATCACCATCTTCGCCGAGGTGGTGCTCGTGCCCCCGTTCGCCGGCGCCCAGCCCCTGTTCCTCGGCGTACTGGCCGCGGTGCTGGCGCCGTGCGGGCCCGTCGCCGCCTCGGCGTTACTGGGCGACCGCAGCGGCCACGCGCCGGCGCTGCGCCGGCTCGACTCCCTGCTGCTCCTCGGGCCCCTGTGGGCCTGGTGCGCGGTGATCTTCCTGCAATAGGACACCGAACCGGTTGCGGTTACCCGCGGTATGCGCGGGCAAACGCAACCGGTTCGGGAAGAGCTACGCCTTCTTGGTCTCCCAGAAGATCTTGTCGATCTCGGCGATCTGGTCGAGCAGCTTCTGGCCGGTGGTGGGGTCGACCGAGCCCTTGGCCGCGCCGGCGGCCTTGGTGGCGTTCCAGAACAGCTCGTGGAGCTGGGGGTACTTCTCCAGGTGGGGCGGCTTGAAGTAGTCGGTCCACAGCACCCACAGGTGGTGCTTGACCAGGTCGGCCCGCTCCTCCTTGATGGCGAGGGCGCGGGTCTTGAACGCGTCGTCGTCCGATGCCCCGTACTTCTCCTGGATGGCCTTCACCGACTCGGCCTCGACCCGGGCCTGGGCCGGGTCGTAGACGCCACAGGGAAGATCGCAGTGGGCGTGGACCTGCGCAGGGGGGCTGAAATGGTCGATGATGGACAACACGCGGGAGAGGACTGGCATGCCTAGGCTCCTTCGTCCGGATGAGACGGTCGACTCGACACTATCTAGTCGTCGCGGGGGTCGTGACCGCCGCGCTCTGGCGGCCGGTCCGGCGGATGGAGGTGGTGGGCGACAGCATGCGGCCGGCGCACAGCGCCGGCCGCATGCTGGTGCTGCGCCCGGCCCGCGCCCGGCCCGGCGACGTGGTGGCGGTGGCCGACCCCCGGCGAGCCGGCCGGACCATGGTCAAGCGGGTGGCGGCCCGGGGACCCGAGGGTGTCACCGTCCTGGGCGACAACGCCATCGGCAGCACCGACAGCCGCCAGCTCGGCCCGCTGGCGCCGGCGGCCATACGGGGTCGGGCTTTTTACCGCTACTTCCCATCCGACCGGCGGGGTCGGGTTGTAGCCTGGAAGTGATGTGGACTGACGACGTCGAGCGGGTGCTGGCCGAGGACTGGATGGGCGACCTGGCGTCGCGGCCTATCGAGGACATCCGGGCCATGCGCGACGAGGTCCGCGCCGTGGAGGACAAGGTGTCCTACCTGCGGCGGATCATCCAGGGCCGGGCCGACATCGTCGCCGCCGACCTGCGCCGGCGCCGCGAAGGCGGCTCGCCGATCGACCTCGACACCCTCATCGAGCAGCTGCCCGACATCCTGAGCGACAAGGGCGGCGCCGGGAGCGGGCCGGGGCGCCTGCCCAGCGGGCTCATGGCGCCCGACGACACCGACCTCACCGTCGAGATCGACCGCGTCGCCGGCCCCGACGAGCTGGGCCACTTGGCCGACCTCTCCGACGACGCCGTGGCCGAGCTGGCCCGCAGCATCGGGGAACTGGAGCGGCGCACCTCCGCCGCCCGGCGGGGCCTGTTCGGCCGCATCGACGCCCTCAACGGTGAGCTGGCCCGCCGGTACGGCACCGGCGAGGCCGATGTCGCCGCCCTGCTCGACCGCTAAACACGACCGGGCAGGTACGGAATTCCCCGGCGCTGGGTAAGGTTGGCTCCGTCGTGCGCCTCGCCGTCCTCTCCTTCCACACCTCTCCGCTGACCCAGCCCGGTACCGGCGACGGCGGGGGCATGAACGTCTACGTTCGGGAGCTGTCCTCGGCGCTGGCCGGCGCCGGCGTCGAGTGCGAGGTGTTCACCCGGTCGTGGCGGCGGGGTCTGGACCCGGTGATCGAGGTCGAGCCGGGCTTCCGGGTCCACCACGTGCCCGCCGGTCCCCAGGCGTCGGTGGTTAAGGAGGATCTGCCCGAGTACCTCGATGAGTTCACCGCCGGCGTTCTCGATCGCATCGGCGAGTCCGGGCCGGCGGACGTCGTCCATGCCAACTACTGGCTCTCGGGCATGGCCGGTCACACGATCAAGCACCGCCTCGAGCTGCCGCTGGTCTCGAC
Organism: Acidimicrobiales bacterium; assembly: GCA_035540095.1. Lineage (GTDB taxonomy): Bacteria > Actinomycetota > Acidimicrobiia > Acidimicrobiales > AC-14 > CADCTB01. The sequence continues at coordinate 13,566 of DATLHA010000118.1, read as the reverse complement.
GTTCCACACCCTGGCCCGGGTCAAGGCCGAGGAGGCGGCGGAGGAGCACGACCGGCGGGCCAAGGCCGAGGCCGAGGTCATCGGCTGCTCCGACGCCATCCTGGCCAACTCGGCCGAGGAGGCCAGGCAGCTCGAGCGTCTCTACGGGGCGGTCCCCGACCGCATCGAGGTGGTGCCGCCCGGCGTCGACCACCACCTGTTCACCCCCGGCGACCGGTGGGCCGCCCGGGCCGAGCTGGGGCTGGGCGACGAGCCCGTCCTGCTCTTCGCCGGGCGCATCCAGCCCCTGAAGGGCGCCGACGTGGCCGTGCGGACGTTGGCATGCCTCCTGGGGCCCGAGCGGCCCTCTGCGGGGAACGGCCAGACCGACACCCGACCGTCCGACCGCGCCGGGCCTCCCGGGCCGGCGCCCACCATGTTGGTCGTCGGTGGGCCGAGCGGCGTCGACGGCGACGCCGAGCTGGCCCGCCTGCATCACCTGGTCGCCGCGTTGGGCCTGCAGGAGCGGGTGAAGTTCGTCCCCCCGCAGCCCCACGGGCGACTTGCGTTGTATTACCGGGCCGCTGACGTGTGCCTCGTGCCCAGCCGGTCGGAGTCCTTCGGGCTGGTGGCGCTGGAGGCGGCGGCCTGCGGCACGCCCGTCGTGGCCGCCGCGGTGGGCGGCCTGCGCACGATCGTGGCCCACGGCGTGAGCGGCTTCCTGGTGGAGGGGCGAGACCCGGCTGACTACGCCGCCTACGTGTCCCGGCTGCTGGCCGACCCGGCCCTGGCCACCGGGATGAGCCGGGGGGCCACGGTGGTCGCCGGGCGGTACCGGTGGTCGATCACCGCCGCCCGCCTGCGCCGGCTCTACGCCGACCTCACCGCCCGGCGCCTCGTCGAGTGCCGTTGACGGGCTGCTGAGCGCTCCCCGAGGCCGGCCGGGCGGCGCTACATTGAGCGCCGAGGTGGGGGGCAGTGTGCCGGCGGGTGGGTTCGGCGCGCCCTTGATGCATTCCATGCGTTTTTCTTGCTTTCCGTCCGGAGGGCGGGTACATTGCCTTCGGGCCCGAGGGGCGGACGGGTCACCCCTTCGGGGAAGTGGGGGTGACCAAGAGGTTCCTCGGGCCCGTTCGCGTCCCTGCTCGGCCCGCGCCCCGAACTCTTGCGTCACGCTTCCGCCCGGGTTTAGCCTTGCCCACCCAGCAGCCCGGCGGGAGCTGCACATCGCTGGAGTTCATGGCAAACCTGAGGATTTCAGCCCGCGCGCTCGTCGTATTCGTGGTGATGGCTCTGGCCACACCTGCTTTTGCCGACCCCACGCCCGAAGAGAAGCGGGTGGCGGCTCAATCCAAGAAGGCCGAAGCCGCCGCCCAGCTGGACACCCTGAGAGCCAACGACGCCGAGTTGGAGGCCGCGGTCAGGGCGCTCGACGCCGGCGTCGCCGTGGAGGCCGCCAACACCGACGCCGCCAACCAGGCGCTGCGGGCGGCCGAGCGCAGCCTGACCGGCGCCCAGTCCCGGCTGGCGGCCACGGAGGCCCGCATGGCCGACCTGCGGACCAAGGTCTCGGAGGCCGCGGTGCGGGCCTATGTCCACCCCGGGGGCGACACCCTGTTGGAGATCGTCCGCTCCAAGGACCTCGGTGAGGCCAGCCGGCGCCAGGCGCTCCTCGCCCACGTCGTCTCCAGCGACCGCGACATCGTCAACCAGATGCGCGCCGCCCGCCAGGACGAGCAGATGGAGAAGGAGAACCTTGCCCAGGCGGCCAGCGTGGCCGCCGAGCGCAAGAAGGCGGCGGCCGAGAAGCTGGCCGGCCTGGAAAAGACCCGCAACGACCAGGTCAAGCTCAAGAACGCCCTCGACGCCCGCATCGCCCAGGTCACCTCCGAGGTCGCCGCCCTCTCCCGCGAAGAAGCCACCCTCTCCGCGCTCATCCGGGCCCGGCAGCTGCCCCCGGAGTCGTCGGACTCGCGGTCGGCGCCTGCCGCGGCGGCCAACTCGCCGGCGGCCAGGGTCGGAGGCAGCGGGGTGGCGTGGCCGACCAACGGTTCGGTGACGTCGGGCTTCGGCTACCGGTGGGGGTCGCTGCACGCCGGCATCGACATCGCCAACGGCACCGGCACACCCATCCGGGCGGCCAAGGCGGGCACGGTGATCCTGGCCGGGTGGAACGGCGGGTACGGCAACTGCATCGTCATCGACCACGGCGGCGGGTTCTCCACCCTGTACGGCCACATGACCCGGCTGCGGGCCAGTGAAGGCCAGCGGGTGAGCCAGGGCGACCTCATCGGCGACATGGGGTCCACGGGCAACTCCACCGGCTCCCACCTTCATTTCGAGACCCGCCTCAACGGCAGCCCGCAGGACCCCAGCCGCTACCTGCCCTAACGTGCGCCGCATGTTGCGGCTCGAAGTGGTCGGCGGCGGCAAGATGGGCGCCGCCTTGGTGTCCGGTCTGCTGGCCTCAGGCTGGGCGAAGGCGGAGGAGATCGTCGTCGCCGAGCCGGTCGCCCGCCGGCGCGACGAACTGGCCGCCGTCCACCCGGGCCTGGGGCTGGCGGCCGAGGTGGTGGCCGGCGCCGAGGGCGCGGTGGTGGCCGTGAAGCCCGGCGACGTCGAGGCCGCCTGTGGCGCCCTCGCCGGCGCCGGCATCGGGCGGGTCCTGTCCATCGCCGCCGGCGTGACCCTGGCCCGTCTGGAGTCGTGGCTGGGCGACGGCATCGCGGTGGTCCGGGCCATGCCCAACACGCCCGCGCTCGTCGGCTGTGGGGCGGCGGCCATCGCCCCCGGTTCGGGCGCCGGCGAAGGCGACCTGGCCTGGGCCGAGGAGGTGCTGTCGGCGGTGGGCAAGGTCGAGCGGGTGCCCGAGAAGCTGCTCGACGCCGTCACGGGGCTGTCGGGGTCGGGGCCGGCGTACGTCTTCCTGGTGGCCGAGGCGCTCGTGGAGGCCGGTGTGGCCAACGGGCTGCCCCGGCCGGTGAGCGAGACCCTGACCATCCAGACCCTGCTGGGCTCGGCCCGGCTCCTGGCCGAATCCGGTGACCGCCCTGAGTCGTTGCGGGCGGCGGTGACCTCGCCCGGCGGGACGACGGCCGCCGGCCTGGCAGCCCTCGAGTCCCGGGCGGTGCGGGCCGCGTTCATGGAGGCGGTGACGGCGGCGACGGAGCGCTCGAAGTCGCTCGGCGGCTGAGCCCCTTTCCCCCCGGAGCAACTTGGGCATACATTGCCTACAGGCGAAGAGGGGTGATCGAGCTGCCATCCACATCCACTAGGGCAGGGCAATCTCATGAACGGCCGCGGTACCTGACCGTCGCGGAGGTCGCGGCCCAGCTCCGGGTCTCCACCATGACCGTCTACCGCCTCCTCAAGGCCGGCCAGCTCGCCTCGGTGCGGGTGGGCAAGTCCTACCGGGTGCGCGAAGAAGACGTCGACAGGTACCTGGCGAGCACGTACACCCAGGCCGGGTGAGGTTCGACAACGTCTGGTTCCTGTCCGACTACGGGCTGGAGGACGAGTTCGTCGGGGTGGTGAAAGCGGTCGTCCGGGCCATCGCGCCCCATGTGACCGTGGGTGACGTCACCCATTCCATCCCCGCCCACGACATCCGCGCCGGCGCCCTGGCCCTGGCCCGCAGCATGCAGTACCTGACCCTCGTGCCCGCAGTGGTCCTGGCCGTCGTCGACCCCGGCGTGGGCTCGGGCCGGCGGGCGGTGGCGGTGGAGGCGGGCGGCGAGAACGGCGACGGGCTGGATGGCCCGCTCAGCGGGCCGCTGGGGCCCAGGGCCATCCTCGTCGGCCCCGACAACGGCCTGCTGGCCTCGGCGGTGGCCATGGCCGGCGGCGCCCGCCGGGCCGTCTCGCTCACCAACGAGGAGTACCACCTGCCGGCGCCGGGACCGACCTTCGCCGGCCGCGACATCTTCGCCCCGGCGGCAGCCCACCTGTGCGCCGGCGTCGACCTGGCCGAGCTGGGGGAGCTGGTCGACCCGATCACCCTGCTGCCGGGGATCATGCCGCTGTCCCGCCAGGAGGACGGGGCCGTGACCGGCGAGGTCCTCTGGGTTGACCGGTTCGGCAACATCCAGCTCAACGTCGACCCCGACGACCTCCTGCTCATGGACGACCCCCTGGTCCTGGTCTCCGGTGACAAGACCCGCAAGGCGGTGCGGGCCCGCAGCTACTCCGACCTCCGCTCCGGCCAGATCGGCCTGGTCACCGACTCCTACGGGCTCGTGTCCATCGTCCTCGACCGGCGCTCCGCCTCCGAGGAGCTCCGCATCGGCGCCGGCGACTCCGTGACCATCAAGCCCGCAGAATGAGGCCCTCCATCGCCATCGTCCTCGCGTTGCTGCTCGTGCTGATCCTGGGCGCATCGATCATCCAGTTCCTCCTGGCCGCCCGCTAGGCAAGCCGGCGGCCGCTGACGCCGCCGCCAGGCGGCCCGGAACGGCTGGCGCAAGGAGAGACGGCGAAGGGCCGCCGGCTCCGCCGGCGGACCGGAGCGCAGCCGCCTCGCCGAGCAACCTCAGGTTGCGACGGCGACTAGAACAGACTTGCGCACAGCCGGTTGATCTCGCGCTCGAGCGAGGAGAGGCCGTCGACCTTGCCGATGCACAAGGAGATGCCGGCCTCGGCCGCCGCCCGCTCCAGGGGGGCGTCGATGTAGGCGGTGTAGAGGATCATCACCTGGTCGGGCCGGCGCTGGCGGATGCCGCGGGCGGTGTCGAGGCCGTCCATGCCCGGCATCTTGTAGTCGATCACCACGATGTCGGGGTCGGCGTCGACCACCGCCTCGAGCGCGGCAGGGCCGCTGGCGACGTCACCCACCACCTCGTACCCGTCGAGGGAGAGCATGGAGGTGAGCATGCGGCGCACGTGGTCGGTGTCGTCGACCACCATCACCCGGATCGTGCGGGACACGACGGATCATGCTACCCGGTTGGTCCTCGTGACCCGGTGGTTCGCTCCCACGTCCGCGTGACCTCGATGGCGAGGATCATCCACGGGGAGGCGTCGGGCGGCGGGAAGGACGCGGCGACCGGCACGGCGGCGGGCGCGGTCACCGGAACGGTGGTGGTCGGCGCCGCCGGCTTGGGTTCCGCCGGCGGCTTCAGGGCCGCCGTGGTGGGCGGGGCCGCCGCCTTGGTGGTGGGCGGGGCCGGCGCCCTGGTGGTGACGGTCTTGGGGACGGCGGCGCCGGGCCGGCCGAGGAAGTTCTCGACGATGAAGACGGTGTTGCCCTTGGTCACCACGCCCACGCCCATGAACGTCACCTCGGTGTCGGTCATGTTGAGGTAGTGGGAGCGGCTGGCGACCAGCGCCTGGTGCACCGTGTCGATGTCTGGCCCCTGGCCCACGTTCTCGCTGACCTTGGACCAGGCGCCGCTGATCTGCTTGGACACCGTGGGGTTGTGGGAGATGATCCCGTCGGCGGCCATCTTGGCCGCCCAGGTCCGGGCGATGACGGCCAGGCTCTCGTCCCAGACCAGCGCCGGCGCACCGACCGACGACCGCACCTGGTTGGTCAAGGCCACGATCTTGGACTCCTCGGCAGAGGCGGCCTGGGCCGGTGCCGGGACGGCGAGGACCGCGGCGGCAACGGCGGCGGCGGTCACGACTGCCGCCACGCTCGCCCTCCATCGGCCCAGGGGTCCCATTTGCCTTTCCTTTGTGCGTCAGTTGTCGGTTTGTTGATCTGCGGATCGGCGGACGGGCCCGGCACCTTGAGGGGCGGCGGTAGAATTGGCCTGCTGGGCAGAGGACGGCGCTTGTGAACAAACGCACGAGGTCACGTACACTTCGGGCAATGCAGGACCCGAAGAGGGACGAAGGCTCCCCGTCGCCCGCCCGCGAGGCACCGGCGTGGGCACCCGGCGCCAACGGCCACGGCAGCACCGGGCTCACCGTCCCCGTCGAGGCTGTCCTGCCCACTGCGGGCATGGGTGCGCCGGCCCGGAACCCCCGCCGCATCCCCGAGGCCACCGTCGCCCGCCTCCCCGTCTACCTCCGCAGCCTGCTGGAGGTGGCCGACGCCCACACCGTGACCATCTCCTCCGAGCGCTTGGCCGAGATGGCGGGCGTGAACGCGGCCAAGGTCCGCAAGGACCTGTCGTACCTGGGCTCCTACGGCACCCGGGGCGTCGGCTACGACGTCCAGTTCCTGCTCGTCCAGATCAACCGGGTCCTGGGCCTGACCCAGGACTGGCCGGTCGTGATCGTCGGCATCGGCAACCTGGGCCAGGCGCTGGCCAACTACAAGGGATTCGGGGCCCGCGGCTTCCGCATCGCCGCCCTGGTCGACGCCGACAAGGCCAAGGTGGGCCAGATCGTGGCCGACCTGCCCGTCCGCCACCTCGACGACCTGCCCGCCATCGCCGCCCAGGAGCAGATCGCCATCGGCATCGTGGCCACCCCGGCGGCGTCGGCCCAGGAGGTCGCCGACCTGCTGGTGGCGGCCGGCGTGACGTCGATCCTCAACTTCGCCCCCGCGGTGATCCAGGTGCCCCGGGGTGTGTCGCTGCGCAAGGTCGACCTGTCGATCGAGCTGCAGATCCTGTCCTTCTACCAGCAGCTGCGGGAGGTCGCTCCCCGCGTGGCCGAGGCGCAGTAGATGCAGCAGTACCCGGTGAACCTGGTGCTCGACGGCCGGCGCTGCCTGGTGGTCGGCGGCGGCACGGTGGCCCTGCGCAAGGTGGAGGGGCTGCTGGCGTGCGGAGGGCGGGTCACGGTGGTGGCCCCGCGTATCGATCCCGAGCTGCGGATGCTCAGCGGGGTGATGATCCAGGAGCGGGCATGGCAGCCGGAGGACATCGGCGGCATGTGGCTGGTGATCGCGGCCACCGACGACCGGGCGGTCAACCGGGCGGTCTACGAGGCCGGCCAGCGGGCCGGCGTGTGGGTCAACGGCGCCGACGACCCGGCCAACTGCTCGTTCACCCTGCCGTCGGTCGTCCGCCGGGGCGACCTCCAGGTCACCGTCTCCACCGGGGGCCGCAGCCCGGCCCTGTCCACGTGGCTGCGCCGGCGGCTGGAGGGCGAGATCGGCCCGGAGTACGCCGTCCTGCTCGAACTGCTGGCGGCCGAGCGCGACGGGCTCAAGGCCGCGGGCGTGTCGACCGAGGGCCTCGACTGGCGGTCGGCGCTCGACTCCGACATGCTCGATCTCATCCGCACCGGTGACCTGGCCCACGCACGAGAGCGTCTGCAGACGTGTCTGTCGTCGTCGTCGGACTGAGCCACCGCACCGCCCCGCTCGAGCTGCTCGAGCGCATGGCGATGCGGGACGAGCGCCTCCCCAAGGCCCTCCATGACCTGACCGCCCGCGACTTCCTGAGCGAGGCCGTCGTCCTGTCCACCTGCCACCGGGTGGAGGTCTACGTGGTGGCGGAGCGTTTCCACGGGGCCATGGCCGACGTCCGCCACTTCCTCAGCGAGCTGTCGTTCGTGCCCCCGGAGGACTTCTCCGACCACCTTTACGTCCACTACGACGAAGCGGCCGCCGCCCACCTGTTCAGCGTGACCGCCGGCCTCGACTCCGTCGTCGTGGGGGAGACGCAGATCCTCGGCCAGGTGCGCGACGCCTGGGAGCGGGCCCGTCTGGAGGAGGCGGCCGGCGCCCGGCTGTCGGCCCTGTTCCGTCAGGCCCTGGAAGTGGGCAAGCGGGCGCGCACCGAGACCGCCATCGCCAGGGGCATCACATCGCTGTCCCAGGCCGCCGTGGCCATGGCCACCGAGCGCCTCGCCGGGCTCACCGGGCGGAACGTTGTCGTGCTCGGCGCCGGCGAGATGGGCGCCGGCCTGGTCGACGAGGTGGCCGAGGCCGCGGTACCCGGCAGCCGGGTCACCGTCGCCAACCGCACCTGGGCCCGGGCCGAGCAGCTGGCCGAGCGGGCCGGCGGCCGGGCCGTCACCCTCGACGGGCTGCCCGCCGCCCTCGCCCACGCCGACCTGCTGCTGACCAGCACCGGCTCCGCCAGCGTCGTGCTGAGCGCCGCCGACCTGGCCAAGGCACTGGAGCTCCGGCCCGACCGGCCGCTGCTCGTCGTCGACCTGGGGATGCCCCGCGACATCGACCCCGCCGCCGACGCCCTGGCCGGCGTCAGCCTGCTGGGCCTGGCCGACGTGGAGCGCTTCGTGGCCGCCAACCTCGACGAGCGCCGCAAGGAAGTGGCCCCCGTGCGGGCCATCGTGGCCGAGGAGGTCGAGCGCTGGGTCGAGGTCACCACCGCCCGCCAGGCCACGCCCACCGTCGCCGCCCTGCACCGGCGGGCCGAGGAGCTGCGCAGCGCGGAGCTGGCCCGCTACCGCAACCGCCTGGCCGGCCTGGAGCCGCGGGAACGGGAGGCGGTCGAAGCCCTGACCCGCGGCCTGCTGGCCAAGCTGTTGCACGACCCCACCGTGCGGCTGAAGGACGCCGCAGGGTCGCCCAAGGGCGAGCGGCTAGCCGGCGCACTGACCGAGCTCTTCGATCTATGACCTCCCCGATCGAACCGGTGACGGAATCCGGTGCCCGGACCCCAGGAAACGTCACCAGTTCAGTCGGGCGGTGACCCCGCTGCGGGCGGCGACCCGCGGGAGCAGGCTGGCGCGGGCGCAGACCGACCTGGTCATCGAGCTACTGGGCGTCGACGCCGAGCCTGTCGTGGTCGACACGGTGGGAGACCGGCGGACCGACGTCCCCATCTGGGAGCTGGGCGGCCGGGGCGTGTTCGTGAAGGAGGTGCAGACCGCGGTGCTCGACGGACGGGCCGACTTCGCCGTCCACTCGGCCAAGGACCTGCCCTCGACGACGCCCGCGGGGCTGACCATCGCCGCCGTGCCCGAGCGAGCCGACGCCCGTGACGCCCTGGTGGGCCAGCGATTCGACTCGCTGCCGCCCGGGGCCCGCATCGCCACCGGGTCGGTGCGGCGCCGGGCCCAGCTGGCCTGGCTGCGCCCGGACCTGACCTTCGCCGGCCTCCGGGGCAACATCGACACCCGGCTGTCCAAGGCCGGCGGCTTCGCGGCCATCGTGGTCGCCGCCGCCGCTCTGGACCGGCTGGGGCGCACGCCGGAGGTGAGCGACGTCCTCCCCCCGGGCCTGATGGTGCCCCAAGTGGGCCAGGGCGCACTGGCCGTCGAGTGCCGGGCCGGCGACGGCGACACGCGGGCCGTGGTGGCGGCGATCGAGCACGAGCCCTCCCGGCGGGCGGTCGACGCCGAACGGGCGTGGCTGCGCGAGGTCGGGGGGGGCTGCGATCTGCCGGTGGGGGCTTACGCCACCGTGTCGGGCGACGGCGGGGTCACCCTCACGGCGATGATCGGGACCTTGGACGGCCGGGTGTTGTTGCGGGACACCGACGCCGGCGACGACCCCGAAGAGCTGGGCCGGCGGCTGGCCCGCCACCTGCTGGACGACGCCGGCGGCTCGTCCCTCCTCGCCGACCTGCGATGACGATGTCCCTGGGCCCCCGGAGGTGACGGTCTACCTGGTGGGGGCGGGCCCGGGCGATCCCGGCCTGTTGACCCGGCGGGGCGCGGAGCTGCTGTCCCGGGCCGACGTGGTCGTCCACGACCGGCTGGCGGAGATCTCGCTGCTGGAGCTGGCGCCGGCCGGCGCCGAGCGCATCGACGTGGGCAAGTCGCCCGGCGCGCCCGTCCGCCAGGAGGAGATCAACGCCCTGCTGGTGGAGCGCGGGCTGGGGGGCGGGTGCGTGGTCCGGCTGAAGGGCGGTGACCCCTTCGTGTTCGGTCGAGGCGGCGAGGAGGCCCAGGCCCTCGCCGCCGCCGGCGTGCCCTTCGAGGTGGTCCCGGGCATCTCGGCCGCGGTCGCCGTCCCGGCCTACGCCGGCATCCCGGTCACCCACCGGGCCCTGTCGACGTCGTTCACCGTCGTCACCGGCCACAGCCGCCACGCGGTGGACGACGACGTCGACTGGGACGCCCTGGCCCGGGCCGCCGACACGATCGTCGTCCTCATGGGCGTGGCCCACCGGGCCGAGATCGCGGCCCGGCTCCAGGCCGGCGGGCTGGCAGCCTCGACGCCGGTGGCGGCCATCCGCTGGGGTACCCGGCCCGGCCAGCGCACCGTGCGCACGACCCTCGGCCTGCTGGCCGACGTCACCCTGGAGCCTCCGGTGACGATCGTGATCGGCAAGGTCGCCGGCCTCGACCTCCGGTGGTTCGAGGGCCCGAGCGGCCCACTGGCCGGGGTGACAGGCAGACCGCTGTACGGCCGGCGGGTGGTGGTGACCCGGGCCCGGTCCCAGGCGTCGAACCTGGTCGAGAAGCTGCGGGCCCTGGGGGCGGAGACGATCGAGCTGCCGACCATCGAGATCGTCGGCCGGCCGCTCCACGGCCTCACGCCGGCGGCCTACGACTGGGTCGCCTTCACGTCGGTGAACGCGGTGGAGCGGGTCTTCGCCGGCCTGCGCGACGCCCGGGCGTTCGGCGCCGCCCAAGTGGCCGCGGTCGGCCCCGGCACCGCCGGCGCCCTCGCCGCCCGGGGGGTGGTGGCCGACCTGGTGCCCGCGCCGGCAGTGGCCGAGGCGCTGGTGGAGGCGTTCCCCGCCGGCGCCGGCGGGGTGCTGCTCCCGCAGGCGGCGGCGGCCAGGCCGGTTCTCGCCGACGGCCTGCGGGCCAAGGGCTGGACGGTCGACGTGGTCGAGGCCTACCGCACGGTCCCGGCGCGACCGACCGACGACGCCTTGGCCGCGGCGGCCAAGGCCGACGCCATCACCTTCACGTCCTCCTCCACGGTCACGTCGTGGCTGGCCCTGGGCGCGACGCCGCCGCCCGTCGTCGCCTGCATCGGACCCGTGACCGCGGCGACCGCGGCCGAGCACGGCGTGCCGGTCACCGTGGTGGCCACCGAGCACACCGTCGACGGCTTGGTGGAGGCGCTGGTCTCGGCGCTCAGGTCGTGAACGGCCCCCGGTCCTCCGCCGGCTCCTCCACCGCTCCGGGGGCCAGTGTCACCTCGAGGGGGATGAACCCGGCCGGCTCGTCGTTCAGGCTGACGACCCACTCGAACCGGCCGGCGTGGGCGAACAGGATCTGCTCGAACGGTAGGGCGATCGGCACGTAGGACGGTGCGCCCGGCGTGGTGCCGGGGGCATGGCCGACGTTGATCACCCCCCGGGCCTCGGGGCCCATGGCCTCGCCGTCGCGCATGAGGGCCACCTTCAGATGGTGGTCGGTGAGCGCCTCGGCATAGGACACCTCGATGACCAGGACCACGGTCAGGCCGGCGTGGGTGGCCGGGAAGGAGTTGGTGTACAGCCGGTCCCACTGGCCGCCGAACACGTACAGCTTGTTCTCGGCCACCCGCGCCGCGTCAGCGAGCATGGCGCTCTGGAGTCTCATATGGTGCACACCGTACGCTGGACCGGTGACCTTCCCCGCCCGGCGGATGCGGCGCCTCCGGCGCACGCCGGCCCTGCGCCGGCTGGTGGCCGAGACGCGGCTGTCGGTGGACGACCTGGTGGCGCCGCTGTTCCTGCGGGAAGGCATCGATGTCCCGCAGCCGATCATCTCCATGCCAGGGGTGGTCCAGCACACGCGGGAGTCCCTGCGCAAGGAGGTCCGGGCCCTCGCCGACCTCGGCGTGCCGGCGGTGGTCCTGTTCGGGGTGCCGGCGGTGAAGGACGCCGTCGGGTCGGCGGCGTGGGACCGCTCCGGCATCGCCCAGCAGGGCCTGGCCGACATCCGCGACGAGGTGGGCGACGCCCTCGTGGTCATGGCCGACCTGTGCCTCGACGAGTACACGACGTCGGGCCACTGCGGCGTGGTGGCCGCCGACGGCAGCGTCGACAACGACGCCACCCTCGAGCTCTACGCCCGGGTCGCGGTCGCCCAGGCCGAGGCCGGCGCCGACGTCGTCGCCCCCTCGGGGATGATGGACGGCCAGGTGGGAGCCCTCCGGGCCGCCCTGGACGCCTCCGGCCACCCCTCGACCGCCATACTGGCCTACGCGGCGAAGTTCGCCTCGCCCCTGTACGGCCCGTTCCGGGAGGCGGTCGACGTCGCCATCGCCGGCGGCGGGGACCGCAAGCAGTACCAGGAGGACTACCGCAACCCCCGCGAGGCGCTGGCCGAGGTGGCCCTGGACGTGGCCGAGGGGGCCGACATGGTGATGGTGAAGCCGGCCGTCGCCTATCTCGACGTCATCGCCGCCGTCCGGGCCCGCTTCGACGTGCCGGTTGCCGCCTACCACGTGTCCGGCGAGTACTCGATGCTGAAGGCGGCGGCCGAGCGGGGCTGGATCGACGGCGCCGCCGTGGCCCTGGAGCAGCTGACCGCCGTCAAGCGGGCCGGCGCCGACGTGATCCTCACCTATCTGGCCCGGGAGCTGGCGGAGAGCCTGTGACCCCCACCGTTCTGGTTGCACCTGCCCGCGTATGCGGTGGTCAAGTGCAACCAGTTCGCTTGTGAGCAGCAACGAGGAGCTGTTCGCCCGGGCCCAGGCGGTGATCCCCGGCGGGGTCGACTCGCCGGTGCGGTCGTTCCGCTCGGTGGGCGGTACCCCCTACTTCGTCGCCCGGGCCGAGGGGGCCTACGTCTGGGACGTCGGGGGCCGGCGCTACACGGACTACGTGCAGTCGTGGGGCGCCTCCATCCTGGGCCACGCCCACCCCAAGGTGGTGGAGGCGGTGCAGCGGGCGGCGGCCGGCGGCACGTCGTACGGGGCCCCGACCGAGCGGGAGGTGCTGCTGGCCGAGGCCATCCGGGAGCGGATGCCGTCGTGCCGGAAGGTGCGGCTCGTCTCCAGCGGCACCGAGGCCACCATGACCGCGGTGCGGGTGGCCCGGGGCTACACCGGCCGGGACAAGGTCGTCGTCTTCGACGGCTGCTACCACGGCCACTCCGACACCCTGCTCGCCGCCGGGGGCAGCGGCCTGGCCACCCACGGCGTCCCCGGCTCCGTCGGGGTGCCGGCGTCGGCGGTGGCCGACACGGTGGTCGTGCCCTACAACGTGGTGCCGGCCATCGGTGACGACGTGGCCGCCGTCCTGGTCGAGCCGGTGGCGGCCAACATGGGCCTCGTCCCGCCCGCCGACGGCTTCCTCGAAGGCCTTCGTGCCGCGTGTGACGCCGCCGGCGCCCTGCTGATCTTCGACGAGGTCATCACCGGGTTCCGTGTCGGCCGGGGCGGCGCCCAGGAGCGCTTCGGCATCACCCCCGACCTCACGTGCATGGGCAAGGTCATCGGCGGCGGCCTGCCGCTGGCCGCGTTCGGGGGCAGGGCCGACGTCATGGCCTGCCTGGCGCCGGAGGGGCCGGTGTACCAGGCGGGCACGCTCTCGGGGAACCCGCTGGCCACCGCCGCCGGCCTCGCCGTGCTGGAGGAGCTCGACGCCGGCGCCTACGCCCAGCTCTCCGGCCGGGCCGCCGAGCTGGCCGCCGGCCTCAGCCAGGTCATCGCCGAGGCCGGCCTCCCCGTGTCCGTGCCCGTGGTCGGCCCCCTCCTCGGCCTCTTCTTCAGCGCCACCCCGCCCACCGACTTCGCCACGTCCAAGGCGTCGGACGCCGGGGCCTACGCCGGCTTCTTCCACCAGATGCTCGACCGCGGCGTCCGACGCCTTGGACGTGGCGAAGTCGGTGGGC
>DATLHA010000117.1:0-2611 GCA_035540095.1 Acidimicrobiales bacterium | reverse complement strand
CGCAACCGGGCGGCCACCGGCAGCATCGACCTCGTCGTGTACGGCTCCCGGGCGGTGCTCCATCTGTTCGAGGCCGCCGGCCTGGCCCTGGTGATGCTCGGCCTGCACCCGCTGGCGCCGCTCGTGATCGTGGCGGCAACCCTTCCCAGCATGGCCATGTCCTATGAGTTCAACAACCGGGTCGGCAGCCACCTCTATGTTCAGACTCCGGAGGCTCGGCGGCTCGAGTACAGCCGGAACGTCCTCCTCACGCCGGAGGCGGCGAAGGATGTCCGCCTCTTCGGGCTCGGGCCGTTCTTCCGTCGTCGCTATGACCGCGCCTTCGAGGCCACGACCGGTGAAGCCCAGCGGCTGCGGCAAGGGCTCGCTCCCCGGGTGGTCGCCGCGAGCCTGTTGAGCATGGCGGTCACCGTCGCCGTCTTCCTGTACATCGTCCGCCGGGTGGCGGCGGGCCAGGGCAGTCCCGGCGACGTGGTGCTCTACGGGGGCGCGGCCGCCATCCTGCAGAGCCGGCTGGGGAGCCTGGGCTTCGAGGTGGGCTTTCTGCCCAACGTGCTGCCGTTCGTCCCCGCGCTGACGCGGGTGATGGATGCCCGGGCCCGACCTGGCCGTGGCGGAGGACCCGGTGCCCGTTCCCCGCCCCCTCGGGGGCGCAATCATGTTCGAGGAAGTTTCCTTCACCTATCCCGGACGTAACGCCCCCGCCCTCGACGGGGTCACCTTGCGCATCGGGGCTGGCGAATGCGTTGCCCTCGTGGGCCACAACGGAGCGGGCAAGACCACCCTTATCAAGCTCCTCCTACGGCTCTACGACCCCACGGCGGGCCGCATCGTCCTCGACGGGACGGACCTGCGCCTCTTCGACCCATCCGAGCTGCGCAGGCGCGTGAGCGTCATCTTCCAGGACTTCGTGCGCTACGAGCTGACGGCGGGCGAGAACATCGGCCTCGGGGACCTGGAGGCGTTGGGGGACGAGAACCGCCTCCTTCAGGCCGCGGCTCGGGCCGGGGCGGCCTCGCTGGTGGCAGCGCTGCCCGAGGGTCTCGACACGGCCCTGGGCCGGCAGTTCGGGGGACGCGAGCTGTCCGAAGGGGAGTGGCAGAAGCTGGCCCTCGCCCGGTCGCTGGTTCGCGACGCCGACCTCCTGGTTCTCGACGAGCCCACGGCCGCCCTCGACGTCGAGACCGAGTACGACCTCTACTGCCGCTTTCGCGAGATCACCGCCGGCCGCACGACGGTGCTCATCAGCCACCGCCTGTCGACGGTGCGCATGGCCGATCGGATCGTGTTCCTCTCCGGCGGCCGGGTGCAGGAGGAGGGTACCCACGACGAGCTCCTGGCGGCGGAGGGAAGCTATGCCCGGCTTTTCCAGCTCCAGGCCTCACAGCACCTGGGCACGGCCGGGTGAGCGGTCGACTCGGACGGGCCCGGGCGGACCTGCGGCTGCTGGCCCGGGCCGCCGCCATCACCGTGACCGCCACACCGGGTGCGGCGGTCGGCTCTCTCGTCCTGGCTGTCGCCCAGGCGTTGGCCTCCATCGGGGGCGTCTGGCTCACCAAGGTGATCGTCGACCGGCTCGCCGCGGGGGGCGACGCCACCGGCCCCGCCCTGCTCTACGGCGCCACGCTGCTGTTCGCCGCCACCGCCGAGCCCATCAAGCGAGTCCTGGCCGCCCTGGTCGAGGAGCGGGCCGTCGGCGAGTCGACCGACGCCTCATGGACGCCGGGGTCCGGCTGTGCGACCTCTACCGGGTGGAGCGGCCGGCGTTCGGCGACGAGCTGGAGGTGCTCGGCAAGGCCATCCAGTTCGTGCCCCGGAGCATCCTCCTGCTCGACCGCGCCGTCTCCGTTCCTGTGACGCTGGCGGGGGTCCTCGGCCTATTACTCCGCATCAACCCGGTGCTGCCGTTGGTCCTCGGTGCGGTGACCGTCGGCCACATCGTTGCCGAGCAGCGAATGGGATGGGTCAAACACGAGGCCATGGTCCGTCGGTCCCGCCCCGGGCGGGAGATGGACTACTGCGTGCGAATGGCCACCGATCCTGCCGGAGCCAAGGAGGTCCGTGCCTTCGGCATCGGCCCGTTCTTCCATGCCCGCTTCCGCGAGCGTGCCTTGGCGGCGGTGAAGGAGATGCGGGCGGTGCGGATGAAGGGCGCCCGCACGACGATCCTGTGGGCTCTGGCCCACGGTGCGGTCGTGGCCTGCGGCTTCCTCTACGTCGCCGATCGGGCCGCGTCCGGCGCTCTCAGCCCCGGTGACGTGGCCCTGTTCTTGAACGTGGTTGTCCAGGCGGCGACCGTGTCCTGGGGGATGTCGTTCATCTTCGTCTACGGCCACGAGACCCTCCTCAATCTGCGCAGGGTGCTGCCTTTCCTGGACGACGCCCACCCGGCGATCGCCCTGCCTCCCGCCGGAGCCGGCCTGGAGTCGCCAGGCGTCCTGGAGCAGGGCATCGCCCTGGTGGACGTGCGGTTCACATATCCCGAGGGCGACGAGCCGGTGCTGGATGGCCTCTCGGCGCTGCTGCCGCCCGGCAAGGTCACCGCCATCGTGGGTGCCAACGGAGCGGGCAAGAGCACGCTGGTCAAGCTCCTGACCCGGATGTACGACCC
>DATLHA010000116.1:0-5328 GCA_035540095.1 Acidimicrobiales bacterium | reverse complement strand
GATGACCTCGAGGGCCTTGATGTTGCCGTGCTCGGGGACGGCCCGGGTGTACTGGTTCTCGACCTCGCAGCGGCCCTCGTCGATCTGGCGCAGCAGCATGAGGATGGCCTGGAGGATGTCGAGCGGCTCGAAGCCGGCGGTGACCAGGGGCAGCTTGTAGGTCTTGGGCACGAACCGGTAGGGCCGGTTGCCGATGACCGTCGACACGTGGCCTGGGCCGAGGAAGCCGTCGAGGCGCAGGTCCGGCGACTCGAGGATGGCCTTCAGCGGCGGGACGATCGTGACGTGGTTGCAGAACAGGCTGAAGTTCCTGATGCCCTTCTCGCGGGCCTTGATCAGGGTCACCGCGGTGGAGGGGGCGGTGGTCTCGAAGCCCACTGCGAAGAACACGACCTGCTTGTCGGGGTTGGCGATGGCGATGCGCAGGGCGTCGAGCGGGGAGTAGACCATCCGCACGTCGGCGCCCCGGGCCTTGGCCTCCAGGAGGTTGCCGTTGGCACCGGGCACCCGCATCATGTCGCCGAACGAGGTGAAGATGACGCCGGGCGTCTCGGCCACGGCGATGGCGTCCTCCACCCGGCCCATGGGGATCACGCAGACCGGGCAGCCCGGGCCGTGGACGAGCTCTACCGTCTCCGGGAGCACGTTCTCGATGCCGTGCTTGTAGATGGTGTGGGTGTGGCCGCCGCACACCTCCATGAACTTGTAGTGGCCGCCGGCGGAGAGCTTGGTGATGTGCTCGAGGATCGACCGAGCCGCCGCAGGGTCGCGGTACTCGTCGACGAACTTCATCGCAGACCTCCCTGGGGACGCTGGCGGCCGCCGGCGCCGCCGGAGGCGGCCTCGCCGGATGCCGGCAAGCAAGAAACGGCGGAGGGCGGCTGGCTTCGCCGGCCGCCCGGAGCGCGATCAGCTCGCACGAGCGGAGCGAAGCGAGCGAGGGCGATCAAAGCGGGGCCTCCTGGGAGAAGTCGCGGATCTCGTCCTCGTAGACGCTGCCGAGCTGCTTGATGAACTCGAGCGTGCTCGCCGCCTCCTCCTCGTTGAGCTTCGTCATGGCGAAGCCGACGTGGATCAGGACCCACTCGCCGACCTGCAGGCCTCCGGCGTCGCCCATGACCAGGCCGACGTTGACCTCACGGCGCACACCGTCGACGTCGACGATGGCCCGGTGGTCGTTGGGGTCGACGATCTCGACGACCTGGCCGGGAATCCCGAGACACATCTGAGCTACCTCCAGAGGGGTTGGACCGTCCCAGTCTCTCACCTGGGACCGGTTTCTTCAGGGGCGGGACGCCGTCGCCTTCGTGGACAGGCTGTCGTAACGGTCGAGCAGGGTGACGAGTATCTCCCGGACGTCGCGCAGGCTCTGCACCGACTCGTTCAGGCCCTTGCGGCCCTCCTCGGTCAGTACGTAGGTGCGGCGGGCGGGGCCGGCCTGGGACGGCTCCCACCACGAGGAGACCATCTCTTCCTTCTCCATGGCCCGCAGGTACCGGTAGAGGCCGCCGGGCTCGGCGCCCTTGATCCCCATGCGGCGAACGTGCTCGAGGAGCTCGTAGCCATGGGACGGCCCTTCCGCCAGCAGCAGGAGGAGGCACGGCTTGAGGTAGTGCCGGGGCAAGGTGCCGTTCGTATCGGACGACATCTGATTACTCATGCGGGAGCCTTTCCTGCCTCGGGGTCTGAAGCCATCGCCGCCGTCCGCCGCCGGCTGCGGGCGCACACCTCCGCCTCCGCCGCGGAGGTGTGGCACCAGCACTCGTCGTTGCACTCGCTCAACACGGGGTGGATCAGATCGGTGAACGCGGTCGCCAGCTGGGCCTCGCCCTCCGCCAAGCCCCTTCCCGACAGCGCGTACCACTCCCCGTCGCGCACCAGCGACCCGTCGGCGACCAGCAGGTTCACGTAACGAGAGAGGTCCTCGTCACGGGCGACGTCGAGGTACTGGCGGATGAGGTCCATGTCGACCAGGTCGCCCAAGCCCTCGCCGTAGAGCCAGTACACGACGCGGAGGATCTCGCTCCGCCAGTAGAGGATGCGCAGGGGCTCGGACTTCGGAGCCGAAGAAGTCATCAGATGCCGCCCCGACGAGTAACTGGAAACCGGATAGATACAATATACATCTATAGGCGGCGCGGCCGGGAGCTTTTCCTCCGTTGGCGTGGAAGAATGGCGGCGGCTGTCATTTCAGTCTGTCGAGAAAGGTCCGTTTCGTGCGAAGTCGCTGAGCGCGTCCCGTGCGTTCGCCCGGTCGGGTGAACGACCACACCGCCTCGCGCCGCTCGGGCTGACCAGCCCTCCTGCGCCGGGCGGCCTTCCGCCCGTTCTCTCTCAGGAGGATGTCCCATGTCCGATGTGTCTCCCGCGCTGCCTGCCTATCTCGCCGCCCTCGCCCCCGTCATCGCCGACGTCGTCGCCCCGGCGGCGGGCGAGATCGACCGCACGGGGGCCTATCCCCGGGCCGCCCTCGACGCCCTCCGCCAGGCCGGCCTGCTGGGCCTGATCAGCGCCCGGGAGGTAGGCGGCGGCGGCGGGGGGCACCGGGCCGCCACCGCTGTGGTCCAGTCGCTGGCCGAGCACTGCGGCTCGACGGCGATGGTGGTGATGATGCATTACGCCGGCGCCGCGGTCATCGAGGCATTCGGGCCCACCGACGTGCGCCGGCGGATCGCCGCCGGCGACTACGTGACCACCCTGGCCTTCTCCGAGGTCGGGTCGCGCAGCATGTTCTGGGCCCCGATGTCGACTGCGGCCGCTGCCTCCGGCGGCGCCAAGGTGACCCTCGACGCCCAGAAGAGCTGGGTCACCTCCGCCGGCCAGGCCGACGGCTACGTGTGGTCGAGCAAGCCGCTTGCCGCTGACGGGCCGAGCACGCTGTGGCTGGTGCCCGGCGACGCCCCAGGTCTCAAGGTCGGGGCGCCGTTCGACGGCCTGGGCCTGCGCGGGAACTGCTCCAGTCCCATGAGCGCCGCCGGCGTGGAGCTGCCGGTGTCGGCCATGCTCGGCCCCGACGGGGGCGGCTTCGACGCCATGCTCGGCGTGGTCCTCCCCTGGTTCCAGGTCATGAACGCCGGCTTCTCGGTGGGCACGGCCAGCTCGGCGACGGCCAAGGCCGCGGTGCACGCCGCCGGCGCCCGCTTCGAGCACCTCGACCAGACCCTGGCCGACAACCCCGTGGCCCGGGCCAACGTCGCCCGCATGCGGGTCCGCACCGACGCCGCCGAAGCGCTGCTGCTCGACACCCTGACCGCCCTGGAGACGGGCCGGCCCGACGCCACGTTGCGGGTGCTGGAGGTCAAGGCGCTGGCCGGCGAGACGGCCATCGACGTCACCGACCTTGCCATGCGGGTGTGCGGCGGCGCCGCCTTCCGCAAGGAGGTCGGCGTCGAGCGGAACTTCCGCGATTCCCGCGCCGCGTCCGCGATGGCGCCCACCACCGACACGCTGTACGACTTCATCGGCAGGATCGCCTGCGGGCTCCCGCTGTTCTGATGGTGCCGGGCACGCTCGTGATGGGCGCGGTGGCCTACGACGCCAAGGTGGTCACCATCTGGGACGGCTTCAGGGAGTGGTTCCGGAGCCGGGGCCTGGACTTCGATTACGTCCTCTATTCGAACTACGAGCGCCAGGTCGAAGCGCTGGCGGCCGGTCACATCGACGTGGCGTGGAACTCCCCACTGGCGTGGCTGCGGGCGGCCCGCATGGGCTCCGCCCCCCGCTCAGGGGGCCGCTCGGGCCCCGTCCGGGCCGTCGCCATGCGCGACAGCGACTGCGACCTCACGTCGGTGGTCGTCGTGCGGGCCGACTCCGACATCATGTCGGTGGCCGATCTCAACGGTCGGACGGTCGCCGTCGGGGCCATCGATTCGCCGCAGGCCACCCTCATCCCGGTCTCCCACCTGCGCTCGCTGGGCGTCGTCGACATGGCCGTGCAGCACCACGACATCGGTGTGGGCAAGCACGGCGACCACGTCGGGGGGGAGCGCGATGCCGCCCGGGCCCTGGTGGCCGGCACCGCGGACGCCGCCTGCATGATCGACGGCAACCACCTCCTGTTCGGCGTCGAGGGCACCCTGCCCGCGGGATCGACGAGGATCGTGGCGCAGACCCCGCCGTACGACCACTGCAACTTCACGGTGGCGGCCGCGGCGCCGCCGGCGCTGGTCGACACCTTCGTCGAGCTGCTGCTGGGCATGAGCTACGACGACCCTGAGGTCCGGCCCCTGCTGGACCTGGAGGGGCTCAAGGCGTGGCGGGAGGGGCGCACCAGCGGGTACGCCCAGCTGGAACGGGCCGTCGGGGAGGTGGGGTTCTATGACAGCGCCGGCGACGTCACGGCCTACGGCTATCGACCTTGAGGGGCTGGGGCTCGACCAGGGTGGGCACCTGCTGCTGAAGCGGGCGCTCGCCGGTGTGGCCGTCGGCGAGGCCGTCCAGGTGCGGGGCTCGGCCCCGGAGCTGGCCGTGCACGTGCGGGCGTGGTGCCGGGCCCAGGGCCACGGCTACGACTGGCCGTACGTGGTGCGCGGCCCGGCCGCCGGCGCCCGGCTCGCCGGGGCCGAGCCGGCCGGCGGCCGGCGTGAGGTTGCCGACCGGGCGCCGGCCACGTGGGGCGTGGCCGCCCGGGGGGCGCTGGTGGAGGCCGGGGGGCCGGCGTTCCCGTTCGCCCTCGACCGGAAGGCCGCGGTGTGGACCGACGCCGCCGCCGGCATCTACCGCCAGGCGGCCGCTTCCCAGTGGGACCCGGCCACCGCGGTCGACTGGGACGAGCCGTTCGACCTCCCCGAGGAGGTGGAGGCCGCCGTCGTGCAGGTCATGACCTACCTGATCGAGAACGAGAACGCCGCCCTCGTCGTGCCCGCCCGCTTCCTGGGCCAGATCCACCCCCACTTCCGCGAGGTGCAGGCGGTGCTGGCCGTGCAGGTGGCCGACGAGGCCCGCCACGTCGAGGTCTTCACCCGGCGGGCGGAGCTGAAGGGAGCGGCGCTGGGCCTGTCCACCGTCAGTGGCCAGGCATCGCTGCTGACCCTGCTGGAGGAGCCGGACTTCGCCCTGGCCCACTTCATGCTCTCGGTGCTGGGGGAGGGGACGTTCCTGTCCCTGCTGTCGTTCCTCGAGCGCTACGCGCCCGACCCGGTGACCCGGCGGGTGACCCACCTGGCCTTGGCCGACGAGGCCCGCCACGTCGCCTTCGGCATGGCCCACATGGAGGCCGTGCTGGCCGCCGACGCCGGCCTCCGGGCCCGCCTGGCCACCGCCGTCCGCCGGCGCCACGACGCCCTGGCCTCCACCGCCGGCCTCAACGCCGAGGTCTTCGACGCCCTG
>DATLHA010000115.1:0-6435 GCA_035540095.1 Acidimicrobiales bacterium | reverse complement strand
CAGGTCGTCGATGTCGGCGCGGATGCGCTCCAGGGGGGATACTCGGGTGGACACGGGTGTGGGTTCCTTTCTCTGCTTGCGAGGCTTGAGAGGAACCTACGCCCGTCGTCTATTTACACCGGGGACTGGACGCCACCGCCTCAGCCTGCCGATTGCCGAGCTGCGCTCGCTCCCAAGCGCCGTCGATCAGTTCGAAGTCCTTGTCGAAATGCAGGACGATCAGGCCGGCGAGCTCAGCCGTGGCCGCGACCATGAGGTCCGGGATCCTCGGAGCCCCGTGCTGTCCCCGGTCGGCGAGGAGGAGCTGGACCTCGACGGCGCGGCCTTCCTTTCCAACCAGCACGTGGTAGCGACTCCCTACCGATGGGCAGGGACGTCAGCGAATGGATGAGGAGACCGACGCCCAGCCGCGCATCGACCCGCACAAGACCAATGGCCAGAACTACCCCGAGGGAAGGCGGCGTCAGTTTCCCCGGCGGGTCGACGAGGAGCTGCGGGGAACCTTCCAGAAGACCGTCGACGAGGCGCAGCGGCGCCTGTCGCGCAGCTGGCCCACGCTGCTGGCCACGGGCGCGATCGGAGGCATCGATGTCAGCGTCGGCGTCCTTGCCCTGCTCCTCGTGCGAGAAGGCACGGGCAACGAGCTGCTGAGCGCCCTTGCCTTCGGGATCGGTTTCATCGCCCTGGCGCTGGGCCGCAGCGAGCTGTTCACCGAGAACTTCCTGGTGCCCATCGCCGGCGTCGTGGCCGGGAAGGCCACCGTCGGGTCGACGGTAAGGCTCTGGGTCGGCACCGCGGTCACCAACCTGGCCGGAGGGTGGGCGCTCATGGGCCTGGTCTCTGTCGGCCTTCCCGAGCTCCATGACGTCGCCGTGGAGGTGGGCCGCCACTTTCCGGAGCTGGGTGTGGGGTCGACCTCTTTCGCGTCGGCGATCATCGGCGGGGCGGCGATCACGCTGATGACCTGGATGGAGCGGGGAACCGATTCCGTTCCCGCCAAGCTGCTGGCCGTGGTGTCGGTGGCCTTCGTCCTCGCCGCCGGCAGGCTCAACCACGCCATCGTGGCGTCCCTGGAGATGTTCGCCGCCCTCCACTTCGGTGCCCCGTTCGGCTACGCCGACTGGCTCC
Source organism: Acidimicrobiales bacterium (assembly GCA_035540095.1). Classification (GTDB taxonomy): domain Bacteria; phylum Actinomycetota; class Acidimicrobiia; order Acidimicrobiales; family AC-14; genus CADCTB01. Next base: position 5,307 of record DATLHA010000115.1, on the reverse strand, counting down.
GGATGGCCTCGTGGGCTGCCCTCGGCAACATTGTCGGCGGTATGGCGCTGGTGACCGTTCTGCGACTGGTCCAGATCGGCTGGACGGTCGTCGAGGACGAACGCCGGCGTGACGCCAACGAGCCTCGCCCCGGGCAGGAGCCTTCTGCAGAACCACGGTCTTCGCGGTAGCGACCCGGCGTACTGACCGAGGAGTCCTCAGAGGCGGCGCCGCCGGCGGGCATGATGGGCGCCGTGGCCCGCCAGCCCGTGACGCCGGCCGTCGAGCCTGACGGCGAGGACTTCGACGACGTCGCCCCGGGCCATGGTCGCCGCCGGCCGGGTGGTGCCCGGCCTCACCGTCGATCCGGACAGGAGGAGCCGCTCGTGGTGGTGGCCGCTGCCCGCCGCGTCGCACCGGTCGTTGATCGCCGGCCTGGTGGTCGACCAGTCGGTCGAGGGCCAGCGGCGAGCCGCGGACAGGCTGGCCGGGGCGGTCGACGCCATGGTCCGCGGGCGGCTGGCCGGCCAAGGTCTGGCGCTCGTGCCCCGGCGCAGGGGCCGGCCGGCGGTGGCCGACGCCTGGGCCCGGTCGCTGGTCTCGGACGACCCGTGGCTCCCGGCCTCGCTCGACCCGGCCAAGGTGCGGGCCCTCGCCGGCTCGGTGGCGGCGTGGATCCGCAGTGGCGCCGTGGTCGAGGGCCGGGTGCGGCTGTGCCTGCGGGTGCGGGAGCCGGCGAGGGGCGACGGCTGGACCGTCGAGCTGCTGGCCCAGGACCGCGACGAGCCCAGCCTGGTGCTGCCCCTGGGCGACGCGTGGGCCCGCCGGTCGCCCTTCGGCCCCTCTGCCGTCGAGGAAGTCCTGACCTCACTCGGCCGGATGGCCCGCCTGGCGCCCGAGTTGGGCGGGGTGCTCGACGAGGCGGCTCCCGACAGCCTCGCCCTCGACGGGGCGACGGTCGTCCGGCTGCTGCGCAAGCACGCCGGCCCCCTCGACGACGCCGGCATCGGCGTCCTCCTCCCGTCGTGGTGGGTCCACCGTCCGCGCCTCGGCGTGCGGGCCAAGGCGACGAAGCAGTCGTCGTCGTCGGGAGCATCGGGAGGGCTGGGGATCGACGCCATCGTCGACTTCCGTTGGGAGGCGGCGCTGGGGGAGCAGCGGCTGACCAAGGCCGACCTCGCCGCCTTGGCCCGCGCCGTCGAGGCCAAGCGCTCACTGGTGCGGCTGCGAGGCCAGTGGGTGGAGATCGACCCCGACCGCGTCGGCGCTCTCCTGGAGTCCATCGGGACGACCGGCACCGCCGCGGCCGGCGACCTCCTCCGGGCCGGGATGGGCCTGGACCAGCTGGGCGTTGACGACGACATCGAGGTCGTCGGGGTCGACGCATCGGCCGTCCCCTGGCTCTCCTCGCTGCTCGATGACGCCCTCCACGCCACGGTGGAGCCGGTCGCCACGCCGGCGGGCTTCGACGGCCAGCTCCGCCCCTACCAGCAGCGGGGCACGGGCTGGCTGGCGTTCCTGGGCCGGCTGGGTCTCGGTGCCTGCCTGGCCGACGACATGGGCCTGGGCAAGACGGCCCAGCTCATCGCCACGCTGCTCGCCGACCCCGTCGAGGGCCCGACGCTCGTCGTGTGCCCGGTGTCGGTCCTCGGAAACTGGGAGCGGGAGCTGGCGCGTTTCGCGCCCTCGCTCGACGTCCACACCCACCACGGGGCCGGCCGTGACAAGGCGGCACTCGCCGGCCACGATGTCGTGCTCACCACGTACTCGCTGGTCACGCGCGACATCGTCGGGCTGGCCGCGATCGACTGGGGCCGGCTGGTGCTCGACGAGGCCCAGCAGATCAAGAACCCCGGGGCGGCGCAGACCAAGGCGGTGGGACAGCTGCGCGCCCGCCGGCGGATCGCTCTCACCGGTACGCCCGTGGAGAACCGGCTCAGCGAGCTGTGGTCGATCATGCAGGTGCTCAACCCCGGGCTGCTGGGCTCGGCCCGCTCGTTCCGGGAGCGCTTCGCCCTGCCCATCGAGCGGGACCACGACGCCGAGGCCACCGAGCTTCTCCGGCGGGCCACGGGGCCGTTCGTCCTCCGCCGGCTGAAGACCGACCGCTCGATCATCACCGACCTCCCCGACAAGATCGAGACCGTCGACCGCTGCCCGCTCAGCCGCGAGCAGGCCACGCTCTACCAGGCCGTGGTCGACGACCTCCTGGCCAGTGCCGACGAAGCCGAGGGCATCGACCGTCGAGGGATCGTCCTGGCCGGCCTGCTGCGGCTCAAGCAGGTGTGCAACCACCCGGCCCAGTTCCAGGCCGACGGGTCGTCGTTGCGCGGTCGCTCCGGCAAGCTCACCCGCACCGAGGAGCTGCTCGAGGAGATCCTCGAAGAGGGCGACAAGGTGCTGTGCTTCACCCAGTTCCGCGCCTGGGGTGAGCTGCTGGCGCCCTACCTGCAGCGCAGGTTCGGCACCGAGGCCCTGTGGCTGCACGGCGGTGTCCGGCGACCGGCCCGCGACGAGATGGTCCGCAGGTTCGAGCGCCCCGAGGGCCCGCAGCTGTTCCTGATCTCGCTGAAGGCGGGTGGGACGGGGCTCAACCTCACGGCTGCGTCCCACGTCATCCACCTCGACCGGTGGTGGAACCCGGCGGTGGAGGACCAGGCTACCGACCGCGCCTACCGGATCGGCCAGCGCCGGACGGTGCAGGTCCACAAGCTGGTCACCCTCGGCACCGTGGAGGAGCGCATCGACGAGATGATCACCGGCAAGCGGGAGCTAGCCCAGCGGGTGGTCGGCACCGGCGAGGCGTGGCTGACGGAGCTGTCGACCGACGAGCTGCGTGACCTGATCGCCCTGCGGCCCGGTGAGGTCGGCTGATGGCCGGCCGGCGCTGGGACGATCCCTGGCAGCGCTACCCGGCGTCGGTCCCGTTGCCGGCCGAGGGCGGGCTGACCACGTCTCGCCAGCGGGGAGCGATGGCGGCGACGTGGTGGTCCCGGCGGTTCGTCGAGGTGCTGGAGTCCTACGGGCTCGGGACGCGAATGCAGCGCGGTCGCCGCTACGCCCGCAAAGGCCAGGTACTGAGCCTCGACGTCGACGCGGCGACGATTGCGGCCCAGGTCCAGGGATCGCGTCGCACCCCCTATCTCGTGACCGTCTCCCTGCGGGAGCCGACCCCCAAGCAGTGGAAGACGATCGACGCAGCCATGCGAGCCAAGGTCGGTTTCGTCGCCCGTCTCCTCGCCGGCGAGATGCCGCCCGACTTGGAGGAGGTGTTCCGAGCCTCTGGGGTGGCGCTGTTCCCACGGACGTGGAGGGAGGTGCGCGCCCGCTGCAGCTGCCCCGACTGGGAAAATCCCTGCAAGCACATCGCCGCCGTGCTGTACGTCTTCGCTGACCAGCTCGACACCGACCCGTGGCTCCTGCTGACTTGGCGGGGCCGGACTCGTGAGGAGATCCTCGACCCTCTCCGGGGCTCCACCGGCCCCGAGGCCGCAGCCGACGACGTGGCTCCGTGGTGGCCGTTCACCGGTGCGACCATGCCGCAACCGGGCGATCTCCCTCCGCCGGCGAGCGACGTGCAACCGGCCGATCCGGCCCACCCCGACGCTGTGCTCGATGGGCTCGAGGTACTCGACGTGACCGTCGCGGGTGTCCCGTTCCGCCGCGCCATCCGCGAGGCATACGATCGGCTGATCGCCGCTGACGCAATCGAGGTGCACGCTCGGAGTTAGTTCCCAGCCGGCGGCCCGCGGGTCCGGAGCTCCGGCCGGCGTACGGTCGAACAGCCGGCCGGCCGCGATGGGCTCGCCGCCAAGGACGACAGGCCGGCATCCGGGCCGCCGCCGACGCCTGACCCGAAGGGGAACGAGGATGGTCGACCGCAGACCTCCACACTGCGAGGCGCGGTCCTGGCCGCCTTCGCCGGCGTCGTCGCCGAGCAGGACCCGCTCCGGGGAACGGGCTCGGCCACGGTCCTGCAGGAGTCCGCAGTCGGAATTGCGCTCGGCAACCGAATTGGTTTCAGCCGGCATCTGACGACGTCGACGGGTACGGGGCATGCCCGCCCGACTCCTTCGCCTTCGCTTCGCGGCAACGTGTTCGGGCTGCGCGGGGGCCCTCCCGCCGCGAACCAGCGCGTGGTGGGACTCCGCCAGCAAGAAGGTCCGCTGCGAGGGCTGCGGCGTTGCACCCGAGGCGCCGGCGCCGGCGGATACCCGGCCTGGGGTCGCCGGCGCGTCGGCCCGGCAGATGGCGGCGCGAGAGCGGGCAAGGTACGAAGACCGGGTTCGGGCAAGACACCCTCGGATCGGCGGGTTCCTCCTCGCCGTCACCGAGGAGCCGCAGGTCGTCAAGAACTGGGACAAGGGCGCCGTCGGCGAGGAGAAGCTGGCCGCCGGCCTGGACGGTCTCGCCGACGCCGGCGTCATCGCCATCCACGATCGCCGCCGACCGGGAACCACCGCCAACATCGACCGCATCGCCGCCGAGCTCGACCGGTGCCTCCGCCCGGCCGCCTGAGGGCAGGCGCCGGCGGTCCGTGGGCCCGGCGACGGCTTGCGAGCGCGGGGGCACGCCCGGGCCGGCTCCCGGAGCGGTCGGAGGGCTGGCCCTCCGATTGGCGGTACGAGGCGCGAGAGCCCGGCGTGACGTCTGCTACCGGCAAGGGTGTTTACAGGCTGAGGTCCGCCGGGTAGTACGCCTGCGAAATAGTTCCAAATAGTCCTTCGAAGCGCGAGTGCAGCCGCGCCGCTCGCCTCGATGGGGCGCCTCGTGGAAGGACATCTCGTGCGCTTGACGAATCGCGTCCGTTTTGCCGCCGGCATCGTCGGCGCCGCACTTCTCGCCACGGTGGCGCCGGCCGCCACCGCGCAACAACAGCAACCCCAGCAATCGAAGATCACGGTCGCGTACAAGTCGTGGGAGAACAACCTCACCCCGTTCACCCTCACCATGGGCGGGCTGCCGACCTCGCATGACCTCAACAACATGGTCTACGACACGCTGTTCTGGTCCCAGGTGAAGGAGGACCCGGAGCCGTGGCTGGCCGAGCGGGCGGAGCCGTCGCCCGACCGGAAGAGCTGGACGGTCACGCTGCGCCCCGGCGTCACCTGGCACGACGGACAGCCGTTCACCGCCGAGGACGTGAAGTTCACCTTCGAGAAGATGAAGGTGACCACGGGCGGGCGTTACAGCCACCACGTGTGGGAGTACCCGGTGTTCGAGTCGGCCGAGGTGATCGACCCGCTGAACATCAGGCTGAACTTCGCCGACGCCGCCCCCACGTTCAAGATCCTCCCCGGCGGCGACCTCCCCATGGTGCCCAAGCAC
>DATLHA010000114.1:0-19596 GCA_035540095.1 Acidimicrobiales bacterium | reverse complement strand
TCCCTCCAAAGAGGCTTTCGACGCCCCGCTCAGCCCGCCGCCTCTCGACGACGAACCGGGGCCTGCTACCGGGCTCTCCGGCGATTACCCGGGCGGGACTTGCACCCGCTGGTCTGGTCCAGTTTCCAGGACGCAACATGGTCCGACGCTACCTCCGGCGTCCGGGTTACTCCCTGCGGCGCCCTCGCCAGTGGACGCCGCCCGGCTCCGGTGGTGGAATTCCGTCGGCTTCTGAACTCAGTGGGGGGAGATCTCATGATCCGGCGCGTGCTTCTTGCTGTTGTTGGCAGCCTCCTGGTGGCCGTGTTCGTCACGCCGGCCGTAGCCCAGCAGCCACGCGGCCCCGTGGTGACCCCGAATGTCCAGGTGACGGCGGACATCATGCCGGGGCGCATCCACACCGAGCCCCAGATGCTGGTGCACCCCACCGACGCCAATGTGTTGGTCATCGCCGCGGTCGACTTCGGTCGGTCGACCTGCGGCATCCACGTGAGCCTCGACCGGGGCCGGACATGGGCCAAGGCGCCGGCGGAGGCAATGCCGCCGGGCTACCGGGCATGCACCCGGCCGAACTTCGGCTCGTTCTTCGCGGCCAAGTTCGGCATCGACGGGACCATCTACCTCGCCGGCACCGCGGCCCAGACCGCCTCGTCCTCGGGCCCGAACGACCCGTTCGTCGCCCGCACCAAGGACCTCGGGCGCACCTGGGACTACACGGTGCTGAAGAAGTCCGAGGAGCGCGACTTCCCCAAGCCCGACGGCACCTCCACCCGTGACTTCGAGCGCTTCGGCTACATCCGCCTCGCCACGCACCCCACCGACCCGTCCCGCGTCTACGTGGGCTACCGCCGCCAAGGCGCCTTCCAGCCGCCGGCCCAGGCCTCCGAGCGCACGGTCGTGGCCGTCTCCACCGACGGCGGCGCCACCTTCGGCACCCTCACCGACGTCCTGGAGACCACCTTCCCCCTGACCGACGTGAAGGGCTCCGACCAGCCGGCCATCGCCGTCGCCAAGGACGGCACGATCTACACCTTCACCAAGGAGCGCCCGCCCGCGGCCACCACTCCGGGCCCCACCCAGGCCCCGCTGCCGCTGCCGCCCGGCCCGGCCAACACCTGCCGGCCGGCCACGGCCAACCCCGCGGTCCAGCCCTGGGTCCCCACGCCGGTCCCGGCCACCGCGCCGACCGCCGGCCAGCCGGGCGCCGGCAGCCGGATGTTCATGTCCAAGTCCACCGACGACGGCAGGACGTGGAATGCCAGCACCATCGAGACGAGCGGCGTGGTCTGCGGGCCGTGCCTCACCACGCCGGAGGCGGCCATCGACGCCAAGACCGGCGACCTCTACGTGGTGTTCGAGCAGAGCGACACCGGGCCGCCCAACCCCCGTGACGACCGCAACATCTGGTTCATGAAGTCAACCGACGGCGGGAACACCTGGAGCCGGCGGGTCCAGCTCAACGACGACATCGATCCCAACCGCCGGCCCAACTACGACCAGTTCTTCCCCGGCATAAGCGTCGCCCCCAACGGGCGGGTCGACGTCGCCTGGTGGGACTTCCGCACCGACGCCCTCTACAACCCGGGCGGCAACGGCAACACCACCCGCCGGGACCAGACCTGCTTCGACATCTTCTACACCTCCTCCTCCGACGCCGGCACCACCTGGGCCAGGAACAGCCGCATCAGCGACCGGTCCATGAACCAGAACGAGGGGTACGCCATGAACATGATCGCCGACCTCCGGGGGCCGATCGGGGTGGCGTCCACCGACGAGGAGGCGTTCGTCACCTGGAACGACTCCCGCAACGGCAGGGTGGATCTGCCCTCCGAGGACGTCTACTTCGCCAAGGTCATCCACGAGGAGCCGGGCGGGGGCGGCGGTGCCGGCGGCGGAGCGATCAAGGGCTCCTCGGTGTTGCTCGGCGCGACCATCGGCCTGGTCATCGCCGGCCTGGCCGTCGCAGCAGTGGCCGGCAACGCCCGCCGGGCGACGCCGGCTCAGGGCTCGAATCTGTAGCCCACACCCCTCACGGTGCGGATCCACCTCGGGCGCTCCGGGTCCTCCTCGATCCGCCGGCGGATGCGCCCGACGTGCTCGGTGACGGTGCTCGGGATGCGGTCGCCGTTGTGCGGCCACAGCCGCTCCAGGAGCTGCTCGCGGGTGAACGTCTGCTTGGGGAACGAGGCGAGGAAGGCCAGCACCTCGTACTCGCGGGCCGGTAGGTCGATCAGGGCACCCCGTACCATCACCTCCCGCTTGGCCAGGTCGATGTCGAGGCCGTCGAAGTGGAGCTGGCCGCCGGAGCGGTTGGCCCCCGTCCGGCGCAGGACGGCGGCGATGCGAGCGGTGAGCTCGGCGGTGGAGAAGGGCTTGACGACGTAGTCGTCGGCGCCGAACCGGAAACCGAGCACGCGGTCGGCCTCCTCGCTCTTGGCGGTCAGGAGGATGACGGGCACCGCGCTGGTGCGCCGCAGGCTCTCGAGCACGTCGAGACCGTCCTGGCCGGGCATCATGATGTCGAGGAGGAGCAGGTCGGGCGCCCAGGCCTCCACCTTCTCCATGGCGCTGGCTCCGTCGACGGCCTCGTCGACGTCGTAGCCCTCGATGGTGAGCATCCGCCGCAGCAGCGTGCGGACGGTGGCGTCGTCGTCCACCACGAGGATGCGGGGGCCGTCTACTACGTCCGCGTCCACCACCTCAAGGGTAACGCCCCCCCTCTGCAGTACGTCTCGATGGTGCGAATCAACCAATCACCACGGATTCACAACTTGGCACAACAAAACCCCTTCAGTAGCCAGGGAGCCGGCCGATACATCATCTGTCGGAACAAAGAACCCCGACACTCCCCCGGAAAGCCGGTCGGGAGCAACCCTAAATGGAGGCAAATCAAATGCGTAAGCTTATCCCCGTCGTTGGTCCCCTTCTGGCCGCCGTGGTTTCCATGGTCCCGATCGTCGGCGCCATCCTGGCCGTCGTGCTGGCCTAAGCAATTTCATAGTGGCGTCGACCATGCGTGCCGGGACCGCACAACCGCTCCCGGATGCCGAGCGGCCGGCCCAAGCGGGCCGGCCAGACTTGGCCCCCATCCAAGCTCCGGCGGGGCACGGCGTGGGTACTGCAGAGTCACTGGCAACCGGCTTCTCCCTGGTCGTTTGCCTGGTGGCCCAGCTCCCCCATCGGATCCTGGAAGCTACCGGCATCCGGACGTGGGCACTGGCACTGGTGGTCGTCATCTCTGTCGTGAGCGGCGCTCGGGCCATCGCCCGGGCGCCGTTCACACTCCGCCGCTCGCTGAACGTCCATCCGGACCGAGCCACGGCTCTGCGGCGATTCGTCGGTGAAGAACTGAAGATCGTGATCGTCAGCATTGTCGCCGGCACCGTCCTCACGTTCCCGCTTTACATGCTTTTGCGTGCCACCTCGATATGGTGGCTTCCTGCGTGGCTATTCTTCGCCACCGTCACATTCCTCTGGCAGGTGGCCATGCCGCTCGCCATGCGGGCCCGGGCGAGCGGGCCCGCTTCCACCTCACCCGAGCTGAGGTCGCGGACGCAAGCCGTGGCTGAGAAGGCCGGCGTCCAGGTGGGCGACGTCATCGTCACCGGCAAGCCGGGCTCCGGTCGGGTCAACGCCTATGTCGTCGGCCTCGGTCGGACCCGGCGGGTGGTCCTCGAGCAGGACCTCGCCGCCTGGCCACCGGAGCTGGTGGACCAGGTGGTGGCCCATGAGCTGGGCCACTGGCGCCTCGGCCATGGGGCTCGCCGCCTGCCGCTCACCCTTCTGGCCGAACTGGCCGCCTTGGCCGCCGCCGCCGGTGCCCTGTCGTTCTCCCCGCTGCTCGACGCAGCCGGCATCACCGCCGCCGGCGATCCTCGCTCCTACCCCCTCCTCATCGTCATCGGCGCCCTCGTGGCCCTTCCCGTGCGGTGCCTGCTGGCGTGGCGGGACCGGGCCCAGGAGCGGTCCGCCGACCGCTTCGCCCTCGATGTCCTCGGCCGGCCCGACCACTTCGACGCCATGCTCCAGCGCGCCGCGGACGAGAGCGGTGTTCCCCGGGCGCTGCCCTGGTGGCGCCGCTTGACCGCCAGCCACCCCCCGATCGACGAGCGGGCCGCCGCCTGCCACGAGCACACGAAAGGCAACTGAACGTGTCCCCCCGCATCACGCACAAGGCCCTCGCCGGCGGCATCGCCGGCACCGCCCTCGTCCTCGCCCTCGGCGTCGCGGCCGTCGGCCAGGTGACCGCCAACGAGCCGACGGCAGCGGTGGCCTCGGTGACCCGGGGGTCCTCCGAGGGTGTGGTGACGCCGGCGCCGCAGGCTCCGGCCGAGGCTCCGCCCGAGACAGCGCCGCCCACGACGGAGGCGCCGGCTGTCCAGCCGGCGCCGGCGGTCCAGTCCGCGCCGGCCGCCAAGGCGCCGGCGCCGTCCACCACGGCCACCACCCGCAAGCCGACCACCACTGTCGCCCCGGCCGGGCCCGCCGCGCCGGCGCCTGCCACCCAGACGCCGACGACGGTCAAGGTCCGGTCGGGGGAGCGGGTCGCCTACACGACGGCCGGCGTGCAGGCCGCCATCACCACCATCACCCAGCGCATCCCGCTCTTCCAGCCCAACGACGCCCAGCTGCGTACCTTCGCCGACGCCGTCTGCACGTCCTTCGACCAGGGCCAGACCCAGGCGCAGGTGCAGGCCACCATCCGCGACGCGGTCAGCCGCATCCAGGGCCAGTCCCTGAGCGAGGCCGACGCCGAGTTCATGGTCCGCACCGTCACCCAGCTGCGCTGCCCCGGCTACCTGCCCTGATCCCTCTCGGCCCGGTGACGCCGGGTCGATCCGAGTGACTTGTCGTACCATGGACCTGGGTGCCGGCTAGAACAGCGGGCATCCCCCGGGCGAAAGTCCGAAATCTGGTGACATGGACACCTACCGACACGGCAGTCGAGTGCGGACCGGCCGGCGGGGGCTGGCGGCCGGGACCGACACCACCGCCGTGGGCGCCTCGCGCCAGGCGGCGTTCCTCCTGCGGCCCGGCGTGCCGCCCGCCGTCCGCGTCCTGCACCTGGTCACCGCCGGCCTGGTCCTGCTCTACCTGCTCTCGACCGTCTTCCGGGAGCACCCCTCCACCATCACCTTCTACGACGGATGGGTGGGGAACCTGGCTTACCTGGGCTGTGCCGCCCTCGCCGCCCTCCGGGCCGCCCTGGTGCGCGATCGCCAGCGGGCGGGCTGGACCGCCTTCGCCGTGGCCCTGGCCCTTTTCGCCGCCGGCAACCTGGTGTGGACGACCTATCTCCAGTTCATGGACGCGGTGCCGTACCCGTCGGTGCAGGACGCCCTCTTCCTGCCCTTCTATCCCATCGCCTACGTCGGCATCTTCCTCCTCGGACGGGACGCGCTCCCCCGGCGGGGGGCGTCGGCCATCTGGCTCGACGGCATCATCGCCGCCCTGGGCGTGGCCGCCCTGGGCGCAGTCACGGTCATCGCCACCGTCGGCCGGGAGAACGCCGGCGACAAGGGCGACGTCGCCACCAACTTCGCCTACCCGGTGGGCGCCCTGGTGCTGGTCACCGTGCTCGTCGCCGTCTTCGCGGTGCAGGGCTGGCGGCCGGGCCGGGCGTGGTGGATGCTCGGCGGCGGCCTGGCCCTGTTCGGCGTCGCCGACAGCATCTACAGCGTCCAGGCGCTGGAGGAGACCTACGTCACCGGCACGGTGCTCGACAGCCTCTGGATGATCGGCACCCTGTTCATGGGGACCGCGGCGTGGCAGATGGCGCCGCCACCGACCGAGACCCGCAGGACCCAGCCGGTGATCGTGCCCGGCATGATGCTGATGAGCTCGTTGTGCATCGTCGTCTACGCCACCTTCCACGACGTGCTGCCGCTCGGCGTGATCCTGGCTACGTGCACCCTCATGCTGGCCATCGTCCGGATGGGTTTCGCCTACCGGCAGCTGCAGACCCTGGCCGAGAGCAAGCGGGAGGCCCGCACCGACGAGCTCACCGGCCTCCCGAACCGCCGGCACTTCTACGAGACGTTGCGGGCGTGCCTCGAGCCGGGCTCCGACCGCCAGAACCTCGCCGTGCTGATGATCGACCTCGACCGCTTCAAGGAGATCAACGACAGCCTCGGCCACCACGTCGGCGACGAGGTGCTGCGCCAGCTCGGCCCCCGCCTGGCCACCGTGGTCGAGGGCCACGGCACCGTGGCCCGCCTGGGCGGCGACGAGTTCGGCCTTCTCCTCTCGCCCCTCCACCACGACAGCCAGGCCACCGACGTCGCCGAGCGGGTCCGCGATGACCTGCGCCGCAGCTTCCTGCTGGACAACATCCGCCTCCACGTCGATGCCAGCATCGGCATCGCCATCGCCCCCGACCACGGTGACGCCGCCGACACCCTGCTCCAGCGGGCCGATATCGCCATGTACGAGGCCAAGCGCAACCACGACCCCTGGCAGGTCTACTCGCCGTTCCGCGACCGCCACACCCGCGACCGCCTGGAGCTCATGGAGGACGTGCGCTACGCCATCGGCCGCGAAGAGCTCACCGTCTTCTACCAGCCCAAGCTCGACGTGCCCTCGGGGATCATCACCGGCGTGGAGGCGCTGGTGCGCTGGCAGCATCCCACGCGCGGCCTGCTGACCCCTGACCGCTTCCTGACCCTCTTCGAGCAGAGCGGGCTCATGGGCCCCTTGGCCATGACGGTGCTGGAGCTGGCCATGATCCAGCAGGCGGTATGGGCTCGGGACGGCATCAAGATCAGCATGGCGGTGAACCTCTCGGCGGCCAACCTGGCCGACGAGCAGCTGCCGGAGAAGGTCCACGACGTCTTCGACCGCCTCGAGGTGGACCCCGCCAACGTGGTCCTGGAGATCACCGAGGACAGCCTCATGGTCGACGCCCAGCAGAGCCTCCAGGTCCTCCAGCGGCTCCACGCCGGCGGCGTCCAGCTGTCCGTGGACGACTACGGCACCGGCTTCTCGTCGCTCGCCTACCTGCGGGACCTGCCGGTCAACGAGCTCAAGCTGGACCGGGCGTTCCTGGCCGCGGCGGCCGATGACGAGCGGGCCGTGGCCATCATCCGCTCCACCATCGACCTGGCCCACGCCCTGCGCCTGCGGATCGTGGCCGAAGGGGTGGAGACCCCGGCCAACCTGGCCCTGATCTCGGAGCTGGGCTGCGACACCGCCCAGGGGTACCTGCTCGGCAAGCCCCTGCCGGCGGCGATGCTCTTCCCCGCCGGCGTGCCGTGAGCAGCTACACCGCCACCGCCATCTCCGGATCCGGATCGGCGTCGAGGGCCAGCCGGTGGTCGGCGGTCCGGACGCCGGGCACCCAGAGGAAGGCGAAGGTGACCGCGGCACCCAGGCCGCCGGCGATCATCAGGGTGTTGCGGGCGCCGATGGCCGCGGTCACCGGGGCCACGATGGCGAAGGACAGCGGGACGAGCCCGGTGGAGATGAACCAGTCGAAGCTGGACACCCGGCCGAGGAGGTTGCGGGGGACCAGCCGCTGCTTGGTGGTCAGCCACACCACCGTGCCCGCCGTCTCCAGGGCGTTGAAGACGAAGGCGACCGCGGCGGCCTGCCACGCGTGGCGGGCCAGGCCGTAGCCGACCAGGGCCAGGGTCGACACGGTCCAGGCCAGGTAGATGAACGTCATGCTGCGCTTCGGCGTGCCGAGCGTGCCGATGGCCAGGGCGGCGCCGATGGCCCCGATGCCGCCGGTGGCCAGGATCAGGCCCAGGGTGCCGGCGCCGGCCCCCAGCTCGTTCTTCACCAGGTAGGGAAGCAGCACGTCGACGGGGCCGGTGAACAGCAGGTAGGCGAAGGTGGCGGCCAGCAGCGTCGCCCAGAGCCACGGGTTGGCCCGGACGAACCGGAACCCCTCCTTCACGTCATCGAACAGCGCGGCATGGCCGGCGGGCTCGGCGGCGACGGTGGCTCGCCGCGGCGTCCGCACCCGCATCAGGCAGACCATGGACACCAGGAACGTGGCCGAGTCGAACAGGAAGGCCACACCGCTGCCGCCGACGGCGATGAGCAGGCCGCCGAGCGCCGGCCCGGCCAGGCCGTGGGCCCCCGGGCGGGCGAACTGCTCGATGGCGTTGGCCTGGGTGAGGTCGTCGTCGTGGACGATGTCGGGGATGAGGGCGTCGAAGGCGGGCCCGAAGAACGCCGTGCCGGCGCCGTAGACGGCCACCAGCACGAAGATGTGCCAGAGCCGCAGCTGGTCGGTGACGGCGAGCACGCCCAGGATGCCGACGGCGGTGCCCCGGATGGCGTCGGAGGCGATCATCACCCGTCGCCGGTCGAAGCGGTCGCTGACCACGCCGCCCAACAGCAGCAGGGCGACGTGGGGAATGGTCATGGCCAGGCCGACAACGGCCATGGACGACGGCTTGTTGGAGATCTCGTAGACCTTCCACGCCAGGGCCACGAGCAGGATGCCGTCGCCCATGAGCGACACGGTCATGCCCGTCCACAGCAGGGCGAAGTTGCGATCCTTGAGCGGGGCCAGGATCCGCCCCGATGCCCGCACGGCCTCAGCCGGCGGCGTGGGCCGGCGCCGACGGACCGTGCCAGGCGCCCGCCAGCCCGAAGCGGTCGTTGGCCTCGGCCAGGACCTCGAGGAGCAGGTCGATGTCCTCCTCGGTGTTCGACGCCGTCACCTGCACCCGGAAGCCCACCTCGTGGCGGGGCACCAGGGGGAAGGCGGCGAGGGTCACGTAGATGCCCCGCTCGAAGAGGAACTGGCCGACGTCGTCGATCTTGTCCGCCTCGCCGATGGGGATCTCGACGATCGGGAAGCCGGAGGAGTTCGGGGTGGCGATGCCGAGCTGGTCGAGACCGTCCAGGACCCGGATGGTCTTGGCGTACAGGTCGGCGCGGATGGCGTCACCCCGCCGGCGGTTGACGTCGAGGCCGGCCAGCACGGTGGCTAGCGACGCCACCGGGGAGGGGCCGGAGTACAGGTAGGGCGGGGCGGCGATCTTGATCACGTTCTTGACCCGGGTGGGCAGGGCGAGGAAGGCGAGCAGCGACGAGTAGGCCTTGGAGAACCCGCCGACGAGGATGACGTTGTCGTAGGTCTCGCCGTAGTGGCGGACGATGCTGTTGCCCTTGCTGCCCCAGTTGCAGGGCTCGTCGGGGCTGCGTTCGCCGATCACGCCGAAGCCGTGGGCGTCGTCGACGTAGAGCAGAGCGTCGTGCTCGCGGGCCAGCTCGGCGAAGGCGGTGAGGTCGGGGGCGTTGCCGGTCATGCTGTTGACGCCGTCCATGCAGATCAGCCGGTGGCCACCGGGAGCGTCCTTCAGGAGCTGCTCGAGGTGGTCGAGGTCGTCGTGCTCGTAACGCTTCACCCGTGCCCCGTTGCTGGTGGCCACCTTGGTGCCGTCGTAGATCGTCTTATGTGCCCTGCGGTCCAGGAAGACGGTGCCCCCGCCGGCCAGGACGGGGATCACCGACATGTGGATGTGGGTGATGGTGGGCAGGACGAGGGTGTCAGGGGCGCCGAGCAGCTCGGTGAGCTGCTCCTCGATGTCGAGGTAGGGCTGCGGGCTGCCCAGCAGCCGGGACCAGCTCGGGTGGGTGCCCCACCGCCGGACCTGGGGCTCGATGGCGTCGATGATCTCGGGGTCGAGGTCGAAGCCCAGGTAGTTGCAGGACGCGAAGTCAGACAGCCAGTGGTCGCCGATGCGGATGCGCCGGCCGTCGATCTCGTCGATGACGGCGTCCAGCATCGGGTTGGTGGCCTGCAGGCGGGCCAGGTCGCTGCAGGTGTCCAGCCACCGGTCGAGCCAGCCATCGTCACGTCGGCGCCGCTCCGGCGGGGCTCCCGGGGCGGTAGGGAGCGACTCGAGCTCCCGCAAGAGAGACATCTGCCGGACCCTCCCGGTCTCGGGTTCCGACGGTGCGACGTCCAGGACGGTCATTGCTTCCCCTGCCTCTCCCGTGATGAGTGCGAAAGGCGCCGCCCCCGCTGCGGTCCAGGGCTGTGTTGCCGGCGCTCGTTAGAGATTTTCGGCATCGACCGCACCGACTTGATGGTGCGATCGCGCCGATGCACAACGCCGGACAACAATGTCCCGGTGACCAGCCCCCCAGACCCCGTACCGCCCCAAGCCGACGGCGGGGTGAAGGTGCCCGTCCTCGTCGCCGGAGCTGCCGCGTGGTCGTGGAGGCTGCTGGTCATCGGCGCGGCGGCGGCGATGATCGTCTTCGTCATGATCCGGCTCTACGTGGTCGTGGTGCCGATCATCCTGGCCCTGTTCCTCGCCGCCGCCCTCGAGCCCCTGGTCGCTCGCCTGCGCCGGGCCGGCTGGCCGCCGGCGCTGGCGGCGGCCACGGTGTTCATCGGCGCTCTGGCCGTGCTCTCCCTGCTGTTCGGCTGGATCGGATCCGCGGTGGCCGACGAGCTGTCCGACGTGGGCGACCAGGTCAACGAGGGCGTCCAGGAGATCAGGAGCTGGCTCCAGGGTGAGCCCCTGAACCTGAGCCCCGAGCGCCTCGATCAGCTGGAGGACGACCTCCGGCGCGCCGTCACCTCCGGTGGTACCGGGGGCGTGGCCCGGGGGGCCCGGGCCGTCACCGAGGTCCTGGCCGGGGCGGTCCTCATGCTCTTCACCCTGTTCTTCATCCTGAAGGACGGGTTCCGGATGGGGGACTGGTTCAAGGAGCGGATCGCACCGGGCCAGCGCGACGACGCCGTCGAGATCACCGGGCGGGCCCGGCGGATCATGCGCCTCTACCTGGTCGCCACCGCCCTGACCGGCCTCATCGACGGGATCCTCATCGCCATCGCCCTGACGCTGCTCGGCGTGCCCCTGGTGCTCCCGCTGGCCGTCCTCACCTTCCTGGGCGGGTTCCTCCCCCTCGTCGGGGCCACCGTGGCCGGGCTGGTGGCGGCCCTGGTGGCACTTGTCGACGGTGGGTTCACCACCGCCCTGCTCGTGGTGGGGGCGACGATCCTCGTGCAACAGGTCGAAGGCAACCTGCTCCAGCCGCTGATCCTGGAACGTGCCGTGCGCCTCCACCCGTTGGTCACCGTGGTGGCGGTGGGCGCCGGCCTGCTGGTCGGCGGATTGCTCGGGGCGTTCCTCGCCGTTCCCCTGGTGGCGATCGTCGCCCAGACGGCCAACTACTACCGGATGCGGAACATCGAGGAAGGGTTGGCCGTTCAGGCGGTCAGCGGGTCGGGGGCCTCCGGGTCCAGCTCGTAGTGGGCGATGGCGTCGGCCACCTCCTGGGGCTTGGCGTCGTCGTCCTGCACCAGGTTCGACAGCACGCCGACGACGACGTGGGGGGCGTCGGTCTCGAAGTGCCGGCGCAGCTTGGCCCGGGTGTCCGAGCGCCCGTAGCCGTCGGTCCCCAGCGACGCGTAGGTGGCGGGAACCCAGCGTGAGACCTGGTCGGGCACCGACTTCATGAAGTCGGTCACGGCCAGCACCGGGCCCGGCGCCGAGGAGAGGGCCTCGGTGACGTAGGGGGTCCGGGGGGTCTCCGTGGGATGGAGGCGGTTCCAGCGCTCGACCGAGAGGGCGTCCTCCCGGAGGGCCTTGTACGAAGTGGCGCTCCACAGCTCGGCGGCCACGTCGTGGTCGGCGGCCAGCAGCTCCTGAGCTTCCCGGGCCGCCTTCTGGGCCGTGCCGCTGAAGACGATCGTCGCCCGCCGCGAGGGGCCTTCGGGTGCCGGCGCGAAGCGGTACAGGCCCTTCACGATGCCCTCCTCGGCGCCCTCGGGCATGGGCGGCATCACGTAGTTCTCGTTGTAGAGCGTCAGGTAGTAGAAGACGTCCTCGGGGTCGGGGCCGTACATGCGCCGGATGCCGTCGTCGACGATCGCCCCGAGCTCGTAGGCGAAAGCCGGGTCGTAGGCAGCAAGGTTGGGCACCGTCGACGCCAGCACCAGGCTGTGACCGTCGGCGTGCTGGAGGCCTTCACCGTTGAGCGACGTGCGGCCGGCGGTGCCGGCGCACAGGAAGCCCTTGCCCCGGGCGTCGCCGAAGGCCCAGATGAGGTCCCCCACCCGCTGGAAGCCGAACATCGAGTAGTAGACGAAGAACGGCACCATGGGCTTGCCGTGGACGACCGCCGAGGTGCCGGCGGCGGTGAACGACGCCATCGAGCCGGCCTCGGTGATGCCCTCCTCCAGGATCTGGCCCTTCTGCGCCTCCTGGTAGGACAGGGGGAAAGCGGCGTCGACCGGCTCGTAGAGCTGGCCGAAGGGGGCGTAGATCTTGACCTCCGGGAACAGGGCGTCCATGCCGAAGGTGCGGGCCTCGTCCGGGATGATCGGCACGATGTGGGCACCGATGCCCTTGTCCCGCATGAGGTCCCGCAGCAGGCCGGTCATGGCCATGGTGGTCGAGTACTCCCGCTTGCCCGAGCCGTCGCGCAGGCCGGCGAAGATCTTCTCCTCCGGCGCCGGCAGCGTGCGCTGGCGCACGATCCGCTTGGGCAGCGACCCGGCCAGCGCCCGCCGGCGCTCCATCATGTACTCGTACTCGACCGACCCCTCGGCCGGGCGGTAGTAGGGCGGCTCGGGGGCGTCGAGGGCCTCCTCGGGGATCTCCTCCTCCAGCGAGAGGCGCTCGCGGAAGGTGGCGAGATGCTTCTTCGACATCTCCTTGATCTGGTGGGTGGCGTTGACGGCCTCGAAACCGGGCCCGAGCGTCCAGCCCTTGATGGTCTTGGCCAGGATGACGGTGGGGGCGCCGTTCTTCTCGATGGCGGCCGAGTAGGCGGCGTAGAGCTTGTGGTAGTCGTGCCCGCCCCGGGGCAGGTTGCGCAGATCGTCGTCGCTCAGGTGCTCGACCATGGCCCGCAGCCGGGGGTCGGGCCCGAAGAAGTGCTCGCGGATGTAGGCGCCGCTCTCCGTGGCGTACTTCTGGAACTGACCGTCGAGGGTGGTGTTCATCTTGTTGAGCAGCACACCGTCGATGTCGCGGGCCAGCAGCGGGTCCCAGCCCGAGCCCCAGATCACCTTGATGACGTTCCACCCCGCGCCGCGGAACAGGGCCTCCATCTCCTGGATGACCTTGCCGTTGCCCCGCACCGGGCCGTCGAGGCGCTGGAGGTTGCAGTTGACGACGAAGATGAGGTTGTCGAGCTGCTCGCGGGCGGCCAGGGTGAGGCCGGCCATGCTCTCGGGCTCGTCGAACTCGCCGTCGCCCAGGAAGCACCACACCCGGGACCGGCTGGTGTCGACCAGCTGGCGGTTGTGCAGGTAGCGGTTGAAGCGGGCCTGGTAGACGGCGTTGAGGGGCCCGATGCCCATCGACACCGTGGGAAACTCCCAGAAATCCGGCATGAGGCGGGGGTGGGGGTAACTCGACAGCCCCCCGCCCCCGATCTCCTGGCGGAAGCGGTCCAGCTGGGCCTCGGTGAGGCGCCCCTCGAGGAAGGCCCGGGCGTAGATGCCAGGGGCGGCGTGACCCTGGAAGTACACCTGGTCGCCGGCCTGGCCGTCGTCCTTGCCCCGGAAGAAGTGGTTGAACCCGACCTCGTAGAGCGACGCCGAGCTGGCGTAGGTGGCCAGGTGGCCGCCGATGCCCTTGGCCCGCTTGTTGGCCCGGCTGACCATGACCGCCGCGTTCCAGCGGATGAATGCCCGGATGCGGCGCTCGACGTGCTCGTCGCCGGGGAACCAGGGCTCCCGCTCGGGCGGGATGGTGTTGATGTAGTGGCTGGAGACCGTGTTGGGCAGGCCGACGCCCAGCTCGCGGGCCCGATCCAGCAGTTTCATGAGCAGGAACCGGGCCCGCGTGCGGCCCCGCTCGTCGGTGACCATCTCGAGTGAGTCGAGCCACTCCGCGGTTTCGGAGGGGTCAATGTCGGGCAGCTGCTGGCTGAGACCGTCGAAAATCACCATTCCAGTCTCTCACCCCCCGAAATATGACCTGGAATTCCGTGCGACTGTTACCGGCGTGGGAGCGACCGAGGTGTACACCGACGGTGCCTGCCTGGGGAACCCGGGACCGGGCGGGTGGGCCTGGGCCGTCCCCGGGGGCCGCTTCGCCAGCGGCCCGGCGCCGGCGACCACGAACCAGCGAATGGAGGTCCAGGCCGCCCTGGAGGCCGTGCGGGCCCTCGACGGCCCCTTGGTGGTGGTGAGCGACTCCACCTACGTCGTTAACTGCTTCCGGGACCGCTGGTGGGAGGGATGGCTGGCCCGGGGCTGGATGAACAAGGCCAAGAAGCCGGTGGCCAACCGGGACCTGTGGGAACCGCTGATCGAGGCGGTGCGGGCCGACGCCGGCCGGGTCACCTTCCGCTGGGTCAAGGGCCACGGAAGCGATCCGTTCAACGATCTGGTCGACCGGCTGGCGGTGGAGGCGGCCCGCACCCAGACGCCGCGGTCGGGGGACCAGCCGCCCGAGTCGATGGGGGCGGCGGACACGGCGGCTGCCGAGGTGGATCCCAGGCTGCCGCCGGGGCACCTGGTGGCCGTCGTCGGTCACAAGCCGCCGGAGCTGGGAGGCTACGACGCCAACCCGGTGGCCGATGCGGTGCGGGCCGAGCTGGCCGAGATCCTGGCCGCCAAGCGGCAGGTGGACCCGGATCTGGTCGTGCTCACCGGGCTGGGGCTGGGGGCCGAGCAACTGGCGGCCGAGGCCGCCACCGAGGCCGGCGTGCCCTACGTGGCCGTGTTCGCCTACCCCGACCCCGACTCCCAATGGCCCTCGGCGTCCCGGAAGGCGTTCCGGGAGCTCCTCGGCGGGGCCCAGTCGACCCTCGTCCTGAGCGCCAAGGCGCCGGCCACCAAGCAGCTGGCCGGCGCCGCCCTCCGCCGGCGTGACGCCTGGCTGGCCGGCCACGCCCACGAGGCGCTGGCCGTGTGGGACGGCCAGGACGCCGGCGTGGGACGGGCGGTGCGGGCGCTGCAGGATGCGCTCGGCGAAGAAGCCGTCTGGGTCGTCACTCCGTAGGGAGCGTGCCGGCGTAGCCGGCCAGCCGAGCGGCCAGGCCGCCGGCGCCGGCGCCGTCGCCCTCCAACAGCTCCTCGGCCTCGGCGGCCAGCTCCGAGCCCTCGGCGAAGCCGTAGGTGCCGAGGATGCCCCGCAGCTTGTGGGCCTCGTCCCGGGCCGCCAGGCGCGGGCCGGCGTCGAGGTTGCCGGCGGCCATGGCTTCCAGCGCCGACTGGACCACCGACAGCCGTTCCATCGTCGTCGGGCGGTTGCGCAGCCAGACCTGGCGCAGCAGCTCCCGGGAACGGTCCTCCCTCGACTGGCCGCCGGGCTCGGTCACCCCCACCCGAGGAGCCTACCGACGTCGGCGGCCAGGGTGAGGGGGTCGAACGGCTTGGCGATCATGCCGGACACGGGGAGGCGCTCCAGCCGGTCGCGCTCGGACGCCTGGGCCTTGGCGGTGAGGAACAGCACCGGCACGCCGGCCAGGGCCTCCTCCCCCCGTAGCCGGGCCAGGGTGGCGGGCCCGTCGAGCTCAGGCATCATCACGTCGAGGAGGATGGCGTCGGGGCGCTGGTCCAGGGCCAGGCGCAGCCCCTCCTGGCCGGAGCCGGCGGTCTGCACCGTGTAAGGGCCGAGTTGCTCGAGGGCCAGGCGGGCGACGTCGCCGATGTCGGGGTCGTCGTCGATCACCAGGAGCCGGCGCCCTTCCTGCTCGGCGGCGCCCAGGCCCACCATGGTGAGCACCTTCTCCTCCAGCGGGTCGCCCCCGGCGCCGCTCTTGAGGAGGAACTCGGTGGGCCCCAGGTGCAGGCGACTCCGCTGCGCGTCGTCGAGGTTGTGGGCGGTGTAGACGAGCACCGGCGTCCGGGCATGGGCGGGGTGGCGACGCAGAGCCTCGACCACGCCGTAGCCGTCGCCTTCGCTCAGGACGACATCCAGCACGATGAGGTCGGGATGCACCCGCTCGGCCAGGGTCACCGCGCTGCGCTCGGTCAGCGCCTTGACCACGTCGACCCCCCGCCGGCGCAACGACACGGCCAGCACCTCGGCCAGATCGGCGTCGTCCTCGACCACCATGACGACCGGCCGGGGGCGGCCCTCCCCCGGCACCGCCTCCCGGCCCGGGGCGGTCGGGACGGTGAGGGTGAAGGTGCTCCCCGCCCCGGGCGTGCTCTGAAGGGTGACCTCCCCGCCGTGGCGGATGAGGATGCTGCGCACGATGGGCAGGCCGAGGCCGGTGCCACCGCGCTCGCGGGCGTCGGAGGAGTCGACCTGCTGGAACGGCTCGAAGATCCGGTCCTGCATTTCGGCGGGGATGCCGCGGCCCCGGTCGACCACCCTGATGCTGAGGCTGGCGACGTGTCGCTCGGCGACAACGTCGACCGCCTGGCCCCTGTCGGAGAACTTGATGGCGTTGGAGAGCAGGTTGGCGATCGCTTGCAGCATCTGGTCGGCGTCGACGTTGACGATGCCTTCGACCGGTTGCAGCCGGACGGCGACGCCGGCCCGCTCCGCCATCCCCTCGACCGCCGCGGCTGCGTCGCGCAGGAGGCGGTCCACCGCCACCGGTCCCAGCGTGAGCTGGACCTTGCCGGACTCGATCCGCTCCAGGTCGAGCAGGTCGTTGACGAGGCGCACCAGCCGGTCGGTGCTCGAAACAGCCACCTCGGCCATGCGCTGGGCGTCGGCACCAAGGGGCCCCAGAGCACCGCTGGCCAGCAGGCCGAGGGAGCCACGTACCGAGGTGAGCGGGGTGCGGAGCTCATGGCTGACCACGGAGACGAACTCGTTCTTCATCCGTTCCACGGCCCGGCGCTCCGTGACGTCGGTGAAGGTCACCACCGCGCCGGTCACCGCACCGTCCTCGACGATGGGGGCCGACGCGTACTCCACCGCGAACGGGCGGCCGCCGGAGTCCCAGAACACCTCGTCGGCGATGCGCTGGGGGCCGGCGCCGTGCAGCGTCCGGTAGGTGGGGCACTCCTCCCACGGGTACGGCGAGCCGTCGGGGTAGGACTGGTGGAACCGCTCGTGCAGGTTCACCCCGTCCAGCGGGTCTTCGAGGGCCAAGCCGAACAGCCGGCGGGCCGAGGGGTTGGCGAACACGATCAGGCCGTCAGGGTCGATCCCGCAGATGCCCTCGGCCGCCGCCTCCAGGACGAGGCCTTGCTGGCGGCGTAGCCGCTCGACGGCGATGTGGGCCTGGCGGCGCTCGGTGAGATCACGGGCGGCGACGACGTAGCGGTCGTCGCCGTCGACAGTCGCCTTGCTGACGATCACCTCGATCGGGATCCGCCCGCCGCCGGCGTGGCGGCCGTCGACCTCCAGCCGGACCGGCGGGTCACCCGGCGCCAGGTCGGCCAGCTGGGGGCGCAGCTCGTCGAGCTCGGTGTCGTCGGCCAGAAGGGCGTCGATGGTCAGGCCGGCGACCTGGTCCGACCGGTACCCGAACAGGCGCTCGCCGGCGGGGTTGACCTGCAGCAGGCGTCCGTCGCCGTCGAACATGGCCACCGCCTCGGGCACGGCGTCCATGAACGCCCGCAGCCGGCCCTCGGTCTCCCGCTGGGCGGCCAGGGCCGCGGCCAGCTCGGACCGGTCGAGCTCGCCCTCGGCCCACCTGGCCAGGTCCCGGAGAACGTCGAGCTCCTCCGCGGTGAAGGTGCGGGGCTCCGGGCTGAAGACGCAGAGCGTGCCCACCCGGTGCCCGCCGGCGGCATGGAGCGGGACGCCGGCGTACGCTCGCAGGAACGGGTCGCCGGTGACCATGTCGTGGGCGGCGAAGCGGGCATCGTCCAGGGCGTCGGGCACGGCCAGCGGCTGGTCCGACTGGACGGCCTGGGCACAGAAGGTGGCGTTCTTGTCGGCCTGCACGGCCGACGTGCCCTGGCGGGACTTGAACCACAGGCGGTCGGCGTCGACCAGGGTGATCATGGCGATCGGCGTGCCCAGCAGGCGCTGGGCCGTCCGGGTGACTCGGTCGAAGCGCTCCTCGGGCGGGGTGTCGAGCAGTCCCAGGGAGTGGAGGGCCCGAAGCCGCCGCCCCTCGTCCGCATCCATCGAGGGCCAAGTTACCGGCGTCACAGCTGGCGTCCGGTGCGGGACACCGTGCCGGTGACCCCCAGGCCTCCGAGGTCGGTCATGGCCGGGTCGGGCGTGTACACCGCGGTGGTGGGGCCAACCGTCCCGAGCTTTCCCCCGTTCGACGCCCCCAGGAAGACACCCAGGGCGGCGTTGGCCGGGCTCCAGGTGACGCTGCCTGCGAACGTGGCGCTGGTGCCTCGGGCCACGAAGCCCTTGCCGCCGAGGTTCAGCGAGCCGAAGTGGAACCCCGTCGGCCCACAACCGGCCACGGCCACGGTCAGAACGTCCGAGGACGTCGGGGCGCCGTCGTTGGACACGGTCACCGTGACCCCGGTGCTGATGGTCTTGGCGGTGTCGTCGTCGGACCATGCCGCGCACAGCGAGCTGGGCATGAGCTTCTCGGAGAACACCACGGCCAACCAGTCCCCGGGCTCGATGGCTCCGGCCGTGGCGCCGCCGTTGGTGGTCACCAGCTGCGTCGGGCGGGGCGGGGCGGTGTCGACGAGGATGTCGGCGGCCACGGCGTCGATGGCGCTCCCACCGCCGATGGCGAAGATCTGGTGGGCCCCCTCGGACACGCCGGCGGGGAGGGTGATGGAGACCTGTGCCGTCCCCTCGGCAGGAACCGCCGCCGGGGCGGCGGCGAGGAGCGGGCCGGTGGCGGCGTCGTCGAGGCGGAAGGTGAGGGCCGCGGGGCCGGCGTAGTTGGCCACCGTGGCGGTCACCGTGGCCGGCAGCGACGTCACCGTGGCAGGGGACGTGACGCTGAACGCGGGAGCGCCGACGGTGACGGCGGTGCGGGGGCCCTCGGCGCCGGTCCAGCCGGCGAGGAGGGCGGTGAGGCCGTAGGACCACGTTCCCGGGGCGACGGTGGTCTCTGTGCAGCTCAGCCCGGTCAGGGTGGAGCTGCAGGAGCCGCCTACCGTCGCCCCGGTCCCGTCGGCGGCGACCCGCCGCACCTGGTAGCCGGACACCGGCTCACCGCCCCGCAGCGTGGCCGCCGGCCACGAGACGGTGACGTTGCGACCGGTGACGGCCACCTGGGGCGTGGGGCCGGCCGGCATGGCCTGGCTCCTGGCGGTGGCAGAGCCGGTGGCCGATGACGTCCAGGCTGCCCACGCCGAGGCCACGGGGAGGGCGCCGAACGCGGCGCCGGCCGCAAGGGCGAGCACCCGAAGGCGGCGGCTGGCGGACGACATAAGTGCAAGGTACGGCCGGGAGGTCAACCGAGGGTCTGGGCTTTCTCAAGATCTGATGAAGAGGCGGTGCGTGGGCCGGACGCGCACCAGCCCCGGGGGAGGCGATCCCGGGGCCGGTGAGCGGGGTTGGTGCTTGGGGGGAGAGGGAGTCAGCCGGCGGTGACGGCGGCGGACTGGACCCGGGCGGTGAGGGCCAGGCTGAAGGTCTGCGCCTTGCAGGCGTTGGAGGCGTCGCCGACCATGCGGGTCTGGATGCGGTAGACGCCCGAGCCGTTGGCCGGGATGGTGGTGCCGGCGTCGGCGTCCTGGGCCAGGGCGTCGCTGGAGGTGTCGGTGCCCAGGCCGGTGGAGGACACCGAGCCGGCGGCGCAGCCGTTCACGGCGGCGCTGGACCCCTCGGAGAT
>DATLHA010000113.1:0-2131 GCA_035540095.1 Acidimicrobiales bacterium | reverse complement strand
ACCTTCTGCGCCGCCACCGAGTCTTGGCCGTCGTACGAGGCCAAGGTGGCGGCCGAGGGGGCGGTGGTCGAGGAGCTGCTGCGGGAGCCGAATCTGAAGTCGCCCAGCGTACAGCTGCGGATCGGCGCCGGCGGCGAGGTGGAGGTGCTCTCCACCCACGACCAGATCCTGGGCGGCCCCCAGGGGCAGGTCTACATCGGCTGCCGCTTCCCGGCCGAGCCCGACTACCGGGCCGCAATCGTGGCCGAGGCCCGCCGGGTGGGCGAGGTGCTGGCCGGCGAGGGCGTCCTCGGGTCGTTCGGCATCGACTGGCTGGTCACGCCCGCCGGCGACGTCTACCTGAGCGAGATCAACCTGCGCATGGGCGGCACGACCCACCCCTACTGGATGGCCCGGCTGGCCGCCGGCTCCTCTTACGACCCCGTCGCCAACGAGCTCGTCGGGCCGACGATCTGCTACACCGCCACCGACAACATCAAGCTGGCACAGCTGGTCGGCTCCACGCCGGCGGAGGTGATCCGGCTCGTCGACGACGCCGGCCTGGCGTTCGACCCCTCGACGGGCACGGGCGTCACCCTGCACCTGCTGGGCGCGGTGCACGGGTACGGCAAGCTGGGGGCGACGTGCATCGCCGGCAGCCCGGAGGCCGCCGGCGGCCTCTACGTCGAACTGGTGGGCCGGCTCACCGCCGGCTAGCCCCGCCCGCCTCCCGTGCCCTCCGTTCTGGTTGCACTTGACCCCCGCATGCGCGGGTAGGTGCAACCAGAACGAGGGGTCAGGGGGTGAGGCGCTGCATGGTCGCCGTGTACTCGCTGTGGGCGGTGAACAGGCCGCCGGCGGCGGAGGCGTCGGTCACCGAGCGCTCCTTCACCCACAGGCGGGAGGCACGGTCGATG
Organism: Acidimicrobiales bacterium; assembly: GCA_035540095.1. Lineage (GTDB taxonomy): Bacteria > Actinomycetota > Acidimicrobiia > Acidimicrobiales > AC-14 > CADCTB01. Next base: position 1,235 of record DATLHA010000113.1, on the reverse strand, counting down.
TTGACGGTGAGCTCCTGGCGCCCGGTGACGTCGCCGGGGGCCAGGGTCACGGCGGCCCGCAGGACCAGGGTGTCGACGGCCCGGCCGGCGATGGTTACCCGCTCCTCACGCAGGACGTCGATCACCAGCTTGGCCGACGACGTGCCGGTGAGGTCGGCCTCCCGGTGGGCGCCGGGGCCGGCGCCGGTGGCCAGCAGGAGAACCGGCGACGCCGGCCGCAGGTCCCGCACATCGGTGAAGCCGCCGAAGCCGGTGGTCACCTTGAGCGACAGGAGGAACACGCCCTCGGACCGGTAGTCGAGGTTGAACTCGGTCTGGACCCCGTTGCCGGCGGCGTCGCGCAGGTTGCGGGTGAGGCGCTGGCGGGTCCCGGACGGGGCGTCGACGACCAGGGTGGTGACCGCCGGGAACTGCACGGTCATGCCGGCGATGGTGGTGGCGCCGGCGGTGTCGTACCGGTAGGTGCCGGGGGTGGCCGGCGTGAGGGCCCGTGACCCCGCCGGCGCCGCCGTCGTCGTGGTGGCCGCCGACCGAGCAGTGGTGGTGGTGGTGCGGGCGCCGGCGCCGGCGGTGGTCGACGTGCGACCGCCGGCCGATGTCGACGTGGTGGCCACGACCTCCGACGTCGTGGTCGTCTCCTGGCCGGCGGACCCCCGCACCGCCTCGGGCGCCGGCGTGCCGTCCCCGCACGCGGCCAGCAGCACCAGCGCCACGCCGGCGGCCAACCGGCGCATCAGTTGCGTTCGGTGACGGCCTCGGCCGCGGCCATGGCCCGGATGACCGACGCGGCGATGCCGGGGCCGTCGAGGCCGAGGGCGGCCAGGATGGCCGCCGGCGCGGCCTGGGCGAGGTAGCGGTCGGGCACGCCGAGCACCACGACGGGGGGCGACGAGCGGCCCTCGGCGGTCAGCCCGACGGCGTCGGCGATGGCGGTGCCGGCGCCACCCTCGCGGATCCCGTCCTCCACGGTGACCACCAGCGGGTGCGCCGACGCGTCGGCGATCATGGCCGGGTCGAGCGGCTTGACCACCCGCACGTCCCAGACCGTGGCCGAGACCCCCTGGGGCTCCAGCACGCGGGTCGCCTCCTCGGCGGCCTCGACCATCTTGCCCACGGCCAGGATGCACACGTCGCCGCCCCGCTGCAGGAGGCGGGCGGACAGGCCGGAGCCCACCTCGCCGGCGGGCACCTGGCGGGCCGGGCCCTTCGGGTAGCGGATGGCGCACGGGCCGTCG
>DATLHA010000112.1:0-4111 GCA_035540095.1 Acidimicrobiales bacterium | reverse complement strand
GGTCGGGGCACCTCCGCCGGCGCCGGCGGTGGGGGGCCGGCGCCCAGCGCCTCGGCGGCCTGGCGCAGTGACTGCGCCATGCCCGAGGCCGCGCCGGCGGCCTGGAGCAGGGCGGCGCCGGCCCGCCGCACCTCCTCGGCGGCCACGGTGTCGACCGGCTCGTCGGGCTCGGGAGCGGCGGCCGGCTCGGGCACCGGCGGCGGTGCGTTGCGCAGCTCCTCCAGGGCCTCGGCGAGCTCGGCCACCCGCCGGCGGGCCCGGCTGCCCTCCTCCCGGGCCCGGTCACGCTCGTTGCGGGCCTGGTCCCGCTGGGCGGTGACCTGATCCAGGCGCCGGGCCAGGTCCTGGGCTTCGTCGGTGGCGGCCCGGCGGGCTCGCCGCTCCTCGGTGAGGGCCGAAGTGGCCCGGGCCGACTCGGCCAGGGCCGACGCCGCCGCCTCCTCCGCCCGCTTCCTTCCCGCCTCGGCGCCGGCCAACCTCCGCCGGGCATCGTTCTCGGCCCGGCGTTCGGCCGCCGCCACGCCGGCTTCGGCCGCACCCGACGCCAGGGCGTCGAGCTGCTCCTGCCACCCGTCGGGGCGGGTGAGCCACAGCCACCCCGCCCGCCCTACCTCTTCCTCGGAGACGGCCTCGGCCACCCGGGCCCGGAAGCCGTCGTCGCCGTCCACGGCCCGCCGGGAGGCGGCGACCGCCGACGACGACAGCTTGGCGAAGTGGAGGAACGGGCGCAGGGCGACAGGGGCGGGCTCGACGGGGGTGTCCTCCTCCCCGGACCGGGCCACCCTGACCGCGGCTTCGAGCGCCGGCCGCAGGAGCTTGTCGAGCGCCGGCGTCAGGTCTCCGAATCCTGAGTCGCGGCTCGTCTCTCGATGGCCTTGGCCGAGCCGCACCAGCGGCAGGTGACCTCCTCCACCGTCTCGCTCAGGACCTCCTCGTCCTCGACGACCAGGTCACCTCCGAGGGAGTAGTGGTGGAACGCCCTGGTCCGGCGGGTCATCGTGACGTCGAAGCGGGTCAGGTTGCCGCAGGTGGCGCAGCGGTAGCGGTCGGGAGGCACGGCATGCCACTTTAGGGCGGCCGCCCCAGGGTCCTTGCGTGTCGAACGTGTGTTCGCCTAGCCTGCGCCGCGGTGCAGCGCAGCTTCGACGACCTGGGCGTCCCTCTCCACCAGGTGACCTTCTGTGTCCTCGACCTGGAGACCACCGGCGCGGCGCCGCCGGAGTGCGCCATCACCGAGGTCGGAGCGGTGAAGCTGCGGGGAGGCGAGTGCCTGGGCACCTTCCAGACGCTGGTCAACCCCGGCGTCGGCATCCCGCCCGGGATCACCTTCCTCACCGGGATCACCGAGGCGATGGTGCTGCCGGCGCCGTGGATCGAGGAGGTGCTGCCGTCGTTCCTGGAGTTCCTGGGCTCGGCGGTGATCGTGGGCCACAACGTCCGGTTCGACCTGCGGTTCCTCCAGTCGGCGCTGGTGCAGTCCGGGCGCCAGCCCCTGACCAACCGCTGGGTCGACACCTGCGCCCTGGCCCGCCGGCTGGTGCGCGACGAAGTGCCGAACTGCACGCTCGGCATGCTGGCCGAGCGACTGCGCCTCCCGCACAAGCCCAGCCACCGGGCGCTGGCCGACGCGCTGGCCACCGGTGACCTGCTCCACACGCTGCTGGAGCGGGCCGGCAACCTGGGGGTGCTCGGCCTCGACGACCTGTTCGAGCTGCCCACCGTCCGGGCCCATCCCCAGATGGGCAAGCTGCGGCTGACCAAGAACCTGCCCCGCCGGCCCGGCGTCTACCTCTTCAAGGGCCGCACCGGCCGGGTGCTCTACGTCGGCAAGGCCACCAACCTCCGGGCCCGCGTGCGCTCGTACTTCGGCGGCGACGACCGGCGCAAGATCTCCCAGCTGCTGCGGGAGACCGAGGCCATCGACCACGTGGTGTGCGCCGGCACCCTGGAGGCCTCGGTGCTCGAGGTGCGGCTGATCCACCAGCACCAGCCGCCGTTCAACTCGCGCTCGAAGCTGTGGAGCCGGTACGCCTATGTGAAGCTGACGCTCGACGAGGCCTTCCCCCGGCTTTCCGTGGTCCGCTCGCCCCGGGCCGGCGACGGGTGTCTGTATCTCGGGCCGCTGGGTTCGACTCGCGCCGCCCGGCTGGTGGCCGACGCCATCGAGTCGGCGATGCCCATCCGCCGCTGCACCGCCAAGGTCCCGAAGTGCCCGGTGGCGGGGCCGTGCGCGCCGGCGCAGCTGGGTGTGGCCGTGTGCCCGTGTGCCGGCGGCGTGTCCAAGGGCGAGTACGCCCAGATCGTGGACCGGCTGGTCCGGGGGCTCACCGGCGATCCGTCGATCCTGCTCGACCCCCTGCGGGCGAGGATGGCCGCGCTGGCGGCGACCGAGCGTTACGAGGAGGCGGCCGACATGCGTGACCGGGCGGCCGCTCTGTCCCGGGCGCTCACCCGCCAGCGGCAGTTCGACGCCCTGCGACGGGCCGGGCGGGTGGTCATCGAGGTGGCCGACGGCGTCCCCAGGCGGGTGGTGCTCCGAGCCGGCCGGCTCGTCACCGAGACCGACCAACTGAGGCTGGAACCAGATGACGAGCCGGGCCCCGACCTGCCCCTCCCCCGCCACCTGGTCGACGAGTTGACGTGCGTGGTGTCCTGGCTCGACGCCGAGGCCCGCTCGGTGCGGCTGCTGCACTGCGAGGAGCCGTGGAGCGTGCCGGTTCCCCGCCTGCCCCGGTTCGAGCCGGTGAAGGTCCGGGCGAGCCGCTAAGCCGTCTGGTTCGACACGGCGACGAGCCGTTCCAGGGCCGCGCCGGCGCGGCCCTCGTCCACCGATGCGGTGGCTGCCTCGAGGCCGGCGGACAGGTCGTCGGCCACGCCGGCGGCCACCAGCCCGGCGGCCGCGTTCAGCAGGACGAACTCCCGGTGGGCGCCGGCCTCGCCGTCGAGCACACGGCGGGCGAGGTCGGCGTTCGTGGCGGGGTCGCCGCCCTGGATCTCGTCGAGGGTCGCCGGCTTGAGACCGAGGGCCCCGGGGTCGACGTCGTAGGAGCGGACCTCGCCGTCGCGCAGCTCGAGGACCGTGGAGGTGGTGATGGTCGACAGCTCGTCGAGCCCGTCGTGGCCGTAGACCACCAGCGACCGCGCCGCGCCCCGGGCCTGGAGCACGCCGATCAGCTTGGCGGCCATCGCCGGGTCGCTGACTCCCAGCACCTGGTGGCGGACGCCGGCGGGGTTGGCCACCGGGCCCAGGAAGTTGAACACCGTCGGCACGCCCAGCTCCTTGCGGGTGGGGCCGACGTGGCGGAATGCCGGGTGGTAGCGGGGGGCGAAGCAGAAGCCCATGCCCGCCTGCTCGACGCAGGCCGCCACCTCGGCCGGCGCCAGGGAGATCTGCACGCCCAGGGCCTCGAGCAGGTCGGCGGACCCGCACTGCGAGGACTGGGACCGGTTGCCGTGCTTGCACACCTTGGCGCCGGCGCCCGCCGCCACCAGGGCGGCGACGGTGGAGGCGTTGATGGTGCAGGCCCGGTCGCCACCGGTGCCGCACGTGTCCAGGGCGTCGATGCCGTCGGCAAGGTGGACCTGCTCACCGAACGCCCGCATGACGTCGAGCAGGGTGGCCATCTCCCCGACCGTCTCGCCCTTCATCCGCAGCCCGACGGCGAACGCGGCGATCTGGGCGGAGGTGGCCGCCCCCTGGAGGATCTCGGTGACCGCTGCCGTCACCTGCTCCGGGCTGAGGTCACGGCCCGCGGTCAGGGGGCCGAGCACCGCCGGCCACCCGCCTAGATCGTCGAGGGTCACGATGGGGAACGGTAGCGGCCCCGCCGGTGTCGGCTACGCGGCGGCGGTCTTGCGGCGCTGCCGGAGGATGCGGCGGCGTTCCTTCTCGGTCGCCCCTCCCCAGATCCCCTCGGACTCCCGGTTCGCGAGGGCGAACTCCAGGCACTGCTGTTGCACTACGCACGTATTGCAGACCGACTTCGCCCGGTCCACGCCTTCATCCTCGCCGGCGGCGTAGAAGATCTCGGGGTCCAGCCCGCGGCACGCGCCTCGAAGACGCCAGGACAGATCCATTGGGGTTCACCTTCCTCTCTCGGCTCGGTTCCAA
>DATLHA010000111.1:0-13591 GCA_035540095.1 Acidimicrobiales bacterium | reverse complement strand
ACTTGTAGGAGCAGTGCTCGGACCACATGACCGCGTACATGGCCAGCTCGAGGTCGTTGGCCGGCCGGCCGAGGAGGCGGGTGATGGCCTCCGCTTCGTCGTCGGTGAGGCCAAGCTCGCGGTGAAGGGCAAGCGGCATAGGCGCAACCTACCGGATACCGGCCATCGCTTGAAATCAAAGAATGATGGGTAGACAATCACCAAATGCCTGCGAAGACGACCCGATCTCGATCTCCCATGTCGGATTCCCACAAGGCGGCTTTAGCTGAAGGCCGTGACCAGGGAAGAGCGGTACGCCGCTATCTGGAGGCGCTGGAGGCGCACAAGCCCAAGCGAGGCCGCAAGCGCACCCCGGAATCGGTGCAGAAGCGGCTGGCGGCGATCGAGGAGAAGCTGGCCGGCGCCGATGCGCTGACCCGCCTGCACCTGATGCAAGAGAAAATGAACCTCACCAACGAACTCGCCGCGTCGGACAATTCGATCGACATGGCGGCGCTGGAGGACGAGTTCGTGGCCGCGGCCGCGCCCTACGGTGCCCGTAAGGGCATCACGTACGCGGCGTGGCGCCAGATGGGTGTCGACCCGGCGGTCCTGCGGCGGGCCAACATCAAGCGGGGCGGGGAAGGCTAGGCCGGGAGCCGAGCCCCGGCGATGCGGCTAGGCCGCGATCCGGCTGCCGGCCGCTACCAGCAAGGACCGGAGGAGGCGGCGGCCGTCCTCGGAACCCAGCAGCGGGTCACAGGCCCGCTCGGGATGAGGCATGAGCCCGACGACGTTCCGGGCCGCCGAGCACACGCCGGCGATGTCGTCCATGGAGCCGTTCGGGTTGTTCACATAGCGCAGAACGACACGGTCCTCGGCCTGCAATTCCGCCAGTGTCTCCGGCGAACAGGTGTAGTTGCCCTCGAAGTGGTTGACCGGCAGGCGAAGTACCTCCCCCACGTCGGTCGCGCAGGTGAGGGCGGATTGTGCGCTGGCCACCACCAGTTCGGTGGGCGCGCACACAAATCGGGAGCCGGCGTTCTTCTGAAGTGCACCGGGGAGCAGGTGGGCTTCGGTGAGCACCTGGAAGCCATTGCAGATGCCAACCACCGGACCGCCGGCGGCGGCAAAGTCGGAAACCGCGGACATGATCGGGCTGAAACGCGCAATAGCGCCAGGACGTAGATAGTCCCCGTGCGCGAAACCTCCGGGCAGCACGATGGCGTCGACATCACCGAGAGACCGATCGCCGTGCCAGACCAGTAGGGCGCCGGCGCCCAGGCCGGTGACCGCTTCGACCACGTCGTGCTCGCAGTTGGAGCCCGGGAAGACGACGACGCCGACGGTGGTGCTCATCGGATATCGGCGGTCTCGCCCAGGAAGACCTCGGTGTCCTCGATCACCGGGTTGGCCAGCATCCGCTCGCACAGCTCCTCGACCTGCCTGCGGGCCGTGACCTCGTCGGCGGCCTCCACGGTGAAGCGGATGGCCTTGCCGACCCGCACGTCGGCCACCCCGTCGAAGCCCAGCGCCGGCAGGGCCCGCTGGATGGTGGCGCCGGCGGGGTCGGCGATGCCGGGGCGCAGCCGCACCTCCACCAGCACCGGGAATCGCATGGCCGTCACCTTGCCACGCCGGGGGTGCGGTCATTGCCGTTCCGGTCGAAGCGCTTTCCGGTCAGCCGTTCGTAGGCGGCCACGTACCGGGCCGACGTGGCCTCGACCACCTCGGCGGGCAGGGCCGGCGCCGGCGGGCGCTTGTCCCAGTCCTGGGTCTCCAGCCAGTCCCGCACCGGCTGCTTGTCGAACGACGGTGGCGTGGTGCCCGGCTGCCACGTCGACATCTCCCAGAAACGGGACGAGTCCGGGGTGAGGACCTCGTCGCACAGGGCCAGCCGGCCGTCGATCCAGCCCAGCTCGAACTTGGTGTCGGCGATGATGATGCCGGCCTGGGCGGCTCGGGCCGCGGCGCGGAAGTAGACGTTCAGGCTGATGGCCGCGGCCTCGGCGGCGACGTCCTCGCCCACGATCTCCGCGGCCTGGTCGAAGGAGATGTTCTCGTCGTGGTCGCCCACCGCCGCCTTGGTGGACGGGGTGAAGATGGGGTCGGGCAGCTGCTGGGACTGGCGGAGGCCCGCGGGCAGGGGCATGCCGTGGACGGTGCCCTTCTGGGAGTACTCCTTCCAGGCCGACCCGGACAGGTAGCCGCGGACGATGCACTCGATGGGCAGCATCTCCGCCTTGCGCACCAGCATCGAGGCCCCGTCCACCGAGATGAGGTGGTTGGGCACGATGTCGGTCATCTGGCCGACCCAGAAGGCGGTCAGCTCGGTCAGGACGCGGCCCTTGTGGGGGATGGGCTGGTCGAGGACGACGTCGAAGGCCGAGATGCGGTCGGAGGTGACCATCAGCAGGCGGTCGTCGCCGGCGTCGTAGATGTCCCGGACCTTGCCGGAGTAGAGGAGGTTCACCCCGGAAACCTACCTCTCACAGGATCGGCTCCGGCCGGTAGGCGGAGGCGCGGGGGTACTGCTCGGCCAGCCTCTCCGTCCGGCGGACGAAGGCGGCCACCTGCTGGGCGGCGGCGCCGGTGAGGAGAATCGGGTCGCCAATGGCTCGGTCGATATCGGCACGGGACAGGCGCAGGCGCTCGTCCTTCGCCCAGCGGTCCAGTAGCTCGTCGCTGCTGCCCCACGCGCCGCGCTCACGCCGCTCAGCTGCCGCGAGGCGAGCGTGCTCGGCGATGATCTCGTGAGCTTGCTCCCTGCCTACTCCAGCCCGGACTGCGGCCGTCAACACTTTCGTCGAAGCCAGGTACGGCAGGCTCCAAAGAAGCTCGCTCTCGATCATCGCTTTGAACGGTGCCAGCTCGTCGAGCACGGTGAGGAAGCCCTGGAACAGGCCGTCGACGGCGAAGAAGGCACCGGGCAGGGCCACCCGGCGGACGACGGAGTCCGACACGTCGCCCTCGTTCCACTGGTGGCCGCTCAGGCCCGTCACCATGGCCAGGTGGCCGGACAGGACGACGGCCAGCCCGCAGATGCGCTCGCAGGTGCGGGCGTTCATCTTGTGAGGCATGGCCGAGGACCCGACCTGGCCGGCGGCGAAGCCTTCGGTGACGAGGTCCTGGCCGGCCATCAGCCGGACGGTGGTGGCCAGCGACGCCGGCGCCGCCGCGGCCTGGACCAGGGCGGCCACCACGTCGAGGTCGAGCGACCGGGGGTAGATCTGGCCGGTGGAGCCGAGGACCCGGTCGAAGCCCAGGTACCCGGCGATGGTTTGTTGGAGGGTGGCCAGCTTGGCCGCGTCGCCACCCAGGAGGTCGAGCTGGTCCTGGGCCGTGCCCATTGGGCCGGTGATCCCCCGCAGCGGGTAGCGGGCCAGCAACTCGTCGACCCGGGCCAGAGCGACGAGCAGCTCCTCGCCGCCGCTGGCGAAGCGCTTGCCCAGAGTGGTGGCCTGGGCGGCCACGTTGTGGGAGCGCCCGACCATCACCAGGCCGGCGTGCTCGGCGGCCAGGCGGCCGAGGCGGACGGCGGCGGCCACCATGCGGTCGTGCACCAGTTCGAGCGAGCGGCGGATCTGGAGCTGCTCGACGTTCTCGGTGACGTCCCGCGACGTCATCGCCTTGTGGACGTGCTCGTGGCCGGCCAGGGCGCAGAACTCCTCGATGCGGGCCTTGACGTCGTGGCGGGTGACCCGCTCCCGGGCCTCGATCGACGCCAGGTCGACGTCGTCCACGACCGCCTCGTAGGCCTCGATCACCCCGTCGGGCACGTCGACGCCGAGGTCGCGCTGGGCCCGGAGGACCGCCACCCACAGCCGGCGCTCGAGCACGACCTTGTGGGCCGGCGACCACAGGCCGACCATGCCGGTCGAGGCGTAGCGCGACGCCAGGACGTCGGGGATGCTCACGCGCCGGCGCGGCGCTCGTCGAGCTTGCGGGCCAGGTCGGCGTCGGTGATGGCCAGCATCTGGACCACCAGCAGGGCGGCGTTCATGGCCCCGTCGATGGCGACGGTGGCGACGGGGATGCCCCGCGGCATCTGGACGGTGGCGTAAAGGGCGTCGACCCCGTTCAGGGCGCCACCGGACAACGGCACGCCGACGACCGGAAGGGTGGTGTTGGCGGCCACGGCGCCGGCCAGGTGGGCTGCCATCCCGGCGCCGCAGATCAGCGCCGCATAGCCGTTGCCGCGGGCGGACGTGGCGAACTCGGCGACGGCGGCCGGTGTGCGGTGGGCCGACATGACCCGCTCGTCGGCCTCGATGCCGAACTCTCCGAGGGTGGCCGTCGCCGGCGCCATCTTGGGCTGGTCGTTGGGCGACCCCATCAGTACTGCGACCTTCACAATCAGCTCCTTGGGTGGGCGGCGCCGGCGGCGATGTCGGTGCGGTGTCGCATGCCGGGCCAGGAGATCCGGGACACGGCGTTATAGGCCGTGGTGCGGGCGGCCGCCAGATCGTCGCCCAGGCCGGTGACGGCCAGGACTCGTCCGCCGGCGGTGACCAGGCGGCCGTCACCGTCGAGGCCGACGCCGGCCCGGAACGCCAGCACGTCATCCATGGCGTCGGCCGCGTCAAGGCCTTCGATCACGTCGCCGGTGCGGGGATCGAGGGGGTAGCCCTCGGTGGCCAGGACGACGGTGACCGCGGCCCGCTCGTCGAACTGCGGCTCGCTCTCCAGGTGTCCCGACGCCGCCTCCTCCAGCAGTTCGACCAGGTTGCCGGCGTAGCGGGGGAGGACGACCTGGGCCTCGGGGTCGCCGAAGCGGACGTTGTACTCCAGCACCTTCGGCCCCTGGGAGGTCAGCATGATGCCGGCGTAGAGGACGCCCCGGTAGTCGATGCCCCGGGCCTGGAGGGCGGCGAGGGTGGGCTGCACCGCCCGCTCCAGCACCTCGTCCACCACGTCCTTGCCGGCGATGGGGACCGGTGAGTAGGCGCCCATGCCGCCGGTGTTGGGGCCTGCGTCGCCGTCGGCCAGGCGCTTGAAGTCCTGCGCCGGCGCCAGCGGAACGGCCCGCCTGCCGTCGCAGACGCAGAGCAGGGACAGCTCGGGGCCGTCGAGGTGCTCCTCGATCACCACCCGCCGGCCGGCGTCACCGAAGGCCTCACCGGAGAGCTTGGCCTCGACGTCGGCCGCCGCCTCGTCGAAGGACCCGGTGACCAGCACGCCCTTGCCGGCGGCCAGGCCGTCGGTCTTCACCACCCACGGACCGGGCAGGTCTCGGAGGAACGCCAGCGCCGGCTCGGCGCCGGCGAAGGCGCCGTAGCGGGCGGTGGGGACGCCGGCGGCCCGCAGCAGGTCCTTCATCCACGCCTTCGACCCCTCCAGCTGCGCGCCGTCGGCTCCGGGGCCGAACACCAGCCGGCCGGCGCCCCGGAGGTCGTCGGCCAGGCCGTCGACAAGCGGCGTCTCCGGGCCGATCACGAACAGATCGGCGTCGATCTCCTCCGGGCGCTGTGGCGTGGAGTTCGGGATGCCGGGGTTGCCGGGCGTGACGACCACGTCGGCGTGGCGGCCGAGGGCCGCCGCCAGCGCATGCTCACGGCCGCCGGCCCCGACGACGCAGACCTTCAAATGACGAGGATGCCCGGGCCGACGGTGTCGGGATCGCCGTCCCAGCCGTCGTCACCCCCGCCGGCGTCCGCGGCGTCGTCCACCGGCGGGTCGGTGAACTGGACGAACTGCTCCCGGCCCGGCCCCACGCCGACCATGCCCACCGGCACGCCGCAGGCGTCGGAAAGGAACTGGAGGTAGTTCCTGGCCTCGGCCGGCAGGTCGTCGAGGGTGGTGGCGGCGGTGAGGTCGGCATTCCAGCCCGGCAGCTCCTCATAGACCGGCTTCACCTTGTGCAGCACCGACTGGTGGTACGGCGGGTGCAGGTACTTCTCGCCGTCGGCCTCGTAGGCCACGCACACCTTGAGGGTGTCGAAGGCGTCGAGGACGTCGAGCTTGGTGACGGCGAGCTCGGTCAGCGAGTTGAGCCGGACGGCCTGGCGCATCATCACCGCGTCGAACCAGCCCGGCCGCCGGCGCCGGCCGGTGTTGGTGCCGTACTCGTGACCGCGGTCGACGAGGGCGTTGCCGTTCTCGTCGAACAGCTCGGTGGGGAAGGGGCCGGCGCCCACCCGGGTGACGTAGGCCTTGGCCACGCCGATCACCCGCTGGATGTGCTTCGGCCCCACGCCGGCGCCGGTCAGGGCGCCGCCGGCCACCGGGTTCGACGACGTCACGAACGGATAGGTGCCGTGGTCGAGGTCGAGGAACGTGGCCTGGGCGCCCTCGAAGAGCACGTTGGCCCCCTCCTCGAGGGCGTCGTGGACCAGCCCGACCGAGTCGGCGATCATGGGCTCGATCCGGGTCCGGAGGTCGCCGAGGTAGAGCTCGCAGATGTCGTCGGCCGACAGGGGCAGGCGGTTGTGGACCTTGGCCAGGATCAGGTTCTTCTCTTTGAGGACGATCTCCAGCTTCTCCCGGAAGATCTTCGGGTCGAGCAGGTCCTGGACCCGCAGGCCGACCCTGGCCGCCTTGTCGGCGTAGGCAGGGCCGATGCCCCGCTTGGTCGTGCCCAGGCTGTTCTTGCCCAGCTTGCGCTCGGTGAGGCGGTCCAGCTCGGAGTGGTACGGCATGATCAGGTGGGCGTTGCCGCTCACCATGAGCCGGGAGCAGTCGATCCCCCGGGCCTCCAGGCCGTCGACCTCCTCGACCAGGACCGCGGGGTCGACCACCACCCCGTTGCCGATCACCGGGGTGACCCACGGATAGAGGATCCCGCTGGGGACGAGCTGCAGGGCGAACGATTCCCCGTTGACGACGATGGTGTGGCCGGCGTTGTGGCCGCCCTGGTAGCGGACCACGACCTGCATCTGCCTGGTGAGCAGATCGGTCAACTTGCCCTTGCCCTCGTCGCCCCACTGGGTGCCGACGATCACGGTACCGGGCACGCGCGTCTCCTCAGACTATGTACTACGGCGGTCCACGCAGTGTATCGCCCGGCTCCACAAGCTCCACCCGATTTCCGAAGGGTCGTCGACGTGGACCTGGGTCCGGTCCTCCTCGACCACCGCCACGCCGGCGGCTCTGAGGCGGTCGGTGAGGGGGCGTCCAGGGCGGCGGCGAAGGCCTCGGCCCGGCCACGCATGCCGTTTTGGGCCGGCGAGTAGGTGAGGCCGTCCTCGGGCGCCGGCACGCCGTCGCTGGCCACCGCCGATCCAGCTCGACGGCGACATCGAACATGTCCTCTCCACCGCCGCCGGGAGAGGGCGGTCGTCGCCCATGACCGTCCGCACGTTTCCCATGGTCGCGCTCAAGCTTTCCCGGGTGCCGCCGATAGATGGAGTGCGGCACCCCGCCAAGCCGCAACAGGGAGATGGTGAGGCCGGCATCAATCTGGGCGCCCGCCCCGCCAGGGAGCTCAGTCGGCCTCACCATCCCCTACCTTCACAGGCGTGCCCGAGCCGCCCCGCCGCCTGTTGCTCCTGCGCCACGGCCAGTCGACGTGGAACGCCGCCGGCCGCTGGCAGGGCCAGGCCGACCCGCCCTTGTCGCCCCTCGGCGAGGAACAAGCACGCGATGCGGCCGAGCGGCTGACCCACGGGCAGTTCTCCCGCGTGGTGGCGTCGGACCTCCGGCGGGCCCTCCGGACGGCGGAGATCCTGGCCGAGGCCCTCGGCCTGCCGGTGGAGGTCGAGCCCGACCTGCGGGAGATCGACGTCGGCGACTGGCAGGGACTGACTCGGGGCGAGATCGACGAGCGGGAACCGGGTGCGCTGGCCGACTGGTCGGAGGGGCGTAGCGAGTCGACGCCGGGCGGCGAGACCAGGACCCACCTGACCGACCGGGCCCGTGCCGTCCTGCTGCGAGTGGCGGCCGAGGCCGGCGCCGGCGACCGGGTGCTCCTCGTCAGCCACGGCGCCCTCATCCGCAACCTCGACCGGTCCCTGGGGGTGCGGCCGCACGGTGTCGGCAACCTCGCCGGCCGCTGGTACGAGGTGGACGGCGCCGGCGCGTTGGTGCCGGCGGAGCTGGTGTCGCTGGCCGACCCGGAGGACCGGACGGAGTCACCCACCCCTTGACCCGTTCTGGTTGCACCTGACCCCCGCATGCGCGGTCAGGTGCAACCAGAACCGAAGAAGGCGGTGACGTCGGCCCGGTCGCGGGTGCGGCGCATGGGGGGCAGGGCGCCGAGGATGGCCGGCCGGTAGGAGGCCTCGGCCAGGCGGGGGTCGAGGACGGCGACCACGCCCCGGTCGGTGGCGCTGCGGATCAGGCGGCCGGCGCCCTGGGCCAGGCGGATGGCGGCGTGGGGGACGTCGACCACGGAGAAGGCGGCCGGGCCGGCCCGCTCCCGCCGGGCCTCGGCCACCGGGTCGTCGGGGCGGGCGAAGGGGAGGCGGTCGATGACGACGAGGGAGCAGGCGTCGCCCGGGACGTCGACGCCCTGCCAGAAGCCCATGGTGGCGAACAGGCACGACGTGAGGTCGGTGCGGAACTCCTCGATGAGCGCCGGCTTGGGCAGGTCGTCCTGGGCCAGCAGCGTGTACGGCAGGTGGTCGAGGGCAGCCCGGGCGGCCCGCATGGCCCGCCACGAGGTGAACAGGGCCAGCGTCCGCCCGCCGGCGACGGTGAGCAGGAACTCCAGCTCCTCGTGGGCGGCAGCCTCGTGCCGGGGATTGCGGACGTCGGGCAGCCTCGGCACGTACAGGAGCGACTGGGTGCGGTAGTCGAACGGGCTGCCGACGTCGAGCTCGACGGCGGCGCCGGCCAGGCCGAGCCGGGCCGAGATGCCGGGCGGGATGGTGGCCGACGTGAGGATCGGGGTGGCCGACGACCACAGCACCTTGGCCAGCTCGCCGCCGACGTCGACGGGGGCCACCCGCAGCGCCGGCTGGTTGCCCGAGGTCTCCACCCAGGTGACGAAGTCCTCGCCGGCGCCGAGGACGGTGTCGACGTCGCCGGCCAGGGTGTCGAGGGCCTTGGCCGCCCGTTCCCGGCGGGCCTTCTGGTCCTGGGTCTCGCCCTCGGGCCCTCGCCGGAGGGCGCCACGTTCCTCCCGCACCACCTGGGCGAGGTCGGCGAGGGCCTCGGCCACCGCCGGCTCCCCGGCGGCGCCCTTGGCCAGCCGCTTGCCGGTGAAGGGGGTCAGCGCCCGGTCGAGGCTGTCGCGGTGGCGCACGATGGCGCTGCCCGGGTTGAGGCGGGCGACGGCGCCCACCCGCCCGGGCGTGAGCGTCACGCCGAGGGCGCCGGAGAGCACGTCCTCGGTCTCATGGGCCTCGTCCACCACGACCACGTCGTGCTCCGGCAGGATGAAGCCACCCGTCGCCACGTGGGCGCCGAGGAGGTGGAGGTTGACGACGATCACGTCGGCCTCCCGGGCCCGCTCGTAGGCGGCCTCGGCGAAGCAGCTGCCCCCGCTGGGGCAGGCCTGGGCGCCCGGGCACTCCTGGGAGCCGACGCTGACCGACGACCACGCCTGCGGCCGGGGCTCGAAGTCGAGCTCGGCCCGGTCTCCGGTCTGGCTGTCCTGCGCCCAGGCCAGCAGCTTGGCGATCTCGGCGCCGATCCCCCGGGTATCGGCGCCGGGCAGCATGGGAGCGTCGGCTTCCCGGGCCGCCTCCGATGCCGCCTGGCGGCACAGGTAGTTGCTCCGGCCCTTGAGCACGGCCCAGGTGAGGCCCTTCTCCACCCCGGCCACCGACGGGATGTCCTTGCCCGCCAGCTGGTCCTGCAGGGCCTTGGTGGCGGTGGCGATCACCATGCGCTTGCCCTCGGCCCGCAGGTGGGGGGCGGCGCCGCAGAGGTAGGCCAGGCTCTTGCCCACGCCCGTTCCCGCCCGGACGACCAGCGGCCGGCCGGCGCTGACCGCCTCCGCCACCCCCCGGGCCATCTCGACCTGCTGGGGACGGGCCTCGCGCTCGGCCAGGCCCGCCGTCACCAGCTCGAGCAGCCGCTCGGCGGCGTCGGCGGGCGACAGGCGGGCGCTCATGCCCGACAGCCTGTCACCCGGGAGCCGGGACAAGATGGGGACCTCATGACCGATGCCGCCGTGCGTACCGAGGGGCTGACGAAGGACTTCGGTGCCGTCAGGGCCGTCGACGACGTGAACCTGATCATCGACCGGGGCGAGGTGTTCGGGTACCTGGGGCCGAACGGCGCCGGCAAGACGACCACCGTCCGGCTCCTGCTGGACTTCCTCCGCCCGACCGCCGGCCGAGCGGTCGTGCTCGGCGGTTCCGGGGCCGATCCCGACGTGCGCCGGCGCATCGGCTACCTGCCCGGTGACCTCCGCCTCGACCCCGACTACACGGCGACCGACGTGATCGAGCTCTTCGGCAGCTTGCGGGGCGGCGTCGATCGGCGTTGGGTCGACACCCTGCTCGAGCGTTTCGGCCTGGACCCCGGTCGGCCGGTGGGCGAGCTGAGCACGGGAAACCGGCGCAAGGTCGGCGTGGTCCAGGCGTTCATGAGCCGCCCCGAGCTGCTCCTGCTCGACGAGCCGACCTCGGGCCTTGACCCCCTGCTCCAGCACCAGTTCAACGCCCTGGTGCGCGAGGTGGTGGCCGAGGGGGCCACCGTCCTGCTTTCGAGCCACGTGCTGCCCGAGGTGGAAGCGCTGGCCGATCGGGTGGGGATCGTCCGGAAGGGCCGGCTGGTGGCCGTCGCCGGCGTGGAGGAGCTCCGCCGGACCGCCCGCCAGCGCATCGACCTCCATGTGGCGGGCGAGGTGGGAGAAGCCGACGTGGGCCGGTTCCGGGCCGTGCCCGAGGTGGCCGAGGCGTCGGCCGAGGCCGGCGTGGTCCACCTGGTGGTGGAGGGGTCGGTGGACCGGGTCCTCAAGGTCGCCGCCGGCCTGGAGGTCCTGCGGATCGTGAGCCGTGAGGCCGACCTGGAGGACGTGTTCCTCCGCTACTACGAGGGCGACGAGTGATCGTCGCCGCCCGCCTGGTACGTGACCGCCGGCGGTCGTTGCTGTGGTGGTCGGTCGGGATCGTCGCCCTGGTCATCTTCACCGTCTCGCTGTACCCGTCGCTGAAGGGTGAGGAGTCGTTCAACGAGGTCATCGAGCAGATGCCGGAGGCATTGCGGGCCATGTTCGGCCTGGACACTGCCATCCCGCTCACCTCGCCGCCGGGCTACCTGCAGGGCCGGCTCTTCGGCAGCATGCTGCCCCTGCTGCTCCTCGTGTTCGGGATCGGCCTCGGCGCCAGGGCCATCGCCGGCAGCGAGCAGGACGGCACGCTGGAACTACTCCTGGCCAACCCGGTGACCCGAAGGGCCGTCGTGGTCGAGCGCTACCTGGCCGTGGTGGGGATGCTGGCCTGCCTGACCGCTGTCTTTGCCGTGTCACTCGTGGTCCTGGCCGCCCCCTTCGGTGCCCTGGAGGACGTGCCCCCGACCGGCCTGGCCGGCGCCGTCGCCGGCGTCTTCGGCATCTCCCTGCTGCACGCCACCCTGGCCTTCGGGGTGGGAGCGGCCACCGGCCGGCGGGCGCTGGCGCTGTCGTCAGCGACGGTGGTGGCCGTGGCCGGCTACCTGCTGCAGGGCCTCCTCGGTCTCAGCGACGCCATCCGGCCCCTGCGCTTCCTCTCGCCGTGGCACTGGTACCTGGGCCGCAACATGCTGGCCCAGGGCGTTGCGCCCGACGCCATCATCGTCCCGCTGGTCCTGTCGGCGGTGGTCTTCGCCGGAGGAGCTGCTGCGTTCCTCCGGCGAGACCTCCGCTGACCCCGCCGTTCTGGTTGCACCTACCCGCCACATTCGCGGGTAGGTGCAACCAGAACGAGGGTTACTTGAGGGCGAGCTCGTCGCCGGCCACGTCGACGTGGACGGTGTCGCCCTCGCCGTAGCGGCCCTCGAGCAGGGCCAGGGCGAGGGGGTCGGCGATCTTGCGCTGGATGACCCGCTTGAGCGGCCGGGCCCCGTAGGTGGGGTCGTAGCCGGCGCGGGCCAGCCAGGCCGCCGCTTCGCCGGTGACCTCCAGCCCGAGCCGGCGGGCGGCGAGCCGCTGCCCGAGGTGGCGGAGCTGGATGTGGACGATGCGCTCGATGTCGGCCTCGGTGAGGGACCGGAAGCGCACGATCTCGTCGATCCGGTTGAGGAACTCGGGCCGGAAGAACGCCGCCGGGTCGCCGGGCAGGTTCGAGGTCATGATGAGCACCACGTTCGAGAAGTTCACCGTGCGGCCCTGGCCGTCGGTGAGCCGCCCGTCGTCGAGCAGCTGGAGCAGGACGTTGAAGACCTCGGGATGGGCCTTCTCGATCTCGTCGAGCAGCACCACGGCGTAAGGGCGCCGGCGCACGGCCTCGGTCAGCTGGCCTCCCTCGTCGTAGCCGACGTAGCCCGGAGGCGCACCGATCAGGCGGGAGACGGTGTGCTTCTCCTGGTACTCGCTCATGTCGATGCGGATGGTCGCCCGCTCGTCGTCGAACAGGAAGTCGGCGACCGACCGGGCCAGCTCGGTCTTGCCCACGCCGGTGGGGCCGAGGAACAGGAACGAGCCGATGGGGCGGTTGGGGTCGGACAGGCCCGACCGTGAGCGGCGGATGGCGTTGGCCACCGCAGACACGGCCTCGTCCTGGCCGATGACCCGCTCGTGGAGGACCTCCTCCATGCGGACGAGCTTGGCCACCTCACCCTCCATCAGCTTGGACACGGGGATTCCCGTCCAGCGGCTGACCACCTCGGCCACGTCCTCGGCGTCGACCTCCTCCTTCAGCATGCGGCGGTCGGCCTGCAGCTCGGCCAGGGCGGCGGAGGCAGATTCCAGCTCGGCCTCCAGCTCCGGGATGCGCCCGTAGCGCAGGCGGGCGGCCGCCTCCAGGTCGGTCTCCCGCTCGACCTGGGCCCGCACCGTCTCCAGCTCCTCCTTGAGCTGGCGGATGCGGGCGATGGCGTCACGCTCGGAGGTCCAGTGGGCCTTCATGCCGTCGGACTGCTCGCGGAGGTTGGCCAGCTCGTTGTCGATGGCGGCCAGACGTTCCCGGCTGCCCGGGTCGGTCTCCTTCTCCAGGGCCAGGTGCTCGATCTCCAGCTGGCGCATGCGCCGTTCGACGACGTCGATCTCGGTGGGCATGGAGTCGATCTCGATGCGCAGGCGGCTGGCGGCCTCGTCGATGAGATCGATGGCCTTGTCGGGAAGGAAGCGGCCGGTGATGTAGCGGTCGGAAAGCACGCCGGCGGCAACCAGGGCGGCGTCCTGGATGCGGACGCCGTGGTGGACCTCGTAGCGCTCCTTCAGGCCCCGCAGGATGGCGATGCTGGCCTCCACGGAGGGCTCGCCGACCATGACGGGCGCGAACCGGCGCTCCAGGGCGGCGTCCTTCTCGATGTGCTTGCGGTACTCGTCGAGGGTGGTGGCGCCGATCATGCGCAGCTCGCCGCGGGCCAGCATGGGCTTGAGCATGTTGGAGGCGTCCATGGCCCCCTCGGCGGCGCCGGCGCCCACGACGGTGTGCAGCTCGTCGATGAAGGTGATGACCTGGCCGGCGGCGTCGGTGATCTCCTTGAGGACGGCCTTCAGCCGCTCCTCGAACTCGCCCCGGTACTTGGCGCCGGCGACCATGGAGCCCAGGTCCAGGGCGACGATGCGCCGGCCCTTGAG
>DATLHA010000110.1:0-8156 GCA_035540095.1 Acidimicrobiales bacterium | reverse complement strand
AACCTCGACGACACCCTCCGTCTGGCCAACGCCATCAAGACCGACACCGGCAACATCCTGACCGGCGCCCGCGCCGCTGACCGCTCCCTGGACTGCATCGAGAACGGCACCCTGACCGGTGGCGGTTCGGTGCCCGGCCTGCCCGGCGCGACCTGCTAGAAGGAGAAAGAGACACACATGGTCCAAGTCATGTCCTCGCCGTCCGCAGACCTGCGGGCGACGCCTCGCCGGCGAGCCGGCGACGACCAGGCCACGTTCCTCAGCCGCTGGCTGAAGGTGTGGGTCATCCTCCTCACCGTCGTCGTGCTGGTGGTGGTGGGCTACCTGATCGTCATCACCAACTCCCTGGCCTCGATCAACGGCAACCTGGCCACCGCCCAGCGGGCGGTCGTGGGCGCCGGCGGCAACGTCGTCACCCTGCCCAACCAGGTCGACCGCATCAACGGCGCCCTGGCCGGCATCGACCCCGCCCTCAAGCCCATCCCGGGCCAGGCGGACGAGATCATCGCCGCCCTGACGTCGATCAACTCCAAGCTGACCAACGTTGACTCCTCCCTGAAGGACACCTCCGCCATCCTGCAGACGGTGCTCGGCACGGTGAACAACGTGAGCGGCCTGCTGATCGACGCCAACGAGCCGGCCGACCGCCTCGGAGTCCAGAACATCCACCGCCGGGTGGCGGCCATCAACGGCGTCGGCGGTCCCCGCCAGGGCACCGCCAACGGCGGCGGCACCTGTGGTGAGTTCTGCACGCCCAACAACCTGACCACGGCCCAGCAGGACTCCCGCGACATCTCGCATGTCGTCAACGCCGGTGTCAAGCCTCACGCAGACGCCATCTGCCGGGGCCTGCAGACCCTCGGTGTGGCCACGGGGATCAGCGGATGCTGACCCGCTCCTACATCCAGAGCCTGCGCCAGCGCCGGTCCGAGGATGAGCGGGGCATTGTCGGCTTCAACCTGGCCGTGGTCATCGCCTTCGCCCTCTACGCCGTGATCCAGCTGTCACGGGTGGTGCTGGCGGCGACCCAGATCGACGATCGGGTCGACGTCATCATCACCGAGGTCGGCCCCGGCTCCAACGTCTCCCGACTCGACGAGACCCAGAAGCTCAACGAGACGGGGCGCATGGCCGAGGAGATCCTCGTCGCCGCCCAGAACCTTTCGGCCCGGGCCGGCACGATCATCGAGACGGCCCAGAGCATCGACGGCACGGTGTCGCAGATCCTCCAGAACGCGGGGGAGATCAACCAGACGGTGCGCAGCATCGACTCGGTGACCAGGCAGCTGCTGCCCGTGGTCCAGAACATCCACGGCGATGACAGCATGTCGCCCCAGACGGGCGGTGTGGCTGCCATCAACAAGCGGGCCGCCAATGCCGCGCCCGTCGTGGGTGGCATCCAAACCGACCTCAGCCGGAACAACATCCTCGGTGTCCTGGCGTCGGTCGACCGTCACGCGGTGGCCATCTGCAACAGCACGGCGCTGAACCTGGCCAGCCTGGGTACCGCCCGCTGCGGCCCGCCGGTCCCAGCCACCGGCCCGTAAGCCGAGCAATCCCAAGCAATAGCGACAAGGCCCGCCGGCTTGCGCCCGGCGGGCCTTCTCGCGTGTGGCCGGCAGGCGCTCGAGCCCGCCGGCGGGCGAAGGAAGCTCCGCTTGCCAGGCCGAAACCTAGATGTGGGTTCCGACCGCCTGGATGAGCTTGGTGACGGCGGCTTGGAGCTGGGGCCCAGGCTGGCGGAGCACGACCAGGATGGCGACCATGGTGTTCCCCCTGCGCACCAGTCCGCTCGGACCGCTCGCGAACGCCTGGTCGCCGGCGCCGACGGTCTGGGGGGCGTCGGCCTTGTTGAACGCGTTGGCGAAGAACGCCGGCACCCCCGATGACGAGGTGGAGATGAGGACCACGCTCTCATCGGCCTTGGAGACGAGACTGAACGAGCACAGCGACCGGCCTTCGCGGGTCTCCTCCTTCGCCGGGCTCACCCTGGCCCCGATCGCCGCTTCCACCTCGGCAAGGGTGATCATCCCGCACGCCGGCCTCTGGGGCAGGTCCGGAGGCACGGGAACCGCAGTCACCGCCGTGCTGCTCACTGCCGGCCCGCCCCCTCCCTGAGCCCCGCCGGAGGAGCCACCGCAGGCGGTCAGCAGGCCGGCGCAAAGGGCGGCGGCGGCGAGCGTCGAGGCGCGGCGCGGCCGTCCGTTGGGCGGTATCACGGCGAGGTTCCTCCTTAGCCGATGGTCGTGGTGGTGGACGCAGGGGCGGTGGACGCCGGCATCGAGGCGACGTTGGGGTCGCTGCGGAAGCTCTCGGCCACCCGGTCGAAGGTCGCGGCGTGCGACTCGAAGTCGTCCGGCAGCGTCTGGAACACCAGGATGTTCATCTTGTTGCCCGAGAAGAGGAAGTAGTGGGCGTGGACGGCCGTCACCGGCCCGTCCTGGAAGGTATAGAAGTAGTAGTAGCCCAGCATCCCGTTCAGGGAGATGGCCTGCTCCTTGAGCACCGTCACCGTCGGGTTCGAGGCCACCAGTCCGTCGGTCACGGCCTTGAAGTTCTGGAGGTTCTGGGGGGTGGCCGGCGTCTGGATGGGGACGACGCGGATGGTGAACGCCACGTTGTTGCCCGCGTCCACCGCGAGGCGGTACTCGGCCACGGGCACCTCCACCCGCTTCCACGCCCGGGGGTAATCGACACTGATACCGGTCTCGGGGTCGCGGAAGGTGGTCATCGGCACCGGCGTGTTGTCCGCCGCCGGCGGGGGGAGGTCGTCCCTGGACCGGCTGTTCATCGCCGCACCGATGGCAATGCCGCCACCGATGACGACCACCGCGGTCAAGATCGACATGAGCACCACCATGCGCTTCTGGCGGGGATCGGGCGCCGGCGCCGGCGCGGCGTTCTCGTCGCCGGCGTCCTCCGCCGGCGCCGGCGCCCCACGGCTCGCCGCCGGCGCCGTCCGGGCGGCGCGGGTACGCGGCGGCTGGGCCCGGCGCTGCGCCGCCCGCAGCTCGGCCCGGCTCGGCGGCCGCCGGCGGGGTTGCGGGCGCGGCCGCGGGGGCGGTCCGTCGGGGGGCTGTTCGTCAACGCTGGAGGGCAATTCGGGGCCTGCGATCACTCGTGCGCACGGATTCGGCGCGTGTTTGGAGAAGCTGGGGTGCCGGGCCTGGCGCCAGGCGAAAAATCGGTGAAAAGCGGCCTACGGACCCGTTGACCGCGTAACTGCAGAAAGTCTATTGTGACTCCGCATTCAACGGAAGGGGTGTGCATGTCGCTTCTCGCTGCGGTCGATCTGACCGGCTGGTATGTCGGTTACATCATCGCGGGTGTCCTAATCACCGTGGTCGTCATCTTGGTAGCAATCATCCTGGGGCTCGCTCGCCGCATCGGGGTGCAGGCCGACGTGGTCGTCGGCGCACTCGACCAGGCCCGTATCAACACGCTCCCCCTGTGGGACGTCGACAAGGTCAACGGCGGCGTTCGGTCCATCATCAAGAGTGCCCAAGAGGCACGTTCGGTCCTGGGAGGTGGGCAGTAGTGGTCATGCTCGCCGATGTCGCGAGGGAGCACATCACGTTCTGGTGGGTGACCCTCGGCCTCGGAGCCGTCGTCATCTCCGCCGTCATCCTGCTGCTGTCGCTGCTCGTCACCTTCGTCGACGACATCGACAAGAACGTCCGTGAGGCGTGGGACACCGCTACCCGGGTGGCCCAGAACACCGCCACCACCTGGATGCTCAACCAGGCCGGCTCCTTGACCGCCGACCTGCGCACCGAGGTTCGCAAGCACGCCGAGCTCTTCGAGGCCGCTGCGGCCGCCGAGAGGGGGAGAAGGTAAATGACGCTTCGCATCTTCCTGACCGTCTTCGAGATCGCCCTTCTCGTCGGCGTTCTGGCCACCTTCTTGAACATCGTGGCCAAGCAGCTCAACCGCATCTCGGCCAACCTGGCCCGTATCGCCTGGGGTGTCCGTGCCGTGGAGACGATGTGCGGCGTCATCGGCCCCGCCGTCGACCGCATCAACGGCAACCTGGTCGACGTCAACAACGACCTGACCCGGGCGGCGGCTGCCGCCGAGACCCTGGCCTAGGCACGAGAACAGCGGGGCGTCCGGCCCGGGAGGCCGGACTAGCCAGCACCCACCTGACCACTCGTAGAATGGTCAGGTGACCGACTGGCCACTCCCTCCCCTGTACGAGCCGAGAGGCCCGCGCGACTCCGACGAGGAGGTCGTGCGGGCCTTTCTGCGTCACGCCGGTCCCACGCCCCACTCGGAGCGACTGCACGTCGAGGACCGGGTGCTGCGGGTCGACGGTGACATGCCGCTCGCCCTCTGGATCGGGCCCCGCTCGGTCCTGGTGCTCCACGATCTGCCCGAGCACCTGGTCGACATCGCCGCCACCGTGGGCGATGCGCTGCAGAACGAGGGGCTGACCATGCTCGACGAGCAGCAGCCCCTCGGGGTCGCGGTGGGGATGCAGTACGTCGGCGCCCGGACCGTCACCTGGGACCTGTGGGGGGCCGACATCGACGAGGCGTTCGCCGAGGTGCGCAAGGCGGCGGTCGGCGGCGACGACGACATGCTGCTCGGCGGCGGGGGCCCGAGCGGCCCTGGGAGCGGGGTGGACGGCCCTCCGGTCTTTTGAGCGACCTGCAGGCCGTCATCTTCGACGTGGACGGCACCCTTGTCGACAGCGAGCGCCACGGGCACCGGGTGGCCTTCAACCGCGCCTTCGAGGCGTTCGACCTGCCGTACCGCTGGGACGAGGAGCTCTACGGCGAGTTGCTGCACACCACGGGCGGGCGGCGCCGCATCGAGAACTACCTCGCCGGCGAAGGGGTGGCCGAGGCCGAGCGGGCCGAGCTGGCGGGGGCGCTGCATGAGCGCAAGACCGCCATCCTCGAGGAGATGGTCGACGGCGGCGTGATCGAGCTTCGCCCGGGTGCGGAGCGCCTGCTCGAGGAGCTGGCCGGCGCCGGCGTGGCCCGGGCGGTGGGCACCACCGGGAGCCGGCGGTGGGTGGAGCGGCTGCTGCGTCACACCTTGGGCGACGTCGAATGGGACGCCATCGTCGCCGGAGACGACGTCACCAGCCGCAAGCCCGATCCCGAGGTCTTCACCACCGCGGTGAAGGAGCTCGGTCAGGACCCCAGCACCATCGTCGTCATCGAGGATTCCACCGAGGGACTCCAGGCCGCGCGCGCCGCCGGCCTGTGTTGCGTGGTGGTGACCAACGGCTACACCGCCGACCACGATCTGTCCGGCGCCGACCTGGTGCTCGACGGCTTCGGCGAGCCGCGAGCGCCGGCCACGGTGGTGGCCGATCCCCACGCCACCGGCTGTGACGGCATCCTCACCACCGCTCTGCTTCGAACCCTTCTCCGGTAGGCTGGTCACATCCCGTTCAGGGGAGGAAAGCGCGTTGGAACAGGCCCCCGGGGCCGGCGGCGAGCCCGCCGAGAAGCTGTTCGCCTTCACCACTCGGTCCCGCCTGAAGGGGCCATGGTTCTTCCCGCACATGCTCTATGCCACCCTGCGGGTCCGCCGGCAGCTCAAGGCCACCGGTGACGTCGTCCGCTGGGCCAGCATCATCGCCAGCCCTACCGAGTTCTGGACGATCAGCATCTGGAGAAGTCGCCACGACATGCAGGAGTTCATGCGGTCGGGCGCCCACGACGACATCATGTGGTTCTTCTCCAAGTGGCTGCGGTCGTTCTGGCTCATGCGCTGGCGGCCGGGGCCCGAGGAGCTCGGCCAGCTGAAGGGGCTGACCATGGGCCGGCCCGACCCCGCCTACCAGGCCACCGACGGCCCCAAGCCGGAGGCGCTCGAGAAGGCGCTGGAGCACCTGCCCAAGCTGCGCTCGGCCATGAGCGTCGACGGGGAGGTGACCTACGACACCACCGTGTACGCCCGGCGCCGGCGGGCCGAGGTGCGGGGCGCCGGCGGTGGTGTGGTGCACATCGCCACGTCGGCCAAGCGCACGGTCGAGGCCTATCTCGCCCTCCGAGCCCTGGAGGAGGAAGCGCGAGGTGACCCCGACTACCTGAAGGGTGTGGTCGGGATCAGCCGCCCGGGCCAGGTCTACCTGCTGACCGTCTGGAGCGACCGGGCCGGCACCCGGCGCATGCTCCGTGCCCCGCAGGTGCGCAAGCTCGGCGAGCGCTTTCCCGGCACCTGGGCCAACGAATGGCTGCCCGAGAACGAGTTCGGGCACTGGGACGGCCTGCGGTTGCGAAGGGCACGGGCCCGGTACGCCATCCAGATGCCCAAGGCGGCGATGGCCCTCGATGACGGCGCCGTCGTCGAGCCGGAGGAGTCGGCGGGACCGCGGCCCGGCTCCAGCGTGCAGGCACCACCCCTGCAGCCGTCTCAGGGTTGATCTCGGGGTTTCCCCCGGCGCCCCAGGAGTACGGCCGGGATAAAGTGACCACATGCGCGAACGGCGAGGGGACTGAGCCGTGGCCACTCAAGCACTCAAGTGTGAGCGTCACGGTGAGGCGACGCGCCTCACCTGCGTCGAATGCGGGAAACCCATCTGCCCCAAGTGCGCGGTGCGCACCGACGTGGGGCTCAAGTGCGAAGCCGACGCCAAGGGGGTCGAGCTCTCCAAGGAGACGCTCGCCATGCTGCGGCCGTCCCGCACGCCGATGTACCTGGCCGTCGCGGGCATCGGCGTCCTCGTCGCCCTGGTCGTCTTCGGCCTGACCCGCAGCGGCGATGACGGGGAGACGAACATCGCCCAGCTGCCGGCCGTCGGCACCTGGAGCCCCAGCCCCGACCTGGTCAGCATCCGTGGGACCACCACCGCTGTCGTCCTGAAGGACGGGCGGGCTCTCGCCATCGGTGGCGGCGTCGGCCAGCAGGCGGTCGCCGCCGTCGAGGTCTTCGACCCCAACTCCGGCGTGTGGTCGGCCACCACGCCGATGAACGACCCCCGACGCGGTCACCAGGCCGTGGTGCTGGGCGACGGACGGGTCATGGTCGCCGGCGGGATCCACGAGGGCGAGCTGCTCTCGTCCGTCGAGATCTTCGACCCCGCCTCGTCCCGCTGGACCACGGTGGCGCCCTTGAGTGTCCCCCGGCTCGGCAACACCCTGACCCTCCTGAACAACGGCAACGTCCTGGTGACCGGAGGCACGTCAGCCGAGAACGCGGCCGGCACCGGCGGCAACCAGACCATCCGCCCCGACGCCACCGCCGAGGTCTACAACGTCGCCGCCAACCGGTGGACCACGACGTCGGGCGCCATGAGCACGCCCCGCTTCGAGCACACGGCCACCGCCCTCGACGATGGCCGGGTCCTCATCGCCGGGGGCCAGGGGCCGCCGATCTCCGGCGTCGCCGGCGCCCTCGCCTCCACCGAGATCTACGACCCCGCGGTCGACAGCTTCCGCAGGTCCAACGACATGGGCGACGCCCGGTTCAACCACGCCGCCCTGAAGCTTCCCGACCGCACGGTCATGGTGATCGGCGGCGCGGGGGGCCAGAACGGCGACACCTCGCTGTCCACGGCCGAGGTCTTCGACCCCGGCGACGGCCGCTGGACCAACGTCGGAGCCCTCACCGGCAGCCGCAGCGGCCATGTGGCCACCGTCTTCCCCGACGGTCGGGTGCTGGTGGCCGGCGGCGAGTCGATCACGCGGGGGAACCGCCGGTCCCTGAACACCGCCGAGATCTTCGCCCTCGACCGGCGTGAGTGGCGCTCCGCCGGCCAGATGGCTTGCCCCCGCAGCGAGCCTTCGGCCGTCCTGCTCGGCGACGGCAGCGTCCTCGTCGTCGCCGGTGACTTTGCCGCACCCGGTCAGCAGCCCGACCCCAAGGGCTGTGCCGACCGTTACCGCCCGTAACAACCCGTAGTCCCACACTTCCCTACACCGCAGCACCCGACCCTTGGACGACCACGTCCCGATGCACACCCGAGGAGTACTTCCATGGCTAAGAAGACCGACGGCACGCCCCCGCCCTCACCGGCTGACGACGAGGCCCGCAAGGGCAAGGCTCGGAAGAAGGGCCTCGTCTACGCCATCCTGGCCATGCCGATCCTCATCGGCTTCTACGCCACCCTGCTGTGGTGGTCCAGCCCCCGCACCGAGGGTCGCGAGCTGCGCCTCGACCAGTACATCACCCTGCTGCGCCAGGGCCGCATCTCCTCG
>DATLHA010000109.1:0-69457 GCA_035540095.1 Acidimicrobiales bacterium | reverse complement strand
GGGCCCTTGATGTTCAGGAAGTAGCTGCGGGCCGCCTTGTTGCCG
The DNA here is from genome assembly GCA_035540095.1 of Acidimicrobiales bacterium. Lineage (GTDB taxonomy): Bacteria > Actinomycetota > Acidimicrobiia > Acidimicrobiales > AC-14 > CADCTB01. The sequence continues at coordinate 69,412 of DATLHA010000109.1, read as the reverse complement.
GTGACCTCGCTGACCTTCTGGGCCAGGGAGTTGGCCACCGCCTTGGCGATCAGGGTCTTGCCGCAGCCGGGAGGGCCGTACAGCAGGATGCCCTTGGGCGCCGGCAGCTTGTGCTCGACGAACAGGTCGCGGTGCAGGAAGGGCAGCTCGACGGCGTCGGTGATCTGCTCGATCTGGTTGTCGAGGCCGCCCACGTCCTCGTAGGAGACGTCGGGCACCTCCTCCAGGATGAGCTCCTCCACCTCGGGACGAGGCAGCCGCTCCAGGAGGAGCCCGGTGCGGGAGTCCATGAGGATGCTGTCGCCGGCCCGCAGCTTCTCGCCCATCAGCGTCTGGGCCAGCTCGACCACGCGCTCCTCGTCGGCCCGGCCGACCACGATGGCCCGCCGGCCGTCCTCCAGCAGCTCCTTGAGCGTGGTGACCTCGCCCGACAGCTCGGCCGCCCGGGCCAGGACCACGTTCAGCGACTCGTTGAGCACGACCTCCTGGCCACGCTCGAGCTCGGTGTCCTCCAGCTCGGGGTGCAGGGCGACGCGCATCTTGCGCCCGCCCGAGAACACGTCGACGGTGCCGTCGTCGTTCCGGGACAGCAGGGTGCCGTACGCCGACGGGGGCTGGGTGAGCTTCTCGACCTCGCGGCGCAGCTCGGCGATGTGGTCGCGGGCCTCCCGCAGGGTGTAGCTCAGCTTCTCGTTCTGGGAGGTGGCCTGGGCCAGCTGGCCCTTGGTCTCCAGCAGGCGCTCCTCGAGGGTGCGGACCCGCTTGGGCGCGTCCTGCAGCTTGCGCCGGAGGTCGACGACGAGCTGCTCCAATTCCTTGACTTGCTCGAGCAGGCCCTCGACCTGCTGCTCGTAGGCTGACAGCCGACGTTCGTACTCGGAACTGGACGTCGGAATCACCTCCCTCGGGTCGGCCCTCGACTGGAAAACCACCGTACACCGGGCCTCTTCGGAACCACGGTAGCTTCCCTTGATTGGTTTTCCCGGCGATTTCCGGGTAAATTGTCTCCGTAGCCCCACGAGGGGCACCGGTTCTCACGACAGACGTCCACACGAAGGGACAGGGCTTGCCATGGCGATGAAGGTCTGGATCGACCAGGATCTGTGCACCGGCGATGGTCTCTGCGAAGAGATCGCTCCCGACGTGTTCACGCTCCTCGACGACGGCCTGGCCTACGTCAAGGAGGGCAGCAAGGTCTTCAGCGACCCCGGTGGCGTCGAGGGCCTGGCCGTCGTGCCCGCGGGCCAGGAGGACGGCACCATCGAGTCGGCCGAAGAGTGCCCCGGGGAGTGCATCTTCATCGAGGTCGAATGACGGCCGCGCCGGCCGTCAAGCACTAGAGGCGAGCTGCCGATAGCGGGGGTGTGTCCCCCCGCCGCCGCTTCTCCCTCCCGCTCTTCCTGTGCCTGGCCCTGGTGGCCGGCATGTTCGCGCTCGGCACGGGGACCGCGTCGGCGGCGGCCACCCCCAGGGACGACCCGGCCAGGGGCCTGAAGTACGCCGGGCTGGAGCGGGCGACCCAGGGCCCGTGCAAGGGCAAGTTCGAGATCCGCCCCGGCGCCGGCAACGGCCCGGCGCGCTGCAGCCACGGGCCCGACGCTGCCCCAGAGGGCATCGACGTCCGGGTGGCCCGGGAGCCGGAGTCGCCCGCCGAGAGCGCCCTGCGGCCGGCACCCGAGACCGTAGCCGCGACCGTCTGCACCGGCGACGGTTCGAGCGGCCCGCGGGTCCAGCTGGTCTACGCCAACATCACCGGCCGCACCGACCGCTACGCCACCTACGCGGCGTCGTTCCAGACGTGGGCCGCGGCCATGGATGCAGTGTTCGACCGCAGCGCGGCCGAGACCGGCGGCAGCCGGCGCATCCGGTTCGTCCACGACGCCGCCTGCACCCCCGTCATCGCCAGGACCACCCTGTCGGTGACGGCGGCGAACGACTTCCAGACCACCGTGAACGAGCTGACCGCCAAGGGCTTCAGCCGCAACGACCGCAAGTACATGGTCTGGGTCGACGCCAACGTGTACTGCGGCATCGGCGAGATTTACACCGACGACCGGGCGGGTCAGAACAACTACAACAACCTCTACAGCCTCATCTCCAGGGTCGACAACGGCTGCTGGGGTGTCCTGGGGCAGTCGGTGGAGGCCCACGAGCTGATGCACAATCTGGGCGGCGTCCAGGCCAGCGCCCCCAACGCCACGCCGTACAGCCACTGCACCGACGAGAGCGACCGCATGTGCTACGCCGACGGATCCGGCAGGCCCATGGTGCAGAAGTGTGCGTCGAGCCACGAGAACACGTTCGACTGCAACCACGACGACTACTTCTCCACCGCCCCGCCGGCCGGCAGCTATCTCGCCACCCACTGGAACGCGGCCAACAGTGCCTGGCTGCGTACCGGAGCGGCGGCGGCGACCGTCCCCGGGGCGCCGATCGGCGTCACGGCCGTGCCCGGGGAGGGCACCGCCAGCCTGACCTGGACCGCCCCGGCCTCCAACGGCGGCCAGCCGGTCACCGCATACGTGGTGACCCCTTACGTCGGGGCGACGGCGCAGCCGGCGCGAACGTTCACCTCGGCCGCCACCGCCCAGACGGTGACCGGCCTCGCCGAGAACACGTACACCTTCAAGGTGGCGGCGGTGAACAGCGTCGGAACCGGCCCCCAGTCCGCCGCCTCCTCCCCGGTGACCCCCTCGCTCGGCGCTCGGTTCAACCCTCTCCCGCCGGCCCGGATCCTCGACACCCGCGAGGGCAACGGCGCGCCGACGGGCAGGGTGGCGCAGGGCGGCGCCATTGACCTGCAGGTCACCGGTCGGGGCGGCGTGCCCGTGACGGGAGTGTCCGCGGTGGCCCTGAACGTCACCGTCACCGAGCCCACGGCGCTGAGCTACCTGACCGCCTGGCCCACCGGCGACGCCCGGCCGCTGGCTTCCAACCTGAACTACACCGCGGGCCAGACGGTGCCCAACCTGGTGGTCGTCAAGGTGGGGGCCGGCGGCAAGGTCAGCCTGTACAACAACGCCGGCACCACCCACGTGATCGCCGACGTGAGCGGCTGGTACGGCGCTGGCGGCGGCACGCAGGGTTCCCGCTACCACCCCGTCGCCCCGTCCCGGCTGCTGGACACCCGCAGTGGCCTGGGCGCCGTGGCGTCGAAGCTGGCGCCCCAGGGGGCGCTGGACCTCCAGGTGACCGGCCGTGCAGGGGTGCCGGCGACGGGTGTCACCGCGGTCGCCGTCAATGTCACCGTGACCGAGCCCTCGGCCGGCGGCTTCCTGACCACCTGGCCGACGGGAGGGCTGCCCCCGCTGGCCTCCAGCCTGAACTTCGCCACCGCCCAGACCGTCGCCAACCTGGCGGTCGTCAAGGTGGGCTCCGACGGCAAGATCAGCTTCTTCAACGGCGGGGGCGGCGTCCACGTGGTCGCCGACGTGGCCGGCTGGTTCGGGCCCGAAGGTGAAGCCACCGGCGCCCGGTTCCACCCGCTGGCGCCGGCGCGGGCTCTGGACACCCGTTCGGGGAACGGGGCGCCGGTCGCTCCCCTCGCCTCGGGGAGCTCGCTGAGCCTGCAGGTCACGGGCCGGGGGGGTGTGCCCGCCACCGGCGTCAGCGCCGTCATCCTCAACGTGATCGCCGTCGACCCTGTCGCCGGCGGCTACCTCACGGTGTGGCCGAACGGCGAGGCCCTGCCGCTCGCATCCAACCTCAACTTCGCCGCTGGCCGGACCGTGCCCAACCTGGTCGTGGCCAAGGTCGGCGCCGGCGGCAAGGTGAACATCTTCAACGGCGGGGGGGCCGCCCACCTGGTAGCCGACGTCGCCGGTTGGTACGGAAGCGCGTAGTCGCCGTCACTCGCTCGTTCCGCTCGCTCCCTTCCGCGAGTTCATCGTGCTCAGGCGACCGGCGGAGCCGGCCGCCCTCGCGCCGGCGGGCTTTCTGACCGCCAGCCGTGGGGGCCGCCCTTTGGGCGGCTTCCTGCGGCCGGCGGCGATTACTGCTCGGGCTCCAGCTCCAGGGACGCGCTGTTGATGCAGTAGCGGAGGCCGTTGGGGCCCGGCCCGTCGGGGAAGACGTGACCCAGGTGGCCACCGCAGGCCCGGCAGGTGACCTCGGTGCGGCGCATGCCGTGGGTGCGGTCCTCGTGGAGCTCGACGGCCTCGGCCAGCGCCGGCTCGGTGAAGCTGGGCCAGCCGGTGCCGGACTCGAACTTGGCATCGGAGCTGAACAGCATCGCTCCGCAACCAGCGCAGCGGTACATCCCGTCGTCCTTGGAGTAGGCGTACTTGCCCGTCCCCGGCCGCTCCGTGCCCTTGCGGCGCAACACCTCGTACTGCTCGGGCGTCAGCTGCTGGCGCCACTCCTCGTCGGTCTTCACCACATCGCTCATGCGACAAGGCTAAACGGCGGTCACCGCAAACAGGGGCCGGTCGGCGCCGGCGAGAGGCGTTCCGCCTCGAGGACCTGCCGCAGCTCCGAGGTGGACAGGGCGTAGGCCGTCTCGGGGTTGTCCGGCGAGATGGCGAAGGCGACGCCGACCACGGCGCCGTCGGCGTCGACCAGTGCCGCGCCCGAGTCGCCCGGCGCCAGCTCGGCGGCGAGCACGAACACCGATCGCCGGGTGACGCCGAGGTCGTAGAGGTCGGGCCCCAGGGCGTTGACCTGCTGGCGGATGGCGGCCGGGGACACCTCCAGGTCCTCCTGGCCCTCCGGGTGGCCGAAGACCGCCGCCGTGGTACCGACCTTGCCGTTGGCCAGGGGGAGCGGGGCCTGGCCCAGACCGGGCACGAACAGCAGGGCCAGGTCGCGGGCGGGGTCGAACACGGTGACCTGGGCCCGGAGGCGCCGGCCGTCGGGGCGCACCACCGTGGTCCGCTGCTGGCCGGCGACGACATGGGCGTTGGTGACGATCAGGTCGGGCGCGACGGCGAACCCGCTGCCGTCGCGCTCGAAGCGGCAGGCGACGCCCTCCACCTTGACCGTACTGGCCGACACGCGGGCGACCACCTGCGGGCTCAGGCCGGATTCCGCCGGCGGCGGGCCGGTGTCGAGGGCCGGGATGAGGCCGTTGAACACGTACGGGGCGCCGGCCGGCCCGGCCAGGCGACGGAGGGCCTGCGACGTCTCCGGTGGCTCGGGCAGGGCGGCATCGATGGCCCGGGCCACCGCGGAGTGCCGGGTGAGGCCCGACACCGAGCCCGTCATCTGCCCCAGCGGAGGGAGCACGAGGAGCCAGAGGGCGGTGACGACGGCCAGGGGGCCCACGACGGCGCCGGCCACCTTGTCGCGGCGGCGGGAGGGACCGTCTGCGGGCAGCAGGGCGCGCCGGAAGTGGGCTCCCAGCATGATGCCGACCCGCTGGCCGGCGAAGCCGGCACCGATGAACACCGCCGCGGCGACCAGGAGGCGCAGGGCCGGGTCCTCGCCGCCGAGCGTCATGGCCACGGACGGCAGCAGCAGGGTGGCGACGACGAGGAACTGCATGAGCAGGACCCAGGAGGTCGCCCCGGTCAGCAGCCCGAGCCGCCACCCCCCACCCATCGACGTGATCATCAGGATCACGATCATGAGATCGAGGATGTTCACGGGGCGTGCGCCCCGTGATGTCGCTCGCAGCGCCCTCGCGGGCCGCTCACTCCAGTTCCGGCTGCCCCGCCGGCCGGCGGGCGGAGGTCAGGAACCCGGTGTGGGCCACCATGCGGTGATCAGGGCGTACGGCCATGCCCTCGACGTGCCAACCCCGCTGCAGCACCTCGACCGTCTCGGCCAGCACGAAGCCGGCGCCCTCCAGGGCATCCCGCAGCTGGGACACCTGCACGATCGACGGCAGGTAGGAGACGAGGATGCCGCCCGGCCGCAGGGCGCCGACGGCGTGCTTGACCACCCGCCACGGCTCGGGAAGGTCGAGGAGGATGCGGTCGAGGCCGGTCTCGTCGATCCCCTCGTACACGTCGCGCAGCTCGACCCGGTAGGGCTGGCCGTCGCCGAGGAACGACGCCACGTTGGCCCGCGCCTTGTCGGCGAAGTCCTCCCGCAGCTCGTAGCCCACCACGTCGGCGCCGGCCCGCAACAGGGTCATCGACAGGGCGCCCGAGCCCACGCCGGCCTCGAGGATCCTGGCCCCCGGGAAGACGTCGGCCATGACCAGCAGCGGGCCGAGGTCTTTGGGGTAGATGACCTGCGCGCCCCTGGGCATCGACAGCACGAAGTCGGCGAGCGTCGGGCGCAGGGCCAGGTACCGGGTGCCCGTGGGTGAGCGCACGGTGGACCCGTCGGGGAGGCCGATGATCGAGTCGTGCGGCGTGACGCCGGCGTGGGTGTGGAACTGGCCGCCCTCCCGCAGGGTGAGGAGGTAACGGCGGCTCTTGGCGTCGATCAGCAGCACCTTGTCGCCGGCGGCGAAGGTCGGGTCCACCGACCCATCATGGCGCTACTTGGCGCGAGGGAAATGCTGGACGACGACCGACTGCCCGGGGTGGAGCTCCTCGCGGTACACCACGTCGGCGTTTCGCTTGGCCACCCGCTTCAGCATCCGCAACCCGCCGGCGACCACGCCGAGCGCCAACCAGGCCCGGGAGCCGCCGATGCCACGGGCGAAGCCGACCCGGACGAGGGCCTTGAGCATCAGACCCGGCGGATCTCGACGACGGTGGACCTGCGCCGGCCTCGGCGCTTGCCGAGGAGGAAGGCGACGATGATCACGGCGACCGCCACCCCGCCGGCGATGGCCATGATCGGCGTCTTGGCCGCCTCGGCCGACCCCTGGACCTCGCCTTGCATCTCGTGGAGCTTCGACTCGATGTCGGCCCGGGTGATCTTGCCGTTGGTGCGGCTCACGTCAGTCATCGTGCATCCCTTCTCTGGCCCCGGCCCCGGGCCTTGATGGCGCCGCCGGCGATGGCGCCGCTGACCGCCAGCACCACCAGGTAGGGGACGAAGTTCCAGTTCCCGTCGAAGGCGTCGCCGGTCTCGGTCTGGAGCAGGCGGAGCACCCCGAGGAGGAGGAGCACCGCACCGAGGCTGCCGAGGAGGGCGCCGGCCACGCCAAAGCCCACGAAACGGCCAAGGTTCCTGACCGGGTCGAGCGTCTCCTGTTTGGCGTAACCGACGACGAGCTGAAAGAGCTCCTGCGCCTCGCCGGGCAGGCTCTTGTCCTTCTTCGCCCTCTTGCCCTCCATGTCGTCCCGCCTGGCCATGGTGTGCTTCCTACCCTCCGGCCAAACGCTGCGCAAGCACAGAGGGCTCCTCCTCCAGCAAGGCCACGACCATCTCGAGGCGTTCGGCCACCCCGTCCGTGCCCAGGACCCGCTGGGCGTCGAGTGGCCCAGGGGGCCAGACTGACCGCCCGCCAGGCCGGTGTGCTGTTGATGTCTACACGCCGCTCGTTCAGGAGGAAGCTCATCACGGCCTGCCCGAAACAGTCGCTGTCCGCCGTCAAGGCGGGCGTCTCCACCCGGATCTCCTCGGACCCGAGCGGCGGGACCCGGCGAGGTGGCCGTCAGGTCTCCGGATGGCACCACGCTACGAGGGGCGTCACCATTCCACTTGCTGCGAATCTGCGGCGCGTCCACCCTGAACGTCAGGGCCGGAGCCCAGCCATGGAGGGCCCTGGATCGGGAGCGATCCGCTGTCTCGTGTGAGTGTCGTACAGGCGGCCGGGGACGGGCCCGGGCTAGCGTCGGTCGGGATCGTGGTTACGAGACGGTATTGGGTGGTGCCTGCTGCGCTCATGGCGGCCATGCTCACCACGTTCGTAGTGGTGCAGGTGCTCGGGGTGGAGCCGCTCACCGACCCGGAGCCGCTCCTCGGCGCCGGAGGCGCTCTCGCTGGCGTCGTGGGGACGGCGTTGCTCGTGGCCGACGTCTTCCTGCCCGTGCCCTCCAGCGGGGTGATGCTGGCCCACGGTGCCCTCTTCGGCATCGTGGTCGGCGCCGTGCTGTCCGTGCTCGGATCGCTGGGCGCCTTCGCCGTTGGGTTCGGCATTGGCAGGTCGGGTTCGCAGGCCGTCGGGCGCCTCGTGTCCGAGGAGGAACGCAACCGTGCCGACCGGCTCCTTCGCAGATGGGGCCTGGTTGCCATCGTGGTGACCCGCCCCGTGCCGATCCTCGCCGAGACCACCGCTTTCGTCGCGGGAACGTCGTCGCTCGGCTGGCGCCCCGCTCTCGTCGCCGCCCTCGTGGGATCGCTGCCCGCCGCGCTGCTCTATGCCGTGGCCGGGGCGCTGGCTGCGTCCTTCGCTGCCGGCGCCGCGGTGTTCGCCGTAGTGATCCTGCTCGGGCTGGCGGTCTTCGCCCTGTCGCCTGGAGCGGGACGCGAGCCGGCGCCGGTGGGCCACCGGTGACGGCGCCACCGGGCCCCGAGTTGGTTGCCGAGGGCCTCAGCTATCCCACAAGCCTGGCCTTCGACGACGAGGGCACACCCTGGGTAGCGGAGGCCGGGCTTCCCTTCGGCGGAGCGGCGCCGGGCGGGCGGGTGTGGCGGCTGGCACCCAACGGTGAGCGCCAGTTGGTGGTCAAGAACCTGTCTCCGCCGGTCAACGGGCTGTTCCACCACGAGGGGAGCTTCTTCGTCTCCGTGGGCGGCCACCCGAGCCGGATCATCCGGGTGTGGCCCGATGGGCGCGCCGAGGCGGTGCTCGAGGGACTCCCGGGGCCGGGCGACTACCAGACGAACATGGCGGTGGTCGGACCCGACGGTCGGCTGTACTTCAGCCAGGGGGCGATGACCAACAGCGGCGTCATCGGCTTGGACTCCTACCAGATCGGCTGGCTCTCCCGGCTTCCCCACTCCCACGATCTGCCGGGTCACGACGTGGTCCTGGCCGGCGTGAACGTCGTCACCGCCGATCCCCGCGACGGCGCAGCAGGCAAGGACGCAGTCACCGGCGCCTTCGTGCCTTTCGGCACGCCGAGTGAGCCGGGCCAGCGAGTGGACGGCCGCGTGCCGTGCACGGCCGCGGTCATGCGCTGCCGGCTCGACGGCTCCGATCTGGAGCTGGTGGCTTGGGGGCTGCGCAACGCATACGGCCTCGGCTTTCTGGCCGATGGCCGCTTGCTGGCCATCGACCAGGGCGCGGACGACCGGGGCAGCCGGCCCATCGGCAATGCACCGGACCTGCTCCATGAGGTCATCAGCGGGGCGTGGTTCGGGTGGCCCGACTTCGTCGGCGACGTGCCGGTGACCGACCCCCGGTTCCGCCCGGAGAGTGGGCCCCAGCCCACCTTCGTCCTCGACAACCACGACGTGCTGCCGGCGCCGGCCTGCCCTCTGGTGGAGTTCCCTCCCCACAGCGCGGCGACCAAGCTGGCCGTCGCGCCGGAGAGCCAGGGGCGGTGGGCCGGACATCTCTTCGTCACCCTCTTCGGCGACGAGGTGCCTCTCACCGCCCCTTCGGGGCCCCGGGTGGGCCGCGGCGTGGTCCGGGTGGATCCCAGCGACTGGAGCGTCCACCCGCTTCCGCCGGCTCCGTACTTCCGGCCCGTCGACGTCGGGTTCCATCCCGGCGACGGCGCCCTCCACGTGCTCGACTTCGGGCGGTTCGAGATGACAGAGTCGGGCGTGGACGCCGAGCCGGCCACCGGCAGGCTGTGGCGGCTGCCTGCGCTCGAACCGCTGCTCAGTCCCGGTGGAGAGCCTTCTTGACCGCCGATGAGGCCTGCTTGGCCAGACCGATCGCCTCGCCGACCACCGGGAGGCCCACCCACCCGGTGAGGGGGACGACTTCGGCCTCCGGTGGCCGCTCGCCGTGCGGGGCCCCGGTGGGCCAGATCCGCCACAGCACCCCCGAGTGGAGCGGCATCTCCACGCCGCCCCTCTCCACGGCCAGGCGAATCTCGCCCCAGTCCACCACGTAGAGGGCGCCGTCAGGGCCGAACGTGGCGTTGCATGGCCGCTCGAAGCCGTTGTGGGGTAGCTGGGAGGCGGGCCCGGACTGGCGGTTGACGGCGAAGTCGACGACCTCCCTGCGCTGCATGTCCACGCGCACCACCTTGTAGCCGACGGGGGTGGCGCGCCTGGTGGTGACGGGTGCGACGTCGCCGAACAGGCACACGAACGCGTCGCCGGGGAAACCGAATGCCGGGTCACGGCAGAAGACGAAGCCGTTCGAGGCGGCGTGGTCCTCGAAGGTGACGAAGGGCAACGGCGGCTGGTCGGGCGGCTCGGCGAGCACCGGCTCTCGACCCCGTCCGTCCTCACCCCAGCGGGGGTCGTCGAGGCGGACGCCCGCGGCATAATCGGGCCATCCATACCAGGCGCCCCCGTGGATCTCGTAGAACTCATCCGGCGCCCCCACGATGAACCGCGCGCCGCGTTCGTCGATGCCGTGGTTGGTCACGAACAGGCGCCCGTCGGGGTGGAAGTCGATGCCATAGGCGTTCCGGAGGCCCCAGGCGATCTGCTCGAGGGAGCCGGTCGTGGGATCGAGCCGCAGGAGCGCTCCGCTGGCCTTCAGCTGCCCCGGTATGACCTGGCCGGGTTGGGTCTCGGTCCCGAATGGGACGAAGGCACCGCTGCGCACCGTGTCCTTGAGAGAGCCGACCACGTCCTTGAACTCGTAGTTGTGCCCGGCCAAGGTGATGTCCTGGCCGGGGATGTCGCACACTTCCGGGGAGTGGCGGAGCCACTCGAAGGTGAAGTTGTCACCGCCGACCACCCCGGCGTTGGTGACACTGCCGACGGTGAAGTACAGGCTTCCGTCGGGGCCGACGATCGGGTAGTTCGGCATGTGGTCGCCCCACGGCAGGCCGGTGACGACGTCCTCGATGACGCCGCCGGGACCGACGCGGGAGATGGCGTCGTTGTTGGCGAAGTAGAAGGTGTCGTCGAGCCAGCAGCCGCCGGTCATGGCGCCGTGCTGGCGCCAGCGGTCGGCGGGCAATTCGAAGAACGTGTCCGTGGCGCCGGAGACGACGTCGATGCGCACGACCCGGGGCGGGGAGTCGATCTTGTAGCCGCTCTCGGTCACGTAGCAGGCGCCGTCGGGGCCGAAGGTGGCATGGACCGGCGCGTTCAGTTCGACGGCCACCACCTCGATCTCGAAGCCCTCGGGCAGCATCACATCTCCGGCGAAAGCACCGCGGTGGCTCTCGCGGGTGACGTTGATCTTCTCCATCAGCGGCCGGAGCGGCTTGGACACGTAGGCCAGCAACGTGTTCACCATGGGCGCCTTCACCGGACCGCCCTTGCCAGGCTCGTTCCCCATGCTCCGCTCCTCTCGCACGGCGGCCGTCCCGCGGCGCCCTCGGGTGTGGAGGAACCCTACCCACGTCGCACCACCGGGTTTCCCGGATCGTCCCGCCGCCTCCTCCAAGGGGTACAGCGCGAGGGGTGGGCGCGAAGCTGGGCCTGCCGGGTTATCGCAGCGCGCCGGAGACGGTGCCCGCTCCCGGTGCATCGACGGCGAGGTCGACCAGCGGTGCTGACCGTCCGTCGGGCCCCTGGTCGTTCCCAGGCGAGACGACGACCGGAACATCGTCGGCGGCGGGTTGTCCCGGCGGCCAGAGCTTCCACATGGCCAGGGCTACGGCTATGCCGAGCCCGCCGCCGGCAAGGACGTCGCTGGGGTAATGGGCGCGCTTGCGCACCAGGGACCAGTGCACGGCCACGGAGCAGGCCGAGAGTGGCAGGAAGGCGACAGGCAGCACCTGGGACGCTCCGAAAACGAAGGCCAAGTCGGCGGCCGCATGGCCGGACGGGAACGAGGAGGTGAACGGGCCCAGCTGGTGACGGGCCGAACCCGGTGGGTGCCTTCGCCCCACGAGGGCCTTGATCGGGAGGTGGGCGGCGGCGGCCGACAGGTAGCAGACGCTGCCGCGCAATGCCGCCCGGCGCCCCCGCTCACCCGTGGCGCACAGGCCGGCGGCGATGGCCGCCCACGCCGGAGGCCGTTGGATGATGTCGCCGGCTCGGCCATAGAAGGTGGAGCCCTTACGGGATCCCTTGCCGACGAGGTTCCCCACGAGGGAGTCCTCTGACTCGCCGACGCGCTCTGTCCGCTTGCCCACGCTCGGTCCTCCGTTGCCTCAGTGGCCGGGGGCCGAGGTCTTCTTCATTCGAGTTGACACGCCGCCCGGAACTCCTGCCCGAGAAAGGTCCGGGTTAACCGTAGCGGGGAGCACTGTGTCCGCGACGCCATCGGAGGCGCCAGTCTTGGTCGGGCGACAAGCAGCTGACTTCCGCTCGCCGTTCCACGTCAGGACGTCGTGACCGACGGCTGTCGGTGGTGCCCCGAACCGCCAGCCGCGTGCGGGTGATCGAATCTCATGGGGACATTGACTCGACACGGGGGAGGTCGGTGGTGGCCTCCCCCGTCGGCCCCGCCACGGGCCACGCCCGGGCAACGAGCATCGAAGGCTGATCCGCTCCACCAGCTCGGATCCCAGGATCACAAGACCTCGAACTGGCAGGGCAGCGCGCCCTTTGGCCTCAGGGCCAAGTCCACCTCCGTGTCAGGGTTCGGTAGCTGTGACCGCAACCGGAAGCGGGTGAGGAGGGCGGCCACCGAGGTGACCAGCTCGGCCATGGCGAGGTGCTCCCCGATGCATGCCCTGGGCCCACCGGCGAAGGGAATGTGCGTGTAGCCGCTGGACCTTCGCGTGGCGTCGGGATTGGCGCGGGTGGCCTCGAAGCGATCGGGGGAGAACTCGAAGGGGTCGGACCACACCGACGGACGATGGTGAATGCCCCAGATGTTGACGGCCACAATCCGGCCAGCCGGTATCGGGAAGCCGAGTAACGCCGTGTCCGTCGACGCCCGCCTGACGACGGTGTGGGCGGGCGGGTACAGGCGCATGGACTCATCGACGACCTGGGCCACGTAGGGCAGCTGCTCGATCTCGTACCGCCCGCCGGGCTGGCGACCGACGAGGTCCAGAACCTCGGCCCGCGCCCGATCCTGCACCTCCTGGTGGCGACCGAGCAGCTGAAGAGTGAAGGCCAGCGCGCTGCCGGTGGTCTCGTGACCCGCGATGAGAAAGATGATCACCTCGTCCCGGACATCGCTGTCGTTCAACGCATCGCCTGTTTCCGGATCGCGTGCGTCGAGGAGCCGGCTCAGCAGGTCCTTGCCGCCCGAGCCACTGGCTCGGCGGGCGGCGATCAGCTCGTCAGCCAGGCCCCAGACCACCCTTCGAATGGCCTCGGCCCGCCGGTTTGCCGGGGTTGGCCACGAGTGCGGGGTCCGGACCGGCGCGAGCGACCGCTTCTTGAGGTGATCGCCGAGGGCGGGCAGGACGGACCTGAGCCTGGGCTCGGCCTGAACGATGTCGTCGCCGAACACCGTGTGGCCCAGGGCGTGGAGGGCATAGCGCATGGAGAGCTGCGTCAGGTCGATCGGCCGGTCGGCGGCGGCGTCGGCTTCGCACCACGACACCAGGTCGGCGCCAGCCGTGGCGATCGTCTCGAGATGGCCGGTCACGGCCCGCCGCGTGAAGAGCGGCCCGGCGATCCGCCGGGCCCGCCGCCAGCGCTCACCCTCGCTCACCAGCAGACCGTTCCCGAGGAAGTGGCGGAACTCGCCGATCACCGGCGCGTCCTTGATGTAGTGGGCAGCATCGGCCGCCAAGACCTGGCGGGCGCCCTCGGGAGAGAAGACGGCGTCGAACGTGAACCCGATCCGGGGCGGGCCAACCCGGAACCGGGCGATGTCGCCGTGATCGGCCATCGCCCGCTCGTAGGTGCCCAGCTGGTCGCGCTGGAGGTCGAGCGTGCTGCCGAGGAGCACCGAGCCCCGGGCGGAGGGCGGCGCCGGCGGGACCGAAGCCATATCGGTAGTTTCGCGCCGGCAGGAGACCGGTGGTCGTCGGCCGCAGCTCGAGCGCGTGCCCTCAGGACAGGGATACATCTCACTTACGGCCCTCTACGGCGCAGGGTCACGCTGGCGTCAGGATCTCGCGGCCGCGGGCCGTCGTCGCCGGTTCGGGGCCCGCGCTGTGATCAGCCGGGCCGCTCGCCGAGCACCCGCAAGCGCAGGGTGATGAGGAGGGCCAGCGTGACGAGGAGCCCGGCCCTGTACCCCCAGACCAGGACGTCGCTTCCCCGGAACTCGTCGGCGGCGCGGATGGAGGCGATGCCGATCATGGCCAGGCCGACCGTCACCAACTCGATCGGGATGCGAAACGAGCTGGCCCGCCGATCCAGCGCGAAGCTGAGGTAGACGACTGCGGGGAACCCCACGAAGGCGCTGAGGGTCCGGGCGGTCAGCGGGGTGAGCGGCCACATCCACTCGTCTATGAACAGGCTCGGGCGCAGGAACAGGGCGAACGTCAGCAGCAGCTGAAGAGCGCCGACGGTCACCATGACCGAACGGATGACGTCCGGCACCAGCCGTTCTCCCGGCTCGGGCGTACCCGGGTCGAACCGCCGGTTCCGGACCCATAGCCATGGGAGGAGCACCGGCGTCGTGACGTAGAGGGCGGTCCAGGCCCAGAACGAGATGTGGTCGTGGTTGAACCGGTCCCAGTGGAGGAACGTCGTCGCGCCGAGCAGGGCGGCGAAGAGCGTTATGGCAGGGATGCCCACGCCGATGCGGTGCCAGCGGCGCCCCCTGGCCACCCGGAAGAAGTAGTAGGCGCCGGCCAGGTAACCGCCGCCCATCAGCATCGCCATCATCCGCGACTGGATCGTCCACGCCCAGAGCTCGGGTGTGCGGCTCGGGAAGAGGAAGAGAATCACGAAGGCGGCGGTGAGGATGGGGATGATCCCGATGGCGATCGCCCGCGTCACCTTCAGGATGCGGTCATCGGCCATCACGGCGCGGCGATGGGATGGAAGGGGAGGTGCAGCTCGCACCTCGCGGTAGCCGGCCCGCCCCGCCCGGTTCGTCGGCGCGACGACCCCGACAGCACGCCTGTGACCATCGGCTCCGGCGTCATGTTCTCCTTTCCGATGCCGCACGTAGATCGCGGTCCGGCTGCTATTTCATGCCTCGCATCCGCAGCATCCACCGAAACGTCGGCGGAGGGGCCGGCGGGACGTTCGCCTCGTTCCGGCGGCGGCGGAGCTCGAGCTGGAGGCTCTCCTCACCCCGCTTCATGGCCCAGTGATGGTTCGCGGAGAACGCCGGCCGCAGCACCCGGCTCAAACGCCGCAGCAACGGCTTGGAGGCCATCACCTGCCAGTCATAGGTGATGCGCACCTCGGGGCCTTGGGGCTCGAAGGTCCACCGACCGGTGCCCTCCAAGTCGCCCGTCGCCGACAGGGCAAACCCTTCGTCGGTCACCGGTTCGGTGACGTACAACGTCCACCGCAGCAGGTAGGGGAGCCATCCCTTCGTGTGCAGGTCGAGCGTGCGCCCGACACCGTCGGGCCCACCCGGGTCAACCTCCTCGACGCTGAGGTAGACCGAGGGCCACCACCGACGCAGCGACGTGCCGTCGTTCAGCACCGCCTTCACCTCGTCGACGGTCGCGGTAACGCGCCATTCGGTGAAGAAGTGGTACGCCGTGCTCATCGACGAGCAAAACGTACTGGCTACATGCCGGAGGCGTCCCGACAACCCGAGGTTCGTCCCCGTCTCGACACGGCCCTCGGCGAACGGCCCCGTCGACGACGGGCCGGAGACGTCCCGCAGCGGTTCCATTCTCGGCACGCCATCCCCGGAGCCGTGTGGTGCGACGGAGCGAGCGGCGAGCGGGCGACGGGCAGGCCGGCGGCGGCCGTCCGGGCTGTACGCCGAGCTCTACACCCTCCAGGCCCCGGCCTACCGCTGAGCCGGGGCGGCTGGGCCACCATGGGGTGATGCCGGGGGAGGAGCGACGCGCCGGGGTGACGAGCCCGCTGCTGCAGACCAAGTTCCACGTCCCGAGGCGGCGACGTGGCGTGGTCGAGCGGCCCCGGCTGCGGGAGCGCCTGGACCTCGTCCCGCAAACGACGTTGACGCTCGTGTCGGCGCCGGCCGGTTTCGGCAAGTCCACGCTCGTGACCGAGTGGGTGGCCAACCCTCCGACCGGGGGATACGCGACGGCATGGCTGTCGCTCGACCAGCGCGACAACGATCCCCGCCTGTTCTGGAGATACCTGATCGCCGCCCTGCAGACGGCGGCGCCCGACGTGGGCGCCGGCGCCCGCGCGCTCCTGGAGTCGGCGCAGTCGCCGCTGGAGGCCGTCCTCGGTTCGCTCCTCAACGACCTGGACTCCCTCGAGCACGACATCGTCCTGGTGCTGGACGACTATCACGTCATCGAGGCCCAGGAGGTCCACCAGTCGATGACGTTCCTCATCGAGCACCTGCCGCCGCAGGCCCACCTGGTCATCGCCAGCCGCGCCGACCCCGCCCTCCCACTGGCCCGGTTACGGGCCGGGGGCGAGCTGGTCGAGGTCCGCGCCGCCGACCTCCGCTTCACGCCGGAGGAGGCCGCCGCCTACCTCAACGGGGTGATGGGGCTCGACCTGACAACCGAGGACGTGGTCGCGCTCGACGGGCGAGCCGAGGGGTGGATCGCCGCCCTGCAGCTGGCGGCGCTGTCGATGCAGGGTCGCGACGACGCGGCCGAGTTCATCGCCGGGTTCGCCGGCGACGACCGCTACATCGTCGACTACCTGGTCGGAGAGGTCCTGCAGCGACAATCCCAGGAGGTCCGGGATTTCCTGCTGCAGACCTCGGTCCTCGCCCGACTGACCGGCGCACTGTGCGACACGCTGACCGGCCAGTACGGCGGGCAGGCCATGCTGCAGTCGCTCGAGCAGGCGAACCTGTTCCTCGTACCGCTCGACGACCGCCGGCACTGGTACCGCTACCACCACCTCTTCCGTGACGTGCTGCGAGCGCGGCTGGCGGAGGAGCGACCCCAGGACGTCGGGGCGCTCCACCGGCGGGCCGCCGACTGGTTCGAGCTGCACGGCGAGCGACCGGAAGCGATCCGCCACGCCATGGCGGCCCACGACTTCGAGCGGGCCGCGGACCTCGTCGAGCTGGCCGTCCCCGCCATGCGCCAGGCGCGCCAGGAGGCCACCCTGCGCCGCTGGCTCGAGGCGCTCCCGGCCGAGATCTTCGAGAGGAGGCCGGTGCTGGCCGCCAGCCTGGTGGGAGCGCGCATGTCCACCGGCGACCTCGCCGGCGTGGAACAGCTCCTGAGCGCGGCCGAGCGGTGGCTCGACGCACCGGAGGCCGAAGCGGCGTCGATGGTGGTCATGGACGAAGCGGAGCTCCGCGTGCTGCCGAGCACCATCGCCATGTACCGGGCCGCGCTGGCCCGGCTGCACGGCGACGTGGCCGGCACGATGGCCCACGCCCGCCGGGTGCTCGAGCTCGTCGGCGAGGAGGACGTTCTCGAGCGGGGCGCAGGAGCCTCGCTCCTCGGGCTGGCGCACTGGTCGAACGGCGACCTCGACGCCGCCCACCGCTGGTACGCCGAGGGCATGGCCAGCCTGGAGAGGGCCGGCTACTACGCAGATCAGATCGCCGGCGCCATCACTCTGGCCGACCTCCGCATCGCGCAGGGGCGCCTCCATGACGCGATGCGCACCTACGAGCAAGGCCTGCGCCGGGCGCGCGAGCACGTGCCGCCGATCGTGCGGGGGGTGGCCGACCTCCACGTCGGCATGAGCGAGCTGCTCCTCCAGCGCAACGACCTCGACGGCGCCCGCCGGCACCTGGCGACGAGCCGGGAGCTGGGCGAGCACGCCGAGTTCCCCCAGAACGCGTACCGATGGCGGGTGCCTGATCAGGCGGGCCGAAGGCGACCTCGCCGGCGCCGTCGAGCTGCTCGACGAGGCGGAGCCGGTCTACAACACCGACTTCTCGCCCGAGCTGCGGCCGGTCCCGGCCGTGCGGGCCCGGGTGTACCTGGCCCAGGCGCGAGTTGCCGAGGCGCTCCGATGGGCGGCGGAACGGCAGCTCTCGGCCGACGACGAGCTGACCTACGTGCGCGAGTACGAGCACATCACCCTGGCCCGGGCGCTGATGGCTCAGCGGGATGGGGGCGCTGCTCGACTTCTGGAGCGGCTGCTGGCCGGAGCGCGGGCCGGCCACCGCACCGGGAGCGTCATCGAGATCCTCGTGCTGCAGGCGCTCGCCCAGCAGGCCGGGGGCGACCGGGCGACTGCGCTGGCGACCCTCGGGGAGGCGCTGACGATGGCCGAACCGGAGGAGTACGTCCGGCTCTTCCTCGACGAGGGCCCGCCCATGGCAGCCCTGCTGCGCCAGGCGGCAGCCCACGACTATGCCCGCCGGCTCCTGGCATCCAGCGGGCCGAACGGCGTGCTCCAGCAGACGGGCCTGATCGAGGCGCTGAGCGACCGGGAGCTGGACGTGCTCCGCCTGCTGCGATCCGAGCTGGGCGGCCCCGAGATCGCGCGGGAGCTGACGGTGTCGCTGAACACCCTTCGGACCCACACCAAGCACATCTACGCCAAGCTCGGCGTGACCAGCCGGAGGGCGGCGGTCCGCCGTGCCGAGGAGCTCGACCTCTAATCACCAGCGTCAATCACCACGTGTGGTGATGTGCGCTCACCACCTTGCTTCATACCTTGCAACCACCGACAGGGACGACAAGCAAGGGCTGGCTCGATGCAGGCAGAGGACAACACAAAGAGCGCCTCGCCGCAGTACGTGATCCGGGTCAAGGGACACCTCGCGGCTCGTTGGGTGATCTGGTTCGAAGGGATGAGCCTCACCACTGAAAGCGACGGCACCACCACGATCGAGGGGCCCGTCGTCGACCAAGCCGCGCTGCACGGCCTGCTGCAGAAGCTCCGCGACGTCGGGGTCCCCCTGATCTCGCTCACCCAGATCGAAGGCCACACGAAGGAGATCAGATGAGAGCAGTCGCTTGCCTCGGCTACGGACCGCCCGAGGACGTCTTGCAGCTCGCCGAGGTCGACGAGCCCGCCGTCGCCGACGACGACGTGCTGGTCCGTGTCCACGCCACTTCGGTCAACCCGGCCGACTGGCATCTCGTCCGGGGCACCCCCTCCATCGCCCGCCTGCAGACGGGGCTGCGCAGGCCGAGCTTCAGTGTCCCCGGCTGCGACATCGCCGGCCGCGTCGAATCGGTGGGTGGCAGCGTGACCGCCCTCCGCCCGGGCGACGAGGTGTTCGCCACCTCGTTCATGCACGGGTTCGGCACCTTCGCCGAGCAGGTGTCGGTCCCCGAGCGCCTGGTGGCGCGCAAGCCGTCGAACCTCACCTTCGCGCAGGCAGCTGCGGTGCCGCTCGCCGCGTGCACGGCCCTGCAAGGCCTCCGCGATCACGGGCGGATCGACGCCGGCCAGCGCGTCCTGGTCGTCGGCGCGTCGGGAGGTGTCGGGACGTTCGCCGTCCAGATCGCCAAGGCGCTCGGGGCCGAGGTCACCGGCGTCTGCAGCACGAGGAACGGGGACATGGTTCGAGGCCTCGGCGCCGACCATGTCATCGACTACACCGAGGCCGACTTCACTCGAGGCAGCCGGCGCTACGACCTCATCCTCCAGGCCGCCGGCTCACACTCGGCCCGGGCGTGCCGCCGGGCGCTGACGGCGGACGGCACGCTCGTGCAGATCAGCGGTGACTCCCCCAACCGTTGGGTCGGTCCCCTCGGTCGCATCACCACGGGGCGCCTGCTCTCGGCGCTGGTGAGCCAGAGGATCACCAGCTTCACGGTGCAGCCGAACCGTCAGGACCTCGACTTCATCCGCTCCCTCGTCGAGGCCGGCACGGTCGCCCCGTTGATCGACCGGACCTATCCGCTCACCCACATCCACGACGCGATCCGGCATGTCGAAACGGGCCACGCCCGAGGCAAGGTCGCCGTCACCATCAGCGCCACAGCCGCGAACACCAAGTGAAGAGGACTTCGATCACCATGACACTCGTACGGAACGTTCCCGGCCCGGCACCGTCCGCCGCCGGGCCCACGGTGGCGGCACGGGCCGTCGCCGCCACCAAGACCTATGGCAAGGGCGACGGGGCGGTGATCGCCCTGAACCGGGTCGACGTCGACTTCGCCGCCGGCGCCTTCACCGCCATCATGGGCCCCTCCGGCTCCGGCAAGTCGACCCTGATGCACTGCCTGGCCGGGCTCGACGAGCTCTCCACCGGTCAGGTGTTCATCGGCGACGTCGACCTGACCACGCTCAACGACAAGCACCTCACGTTGCTGCGGCGGGACCGGGTGGGCTTCGTCTTCCAGGCCTACAACCTGGTGCCGACGCTGACCGCCCTGGAGAACATCACCCTCCCCACGGACCTCGCGGGGCGCCGGCCCGATCAGGGCTGGCTCGACCAGGTGGTCGACACCATCGGCCTGCGCGACCGGCTCGACCACCGGCCCACCGAGCTGTCCGGCGGCCAGCAGCAGCGGGTGGCCGTCGGACGGGCCCTGGCCGGGCGGCCGGCGATCATCTTCGCCGACGAGCCGACCGGCAACCTGGACAGCCGCTCCGGTGCAGAGATCCTCGACTTCATGCAGCGCGCCGTACGGGAGCTGGGCCAGACGATCGTCATGGTCACCCACGACCCGGGCGCGGCCAGCTACGCCGACCGGGTGGTGTTCCTCGCCGACGGGCGCATCGTCGACGAGATCCGGCAGCCGACCGCCGAGGCCGTCCTCGACCGCATGAAGACCTTCGGGAGGTAGGGCCATGTTCCGTCTCACCTGGAAGGGCCTGTGGGCCCACAAGCTGCGCTTCGCCCTCACCGGCCTGGCCGTCGTCCTCGGCGTGGCCTTCATGTCCGGCACCCAGATACTCACCGACACCATGGGCAGGACCTTCGACGGCATCTTCGAGGACGCCAACGAAGGGGTCGACGTCGTCGTACGGCGGGCGGCGAAGGTGGAGAGCACCTTCGACGTGGACGTGCGCGAGCGAGTCGACTCCGCCACCCTCAACCGGATCCGCGCCATCGACGGGGTCGACGTCGCCGCCGGCTCGATCGAGGGCCAGGCCGCGCTGGTCGGTCCCGACGGCAAGGCGAAGGCCGGCACCGCCTTTGGCGGCGTCATGGGCGCCAACTGGCTGGAGGACGACCGGCTGAACCCCTTCTCCATCGCCACCGGCCATGCACCCCGGGCCCGCGACGAGGCCGTCATCGACCAGTCCACGCTCAAGAGCGACGGCCATGCGCTCGGCGACACCGTCACCGTGCTGGGCAAGGGCACCCCCCGCCAGCTCAAGCTGGTGGGTACCGCCACCTACGGCGGCGCCGGCGGTCTGCCGGGCATGACCCTGGTGGCGGTGGACGACGCCACCGCCCAGGAGCTGTTCGCCGAGCGCGGCGCCTACGACCGGGTGCTCGTCGCCTCGGACGGGAGCGTGTCCGACGACGTCCTCGCCAGCCGCATTGCCGCAGACCTCGGGAGCACAGGCAGCTTCGAGGTCGTCACCGGCGCGGCCGACACGGCCACCAGCAAGGCCGACCTCAAGAAGGACCTCGGGTTCTTCAGCACCTTCCTGCTGGCCTTCGCCTGCATCGCCCTGTTCGTCGGGATGTTCATCATCTACAACACCTTCTCCATCGTGGTCGCCCAGCGCGGGCGGGACATGGCCATGCTCCGGGCCGTCGGCGCCAGCCGGGCCCAGGTCGTGCGGTCGGTGGTGCTCGAGTCCGTCGCCGTGGGTGCAGTCGCCTCCGCCGTCGGCCTGGGCGTGGGCGTGGGCATGTCATTCGGCCTGCGGGCCCTGCTCAGTGCCGTGGGCCTGGAAGTCCCGAGCGGCTCCATCGTGATCGCTCCGTCGACGGTGATCACCGCCTTCCTGGTCGGCACCGCCATCACCGTCATCTCGGCCCTGTTGCCGGCCGTGCGGTCCAGCCGGGTGAGGCCGATCGCCGCCCTTCGCGACGTGGCCATCGACGTGTCCGGCTCCTCCATGGCCCGGATCGGCGCCGGCGGGGCCGTCCTGGCCGCGGGGGCTGCAGCGTTCACCGCAGGCGTCCTGGGCGTCGGTTCGGAGCTCGCTCTCATCGGGCTGGGCACGGTGGCGACGATCATCGGCGTCTTCGTCCTCGGCCCGGTCATCGCCAGGCCGCTCATGCACGTGCTGGGGACGCCCGTCGAGGCCATGGGCGGGATGACCGGGCGGCTGGCGCGGGAGAACGTCAAGCGGAACCCCAAGCGCACGTCGGCCACGGCGTCCGCCCTGATGATCGGCGTCACCCTGGTCGGCGCGATCACCATCCTGGCGTCCTCGTTCAAGGCGTCGATCTCCGACACGCTCTCCGAGTCGCTGCAGGCGGACTACGTGGTCGCCTCCGGGTCGCTGGGCGGCGGTGGCCTCAGCCCGGAGATCGAGGCCGACCTGGCGACCCTGCCCGAGGTGGCGACCGTGTCGCCTGCCCGGTCGACTGCCGTCGAAGTGGGTGGCGCGTCCTCTGAGGTGGCCGCGATAGACATCGGGACCATCGGGCGGGTGGCCGACCTCGGCGTGACGGCGGGCAGGCTGGCGGATCTCTCCGGAGCGTCGGTCGCCGTCGAGGACCGCAAGGCCAAGGACAACGGGGTGAAGCTGGGCGACACCCTCACGGTGACCTTCGCCCGGACCGGTCCCGTCGAGCTCACCGTCAGGGCCCTCATCGACCGGCCGCCGCCGGGCTTCGACGGGGTGGTCTACGTGGTGGGCCTCGACACCTACCGTGCCAACGTCACCGACCAGTTCGACCGTCAGGTGTACGTGAAGGTGGCCGACGGGGTCAGGCCGACCCAGGCCGAGGCCGCCCTGGAGACCGCCCTGACCCGCTGGCCCAACGGCGAGCTCCAGGACCGGAGCGCGTTCGAGGCGAGCGTGGCCAGCCAGATCGACGTCATCCTGAACCTGATGTACGGGCTGCTGGGGCTGGCGATCGTGATCGCCCTCATCGGCATCGCCAACACCCTCGCCCTGTCGGTGCACGAGCGCCGCCGGGAGCTGGGCCTGTTGCGGGCCGTCGGGATGACCCGGCCGCAGGTCCGCCGCGCCATCCGGTGGGAGTCGGTGATGATCGCCCTGATGGGGACCGTCCTGGGCTTCGCCCTGGCCGTCGCCGGCGCATGGGGCATCATCAGCGCCATCCCGGGCGACCGGCCGATCCCCCTGGTCGTGCCGCCGGTGCAGCTCACGGTGATCGTGGCCCTGGCCTCGGTGGCGGGGGTGCTGGCCGCAGTCGGGCCGGCCCGCCGGGCGGCCAGGCTCGACATCCTGGCCGCCATCGCCAGCCACTGAGCCGGCCGGGACGTGGCACGGAGGGCCGGAGCCTCGAATGGCGCCGGCCCTCCGGCCGTACTCGCCGGCGGTGTACATCCGGCGCCAGTCCCGGAGCACGAGCAGCAGAGCGCTCTCGCCGTAGGGCTCCCAGGTGGGCAGCACGTCGGTCAGGACCCGAGCCGAGGTGGGCACGCCCAGGACGGCCACGCCGACGGGCCTCCCGGGCCGCTCATCCCGGCAGGGGTCTGGGCCCCAGCTCCTCGGGCGCCGGCGCCCGGGGGAAGGTCGCCAGCACGCTCACGATCCGGTCCTGGAGGCCGGCTCCGGCCGAGGAGCTGGGCAGGTCGTTGGCGATGAGGGAGAAGGCGACGTTGCGCCCGTTCTGGCCGGTGGCCAGTCCGCTCAGGCCCACGACGCCCTCCAGCGACCCGGTCTTCGCCCGGACCCTCCCGGCCGCCGGCGTCCCGATGAAGCGCCGCCACAGGGTGCCGTTGCGCCCGGCGATGGGAAGGCCGTCGTTGAGCTGTGGGGGGCCGGTGGCCACCACCCGCTGCAGCACCGAGCAGCTCGTCCTGTCGTTGCGGTCCAGGCCCGAGCCGTCGACCGCGTCGACCTCCTCGGGGGACACGCCGGCCATCTGGCGCAGCCGTTCCTCGACGATGGCGAGGCCGGCGTTGGTCGACCCGGGCACGCCCGGCTTGGTCGCCAGCTCCTTGACCAGCAGCTCGGCGGCCAGGTTGTCGCTGTTCTCCAGAACCTCGGCGACGACGTCGCTGAGGGGCGGCGACTCGATCGAGGTCACCCTAACCGTGTT
Organism: Acidimicrobiales bacterium; assembly: GCA_035540095.1. Lineage (GTDB taxonomy): Bacteria > Actinomycetota > Acidimicrobiia > Acidimicrobiales > AC-14 > CADCTB01. The sequence continues at coordinate 45,504 of DATLHA010000109.1, read as the reverse complement.
GGCCGGCGCTTTCGCCGCCCCGGTGTCGCCCACGGTGACCCCCCGGGCCCGCAGCAGGCCGGCCAGCACCGACGCCGCGTGCGCCGGCGGCGAGACGGCGGTGGCCGGCGGGTTGTTCTGGGTGAACGCTTTGTTGACGACCAGGGCCGACAGGGGGCTGATGTCGAAGTTGGCGATGTACCGGGGGTTCCAGCTGGGGACCAGCCGCTCGCTGTCGTAGCGGCTCTCGTCGCCGAGCAGGCGGCCCACCCGGCGCACGCCGGCGGCGACCACCTTGTCGGCCAGCGCCTCGATAGAGGTGAACCGGCGGCGCTGGCCCTGGTAGCCGCCGTCGGACGCGAACTCGGCGGTCGACAGCAGCGCGTCACCGCCCCCGACCAGGTAGAGGTCGCCCACCGCCCCGTCGGCCGCCGGCGGGCCGCCGGCCCGGACGTCGGTCGTGAAGCGGTGGTCGGCGCCCAGCTGGTTCAAGGCCGCGGCGGAGGTCAGGAGTTTGAGGGTCGACGCCGGAATGAGGCCCAGCGTCGGCTGGCGGGAGTAGTGGACGGTGCCGCCGCCGGGATCACCGACGACCAGGCACGACCGGTCACGGGCGCCCCCGTAGGCGGGGTCGGTCATGATCCGGTCGAGGTCGGTCCGGAGGCGGGTCTCCGCCGCGAACCGGGACAGCAGCGCCGGCACCCGGCGCGCGCTGAGGACCGGCGTGGCCAAGGGGGCGGCTGCCGGTGCCGGCGGGGCCGGCTCCTGGGCGGCCACCGCGTCGATCGGCAGCAGCAGCCCGACGACCAGCAGCAGGACACGGGCCCTCATGTGCGCGCCGGCTCCCGAGCCTCGTGCTCAGCCCGCAGCACCCGCTTGAGCAGCTTGCCGCTCTCGGTGCGGGGGAGCTCGTCACGGAACGACCATGATCGCGGCCGCTTGAAGCCCGCCAGCTGCTCCGCCAGGAAGGCCTCGAGAGCGCCAGAGTCGACCTCCGCACCGGGACGGGGCACCACGACGGCATGGACACGCTCGCCCCACTCCTCGTCGGCCACGCCGAACACCGCGGCGTCGGCGACGTCGGCATGGGCCTGCAGGGCGGCCTCCACCTCGGCCGGGTAGACGTTCATGCCACCGGTGATGACCATGTCGGTACGCCGGTCGCAGATGTGGAGGTAGCCCTCGCCGTCCAGCCAGGCCTCGTCGCCGACCGACTTCCAGCCACCCGGCAGCTCGGCCAGCTGCTGTGTCGAGCGGTGGTAGCCGGCCATGGCGTTGGCCGAACGGATGAAGAGCTCCCCGGCGACGCCGGCGGGCACGTCCCTGCCGTCCTCGTCGACCACCCGCAATCCCACGCCCCCATAGGGGCGCCCGCACGAGCCGGGCTTGCGCAACTGGTCCTGGGGGCGGAGCACCGTGGCGATCCCCAGCTCCGTCGAGCCGTAGACCTCGTAGAGGAACCCCTCCCCCAGCCGGGCGATGACCTCCCGCTTCAGGGCGTAGGGCACCGGGGCGGCGTTGACCACGAGAGCCCGCATCGACGGCAGCTCGACGTCGCCGGGCAGGGCAACGATGCGCTTGAGGTGGATGGGGGCCACGAATGCCGACGTCACCTCGTGGCGGGCGGCAAGGCCGGCCCACTGGCCGGCGTCGAACCGGCGGCTGACGACCAGCGTGCCGCCGATGCGGTGGGTCAGCAGGGCGAAGGCGTGGGGGCCGGCGTGGTACAGCGGCCCGGTGACGAGGTGGACCTCGCCGGGGGCGAAGCCCAGCTCGGCCAGCAGCGCCGCGGTCAGGGCCGGATCCGACGGCCGGCGCACCGCACCCTTGGGCCGGCCGGTGGTGCCCGAGGTGTAGAGCATGGTCGCCCCGTCGCCGGCCGCGGCCGGCGGATGGGAGCCGGCGCCGGCCTCGGCCACCTCCTCGAAGGTCAGGGCGCCCGGAGCCAGGGCTGCATACGCAGGGTCGACCACGGCCGCCACCGCCCCGCTGTCGGCGAGGACATGTGCGGCCTCGCCGGCGGTGAGCCGGTACGGCATGGGCACCGAAACCAGGCCCAGGCGGCGGAAGGCGTGGATCAGCACGACCACCTCGGTGCTGTTCGGCCCGCACCACACGGCCCGGTCGCCGGCGCGCAGCCCGAGGGTGGCCAGGCCGGCGGCGATCCGCTCGACGGCAGCCTCCAGCTCGCCCCACGTCGTGACGACGCCGTTCTCGATGACGGCCGGCGCACCCGGACAAGGCATGGGCAGCACTGTAATTTCGTCAGCTGGGGAAGCCGGCCAAGGGGGCGACGTCGAGGTCTACCGGGCCGTCACTCTGCGAAGTGGCGGGCGGCACCTCATGATCGCTCTCCGCCCCCACACCCAGGCCGACTCGGACCGGCGCTGGCCGACCTCCAGCGTCGGCGACGACCCCGCCGAGGGGCTCGTGCCCGTAGCCTGACCGCCGGCCGTACTCTCGCCTGATGTCCCGGGGCTGGATCCGCCGGCTGTGGCCGTACCTCATGGCCCACCGGGCCGACGTCGTCACCGCCTTCGGTGTGGCCGTGCTCGGCATGACGGTGTCGGCCTTCACGCCGGTGATCCAGAAGGTGATCATCGACGACGTCATCCTCGAGCGTCGCCGGCCCCTGGCGCCGTGGCTGGCCCTGCTGGTGGCGGCCGGCGTGTTCCGCTTCGCCGTCGCCCACGTCCGGCGCTTCGTCGGCGGCCGGGTTGCGTTCAGCGTCCAGTTCGACCTGCGCAACGCCATCTACGAGCGCCTGCAACGCCTGGACTTCGCCCGCCACGACGACTTCCAGACCGGCCAGCTGGTCTCCCGCGCCGGCTCCGACGTCGGCCTCGTCCAGAGCATGCTCGCCTTCCTGCCCCTGGCCAGCGGCAACCTCGTGATGGTCGTCCTCTCCCTCGGCGTGATGGCGGTGCTGTCGCCACTGCTGACCGTCGTGAGCATGGTGGTGGTGCCGGCGATCCTGTGGATCGCCATCCGCCTGCGCGACACCGTGTTCCCGGCCGCCTGGGACGCCCAGCAGCGCGCCGCCGAGGTCGCCGGCGTGGTCGACGAGGCGGTCTCGGGCGTGCGGGTGGTGAAGGGGTTCGGCCAGGAGGCCCGGGAGCTGGACCGGCTGGCGGCGTCGGCGGAGGACCTGTTCGCCTCCCGGCTGCGGGCCCTGCGCATCCAGGCCCGTTACGGGTCGACGTTGCAGGCGGTGCCGGCGCTGGGCCAGGTGGCGGTGCTGGCCTTCGGCGGCTGGCTGGCCCTGGAGGGCCGGATCAGCCTCGGCACCTTCGTCGCCTTCTCGACCTACCTGTTCCAGATGGTCGGGCCGGTGCGGATGCTGTCGGTGCTCACGGTTGTCGCCCAACAGGCCCGGGCCGGCGCCGAGCGCATCTTCGAGCTGCTCGACTCCACGCCGGTCGTCGTCGAGCACCCCGACGCCGTCGAGTTGCCGGCGGTTGCCGGCGAGGTCGTCTTCGACGAAGTCACCTTCGGCTACCTGCGGTCCGAGCCGGTGCTGCGGGGCTTCTCGCTGAGGGTGGCGCCGGGCGAGACCGTCGCCCTGGTCGGCCCGTCCGGATCGGGCAAGTCGACGGTGTCCCTCCTGCTCCCCCGCTTCTACGAGGTCCAGTCCGGCAGCGTCGGCCTCGACGGCGTGGACGTTCGCGACGTCACCCTCGACTCGCTTCGCCGGCAGATCGGCGTGGTGTTCGAGGAGTCGTTCCTGTTCTCCGACACCGTGCGGGCCAACATCGCCTACGGCCGCCCCGACGCCACCGAGGACGAGGTGGTCGCCGCCGCCCGCGCCGCCGAGGCCCACGAGTTCGTCATGGCCATGCCCGAGGGGTACGACACCCGGCTCGGCGAGGGCGGGCTGAACCTCTCGGGCGGCCAGCGCCAGCGGCTGGCCCTGGCCCGAGCCCTGCTCACCGATCCCCGGGTGCTCGTGCTCGACGACGCCACCTCTGCCGTCGACGCCCGCACCGAGGAGGGCATCCACGCCACCCTCCACCGGCTCATGCAGGGCCGGACCACCCTGCTCGTCGCCCACCGGCGCTCGACGCTGCGCCTGGCCGACCGCATCGCCGTGGTCGACGCCGGCCGGGTGGTGGACACCGGCACCCACGACGAGCTGATGGCCCGCTGCCGGCTGTACCGCCTCCTGCTGGCCGGCCCCGGCGCCGGCATCGAGGACCTCACCGGCGAGGAGGAGGAGTCGCCGGCGCCGGCCGGTGGCGTGACGCCCGTGGCGTGGGCCGGGGTCGGCGAGGCGCCCAAGGCGCGGGTCGAGGTGGCGGCCGCGAGCGGCCCGGGGGGCGGCCACGGCGACCGCATGGCCATGGTGTCGGCCACGCCGGAGCTGCTGGACGCGGTGGCGGCCCTGCCGCCCGCCATCGACCGCCCCGACATCGACGTGGCCCGTGAGTCGAGGCGAACACGGGACTTCACCCTCGGCCGGTTCATCCGCCCCTACCGGCTGCCCCTGGCCCTCGGCATGGCCCTCGTCGTCCTCGACGCCGTGGCCAACCTCGCCGGCCCCGCCCTGGTGCGGCGCGGGCTCGACCGCGGCGTGGTGGCCGGCTCCCCACGCGAGCTGTGGCTGACGACGGCCGTTTTCGCCGGCGTGGTGCTCACCGACTGGGTCGTGGTCTGGGCTCAACAGCGCTACACGGGGCGGACCGCCGAGCGGTTGCTGTTCGCCCTGCGGATCCGCATCTTCGCCCACCTCCAGCGGCTGGGGATGGACTTCTACGAGCGGGAGATGGCGGGCCGGATCATGACCCGCATGACCACCGACGTGGAGTCGCTGTCGACCCTGCTGCAGAACGGTCTCATCCAAGCCATCGTCAGCCTGCTGACCCTGGTCGGGGTGGCGGTCGTCCTGGTGGTCATGAACCCGGCGCTGTCGCTGGCCACCTACACGGTGCTGGTGCCGCTGGCGGTGGCGACCGTTTGGTTCCGGCGCATGTCGAACCAGGCCTACGGCGCGGCGCGCGAGCGCATCGGCACGGTGAACGCCAACCTTCAGGAGAGCGTCTCCGGCGTGCGCGTGGCCCAGGCCTACGGCCGCCAGGAGCGCAACATCGAGCAGTTCCGTGAGGTGTCCAAGGGGCACCTCGACGCCCGCATGCGGGCCCAGCGCCTCGTCGCCACCTACTTCCCGTTCGTGGAGATGCTGTCGGAGATCGCAGCTGCGGTCGTGCTCGGCGTCGGTGCCGGCCTCATCGGCGGCGGGGGCCTGACCTCCGGCGAGCTGGTGGCGTTCCTGCTCTACCTCAACCTGCTCTTCGCCCCCATCCAGCAGCTGTCGCAGGTCTTCGACACCTACCAGCAGGCCCGGGCGTCGGTGAACCAGATCGAGAGGCTGCTGAGGGTCGACCCGTCGGTGGAGGAGCCGGCGTCGCCGGTCGATCCCGGCCGCCTCCGAGGGGCGATCCGCTTCGAGCAGGTCCGCTTCAGCTATCCCGGTGTGGTCGAGGAGGCCCTGACCGGCGTCGACCTCGACATCGCGCCCGGAGAGTCCGTCGCCCTCGTGGGCGAGACGGGCGCCGGCAAGTCCACGGTCCTCAAGCTGCTGGCCCGCTTCTACGACCCCACCGCCGGCCGGGTCCTGGTCGACGGCCACCCCCTCACCGGCCTCGACCTCGGCGCCTACCGCCGCCAGCTCGGGTATGTCCCTCAGGAGGCGTTCCTGTTCTCGGGCACCGTGCGCGACAACATCGCCTACGGGAGGCCCGACGCCACCGACGCCGAGGTCGAAGAGGCGGCCCGCGCCGTCGGCGCCCACCCCTTCATCGCCGGCCTGGCCGGCGGCTACCTGCACCCGGTGACGGAGCGGGGCCGGTCGCTGTCCGCCGGCCAGCGCCAGCTCATCGCCCTGGCGCGCGCCCGCCTGGTCGACCCCGCCATCCTCCTGCTCGACGAGGCCACGTCGACACTGGACCTGGCCAGCGAGGCCCGCGTCACCCGGGCCATGGGGGCGGTGGCCGAGGGAAGGACGACCCTGCTGATCGCCCACCGGCTGCAGACGGCGAAGGGGGCCGACCGGATCGTCGTCGTCGACGAGGGCAGGGTCGTCGAGGAGGGCACCCACGAGGATCTGCTGGCCGGCGGCGGGCGCTACGCGGCGATGTGGCGCGCCTTCGAGGGCGGCCCGCCGGCCCTGGCCGAGCGCGGCGCCTAGGGACGGCCGGCGGTGGCGTCCGGGGGCGAAGAGCATGTTCCGTCGGTGACGGAGGCGTTGGGGAGGTGCCGTAGGGCTCCTCGAACACCGACGGACGTCGCCCTACGCTGGGTGGCGCCGATGAGAAAGCAGCGACTGGTCGAGGACCTGGCCGAGGCCGCCCGCCGCTCGGCGGAACTCGAGGAGCGGCTGGAACAGGCCACGGCCGAGGCGGCGCGCCTGCGGGCGGCCATCGAGGCACTCCCCCACGCGGTGGTCGTCTGCGACGCCGCCGGTGGCGTGGTGCTCCGGAACAGGCGCAGCCACGACGTCGACGGAGTCCGCCATGCCGGCGCCCTGGTGAACCGGGCGATCGAAGAGGTGGTTGCCGCCGGCGGCGGGATCCGCCCCGTGATGCAGACCCTCGACCTGCACGGCCCACCGCCTCGCACGCTCGAGGTCACCGGGACCCCCATGGGGAGCAGCGACCGGCCCCTCGGCACCGTCGTCCTTGTCGACGACGTCAGCGAGCTGCGCCGACTGGAAGCGGTACGCCGGGACTTCATCGCCAACGTCAGCCACGAGCTGCGCACGCCGGTGGGTGCGATGGGCGTGCTGGCCGAGACGCTGGCCGACGAGTCGGATCCGGAGGTCATGCGCCGGCTGGCGTCGCGCATCACCAACGAAGCCGAGCGGGCGGGGCGGTTGATCGACGGGCTGCTCGACCTGTCGCGCATCGAAGCGGGCGGCGCCGGCGAGGCGGGACCGATCGACGTGGGCGCGATCGTGGCCGCCGCCGTGGAGCGGGTGGACCCGCGGGCCCAACAGCTCGGCGTGGATGTGGTCAGCGAACCGGGACCGGCCGGCGCGGCCGTCCGCGGCGACGAGCGCCAGTTGGTGTCCGCCGTCGCCAACCTCCTGGAGAACGCGATGAAGTACTCCGACAGGGGCTCGACGGTCGAGGTGGAGACCAGCGCCGCCGGCGGATGGGTCGACGTGGTGGTGCGCGACAGCGGCATCGGCATCCCGGCGAAGGATCTCGAACGCATCTTCGAGCGTTTCTACCGGGTCGACCGGGCCCGTAGCCGCGAGACCGGCGGCTCCGGGCTGGGGCTGTCGATCGTGCGCCACGTCGCCACCAACCACGGGGGCGATGTGCTGGTGGCCTCCGAGGAGGGCATAGGGTCGACGTTCACCCTCCGGTTGCCGGCGGGGCACTAGGAGCGACAGCGATGCCCGAGACACGCAAGGTGTTCCACGAGGAGCTCGACCAGCTGCACGCCGATGCGGTGCGGCTGGCGGCGCTGGCCTCCGAGTCGATCCAGGCCGGCACCGCATGCCTGCTCGACTTCGATCTCGGCGCGGCCAAGGCGGTCATCGCCGGCGACAAGGAGCTCGACAAGCTCACCCACTCCATCGAGGAGCGGACCTATCTCTTGCTCGCCCGCCAGCAGCCCATGGCCGTCGACCTGCGCATGCTGGTCACCACCCTGCGGATCATCCACGAGCTCGAGCGCATCGGGGACCTCATGGTCAACGTGGCCAAGGGCGCCCGCCGGATGTACCCGGGGCCGCTGGATCCCAAGGTGCGGGGCATCATCGACCGCATGCGGCGCCAGGCCGTGGCCCAGCTGCAGCTGGCCACCGACACCTTCGCCGACCGCGACCCGGCCAAAGCTTCGGCGCTGGCCGACATGGACGACGTCATGGACGACCTCCAGAAGGAGCTGTACCGGACGATCTTCGCCGCCGGCGCCCATGAGGAGACCGAGCTTCAGCGGGCGGTGCAGGTCGCCCTGCTCGGTCGCTACTTCGAGCGCATCGCCGACCACGCGGTCAACATCGGCGAGCGGGTCGGCTACATGGTGACCGGCGAGTTCAACCCCGAGTAGCGGCGTCGAGCACGGGCTCGCGCCTCGCCGTAGACGATTTCTGGGTGACAGCAGCGGTCCTCTTTCAGGGGAGGTTCTTCGACTCGCGGTTCGTGACGGCTGACAACTTGGCCGAGCCCCGTTGTCCGTCCCCGTCTCCCGCGGGCTTGACCAGCACCTCGTCGTTCAACAGAACGACGGCTCCGGTCGCCTGGATCGAGACAGAACAAGCGCTCCATGACGCGGCGGCCAGGCGCCGGCGAATCGGGCCTCCGGGAGAACCCGGGGGCGTACACTCGGGTTGTGCGCTCGCTGGTAGGTCGGGCGAGGGAGGTCGACGCGCTGGCGGCGGCGGTGGAGGGAGCGGCGGCTGGCCACGGTTCCACGGTGGTCCTGGTGGGCGAACCCGGGATCGGCAAGTCCCGCCTGCTGCGGGAGGCGGCGACGCTGGGCGGGGCCCTCACCGTGACAGGCCGGTGCACGTCGGTCGACATCCCCCTGCGCCCGTTCGAGGATGCGTTTCTCGGCCTCGCCCGCACCGGGGTGCGCCCCGCGGACGCACCGGACTTGGCGGAGTACCGGGCCGCCCTGGGCCGCATCCTGCCCGAGTGGCGGTCGGAGGTCGCCCCGGGGTCGCTGCTCGTGCTGGGCGAGGCGGTGCTGCGGTACGTGACGTACGCGGCGCAGGGTCGACCGGCCGTTCTGGGCATCGAGGACGTGCACTGGGCCGATCCCGAGACGCTTGCCGCCCTGGAGTACATGGCCGACCACACATCCTCGACGAACGTCGTACTGGTCCTGACGATGCGCCCTGACCCTGGCCCGGCATCGGACCTACTTCGCTCTCTACGCGAGCGGCGCGCCGCCACCATCGTCGAGTTGTGCCCGCTCGAGCCGGCCGAGGTCGTGCAACTCGCATCGGAGTACCTCGGCGTTCGCCAGATCCCGGGCCCGCTGGCCGACGTGCTCATGGACCGGACGCGGGGCGTGCCGTTCCTGGCCGAGGAGCTGCTGTCGGCCGCGGTCGCGGGCGGGACGCTGGTGCCCGATGGTGCCACGGTCGCGGTGGGCGGCGATGTCGCCGCGCTGGTGCCCACCTCGGTGGTGGCAAGCGTGGCGGCCCGGGCCTCGGCCGTCGGGGACGACGCAGCGCTCGTCGTCCTACAGGCCGGCGCCGTCATCGGGCACTCCTTCGACGGGGAGGGCGCGGCCGCTGTAGCCGCAGTGGACGACCAGCTCGCGGCCGGCGTCCTGCAGCGGGCCGTCGACCTTCAGCTGCTTGATCGGGACGGGCCGGCGACGTTTGCCTTCCGGCACGCGTTGACCCGCGACGCGGTGCTGTCGGAGATGGCGGCCGGTGATCGGCGCCGGCTGGCGACGAAGGCGATCGAGGAGCTGGCGGACGCGCCGCTTGACCGCCGGGCCCGCTGGGCCGAGGACTCGGGCGATGCCCGGCTGGCGGCCACCCTCCTCACGTCCCTCGCCCGCGAGAACCTCGACCATGGGGCTGTGTCCACCGCAGAGGGCGTCGCCAGGCGGGCAGCGGCCGCCATCGAGGGTCGCGACGACCACGTGCTCTGTGACGCGCTCGATGTCCTGCTGGATGCGCTGGCCCAGAGCGGGAAGACCGCCGAGGCCGGCGCCGAAGGCGCCCGCTTGCTGGGCGCGTTGCTGCGCATCGACGCCCCGGGCCATCGTGTCGCCGACGCCCATACCCGGCTGGCCCGGGCCGCCGCCACCGCCGGCAACCGCGCCGCGGCGGCCGGGCACCTGGGCGCAGCACGGGCTGCCACGGAGGAAGGCGACGCCCTCCGACGGGCGTCCGCCGACGTCATCGAAGCAGAACTGGCCCTCGCTGACGGCGACTTCGAGGCCGTGGCGCGTCTCGCTCGCGCCGCCCTGACCGTCGCCGAGCGTGAGCGCCGCTGGACGCTGGTGTGCGAGGCCATCGAGATCCTCGCCCAGGTGCTGCGCCTGCGCGACCCAGGTGAAGCGGCGGCCCTGCTCGAGCGCATGCTGGCCATCGCCGACGCCTACGACCTGCGCCTGTGGCGGGCGCGGGCGCTGCGCGAGCTCGGCATCGTCGACATGGTCACCGTCGGCGGCGCCGCCCGGGCCGATCGGGCGAGGGACGAGGCGCTCGCCATCGGCGCGGTGGCCGTCGCCGTCGAAGTCGAGCTGACGATGGCGTGGCTGCTGGCCCTGCAGTTCCGACTCCCGGAGTCGCTGGTCGCAGCCCGGGGCGCGGTCGAGCTGTCGGAACGCTACGAGCTGGGCGCCCTGCCGCTGGCGCTTGCCGTGACCGCCGGTTGCCACGGCTGGCTCACCGACGGCGCCGCCCTCGAGGCCACCCTCGTCAAGCTGCAGGAAGTGGAGCCGGACGACCCCGAGGTATGGAGCATCGCGTGGGGTGACGGCCGGGGCACGTTTGCCCTCTTTTCCGAGAACCGCAAGGAGGCGCTGCGCTGCTACGACCGGGCAATGGGGTACGCCCTGCGGTTCGAGTCGGCCGAGGCGCCGTTCCGCGGAATGTGGGCCCTGCTGCACACCGTCGAGGATCTCGAAGGCGTCAGCGCCCGGAATGCGGCTCGGCCCTCGGACGGGAGCGGCCCGTGGTATATCGAGGCGCTGGTCGGCTTCGCCGACGCCATCGCCGCCGGTCGTGCCGGCGACGCCCGGCGGGCGGTGACAGCCGTCGCCGAGGCCCAGGAGCGGGTCGCCGAGCAGGTACGGGGCGACTGGGTTCGCCACCTTGGCCGCCGCTATGCGGCCGAAGCTGCTCTCCGCGACGGGTGGGGCGACCCCGTCGGCTGGTTGCGCGAGGCGGAGGCGTTCTTCGACTCAGCCGGCTTGACCCGGGTCGTCTCCGCCTGCCGGTCGCTTCTGCACCGGACCGGGCAGCCGGTGTCCCGGCGGGGACGGGGCTCGGCGACGGTCCCGCCTCGGCTCAAGGCGCTCGGAATCACGAGCCGGGAGATGGACGTGCTGGAGCTGGTAGCCCAGGGACTCGGCAATCGGGAGATAGGTGAGCGCTTGTACCTTTCGCACCGCACCATCGAGAAGCACGTCGAGAGCCTGTTGCAGAAGACGGGGACCGCCAACCGGACCCAGCTCGCGGTGCTCGTGCGCTAACTGCGTGGTCTCCCCGATGCCGATTGCCGCCGCGGCCGTCATCGTCGTCCTCGTTGGTTCCATCAATGAGAAAGGGAGACATGCGATGACGGTCTCGGGAATGGTCCGGGCGGGCGGGGTCTCGGCGGTGGCCGCGGGTGTTCTGCTGGCGACGGGGCACGTGGCCAACGCGCTCGGTTCCGGTGACGGCGGGACGGTCGCGGGCCAGGTGCTCGTGCTCGCCGCCCATGCGGTGATGGTGCACGCCCTCTTCGGGCTCCGCCTCGGCCTGGCGGGCGGGGGCCGTACGGCGGCCATCGGCACGGGGCTGGCCGCCCCGGGGACAGCGCTGCTCGCCGCCGTCGTGTACGGCGAGCTCGGTGCCCTGAACGGCTCCGTGAACCTGGCCGCTCTGGAGAGCGACGCCAGCACGGCCATCGCCGGCGGACTCGGGGCGATTGCGTTCATCGCCGGTCTCGTGCTGCTCGGCATCGCCGTGGTCCGCTCTGGTGAGTACCCCCGCGCCGCCGGTTGGGTCCTCGTCGCCGGCGCTGTCGGCGGTCTCTCCGGCGCGGCCGAGGTCGCCGCCGTGTTCACCGCTGCCGCCGTCGCGACCGGGGTTGCGCTGGCGTGGTTGGGCGTGTGCATGTGGACGGGCGAGTCGGCCCCGACCGGGCGGCCGACCAAGGCCGTCGCCGCGGCAGCCGTTGCCGTTGCGGTCGTGGCGGGCGCCGGTGCGCTGTCTCCCACGGCAGCCAGCGCCGCCCCCCGGAACGACACCCGGGGCTGCGCCTCCCTCATCGACCTCTACGACGCCGGCAACCCGGGCATCACCGTCGCCGCCAGGACGCCGCACGGCTACGGCGCCTGCGGGTTCGGCACTCCCGGCGGCCCCCGCTGACCCACGGGAGCTGGCCACCCCGCCGTCCGACTGCGAGCTCGCTCCAGCCTTCCGGCAGCCTCGGCGCGGCCCCGACCGCGCTGGGACGAACGCTGCGCCTGCCCTTGGGCGGTGTCTAGACCTTCCCGCACATGGGGGCGGTGGTCCACGGCCTCCACCCGTCGCGGGCCTTGAGCTGCCGGGCCGCCTCGTCCTGGACCTCGGGGGGGTGGTCCTGGGCCGAGCCGGTGTACCCCAGCGAGCGCCAGGTGGCGTCCTGGAACTGGTAGGCGCCGCCGCCGGGGGACTTGTAGTTGTTCCCCGACTCCAGCTGCCGGATACAGGCGAAGGTGGCCTCGTCTGAGGCGTTGGCGGGCAGCTTGGCCGACGGAGCGGCGGTCGTCGGCGGCGCCGCCGTCGTGCTGGCGCCGGGACGGGGCGCGGTGGTGGCCGCCGGCGCGGGCACGGTGGCGGTCGCCGCCCCCGCAGCCGCGGGCTGGAGGACCGGGGCGGCCTCGGCGTCGCGGCGGGCCTGCTCGGCCGCCACCAGCGTGCCCAGCTCCCCGTTGACCCGGCCCAGCAGCGCCCGCTGGGCGGCCATCGCCTTCTCCAACCCTTCGAGGTCGGCGACCGTGGCGTCGCTGCGCTGGGCGGCGGCTTTGCGGGCCGCCTCGAGCGCCCGCCGGCGCACTTCCATGTCCTGGCGGGAAGCCTTGAGGCGGCTGATGGCCTGGCGGTCCTCGCCGGCCAGCACCCGCAGGTAGGTGCGCCGGGCGCCGGCGTCGAGCACCGTGGCGCGGGTCATCTGGGCGAGGAACGGCACCGAACCCCCGCCGACGTAGGCGGCCTGGGCGTGGGCGGTGAGGAGGCGGCGGGCCTCGTCCTGGCGCCGGCCGGCGGAGGCCAGGTCGGCTTCGGCGCGAGCGACGGCCGCCTCCGCCGAGGCAAGGTCCTCCTGCGCCCGGCGGTGCTCCTTGTCGGCGGCCACGATGGCCCGGGCCTGGTCCTCGAGCTTGGCGATGATCGCCGCCGCCTGCGCTCGCTTGTCCTCGATCTGGCCCGCGCCGGCTGTACCGGCGCCGGCAAACAGGGCAAGGAGGACCATGGCAAGGGCGCCGATTCTCCTCCGAGGTGGTCCGGGCATCAGCCTCCCTGGCCGGCTCGCGGGCCCGGCCGGCGTTCCGCCGCCCGACAGGGTCCCGTCACCCTACCGGCGAGGACGCCGGCAAGCCACTATGTCGCCTCCCGGAAGGGCCTCTACCGGCCGGCGCGTGTTGCTCCGCCGGCGGGTGCGTTGGGCAGCCGTTCACCTCCCGTTCACCTCCAGTCCACGGCCCGTACGACTTCCCCCGGTACGTTCCGGGTATGAGGAGCGGGTTGGCCGCGGTGTTCGTCCTGGCCGCGGTCGCCGTCGCCGGCTGCGGCACCGACGACAACAGCGCCCGCCTGAACGCCGGCCCGCGACCCTCGGCGCCCGTGGCCGGCGCCAACGACCGGGCCACCCTCTCGGGCGCCGGCGCCACCTTCCCCGCCACCCTCGTCCAGGAATGGATCAAGCACTACGGCGGGCTGGCCCCCGGCGTCACCATCAACTACCAGCCCATCGGCTCCGGCGCCGGCATCCAGCAGCTCACGTCGAAGACCGTCGACTTCGCCGGCTCCGACGTGCCGTTGAAGCCCAGCGAGGTGGAGGCCACCGGCGGGGCCGGCGCCGTGGTCCAGGTGCCCTGGACCGCCGGTGGGGTGGCCGTCGAATACAACCTGCCCGGCGTGGCCAACCTGCGGCTGACGCCCCAGGCGTTGGCCGCCATCTTCGCCGGCCGGGTCACGAAGTGGAATGATCCGGCAATCAAGGCCGACAACCCGAACGCGTCACTGCCCGGCTCCGGCATCCAGGTCGTGCACCGCTCCGACGGATCGGGCACCACCCAGGTCTTCACCGACTACCTGAAGGCGGTGGCGCCGGATGTCTGGACGTTCCCGTCGACCAAGGACTGGCCGGCGGGCACGCCTGGCACGGGGGCCAAGGGCTCAGACGGCGTGACCGCCGCGGTCAAGCAGTCGGCGGGCGCCATCGGCTACGCCGAGCCCAGCTACCCGAAGCAGGCCGGCCTGGCCATCGCCACCATCCGCAACCAGGCCGGGCGCTTCGTGGCCCCCGGGGCCACGGCGGTGAGCACGGCCCTGGCCGCGGCCACGGTGAAGGCCGACGGCAGCCTGGCCCTGAACTTCACCACGACGAGCCCGGAGGCGTACCCGATCAGCAGCGCCAGCTATCTGATGTTCTACCGAGCCGCCTCCGACGCCGCCCGCGACACCGCCCTCCGCCACTTTGCCGCCTGGGCGCTCACCGAGGGGCAGGCGCTGGCCGAAGGCCTCGACTATGCGCCGCTGCCGGAACCGGTCCAGATGGCGGCCCTTGCCGCGGTGAAGCTCTGAGCACCACCGCGTCCCGCACCGAGCCGGCGCCAGCTGACAGCGACGGGCTCCGGCCCTCCCGGCGCGGCAGTCAGGCGGGCGACACGGTGTTCCGCTACGTGACGACCGGGGTGGCGGGCGCCGTGGTCATCGTGCTCCTCGCCATGACCCTCTTCCTCCTCGCCCGGGCATGGCCGGCAGTTCGCACCGCCGGCCTCGGGTTCCTGACCGAGCGGGAGTGGTTTCCCGACGCCACCCCGGCCCGGTTCGGCATCGCCGCCCTGCTGTGGGGAACGCTGATGTCCAGCATCCTGGCCCTGGCGGTGGCCGTCCCGGTGGCCATCGGTTCCGCCCTCTACGTCACCGAGTACGCCCGGCCGGCGGTGGGCAGGTGGATCGGCTACCTGGTCGACGTCCTGGCCGCCGTGCCCAGTGTGGTGTACGGGCTCTGGGGCCTGCTGTTCCTGGTCCCCCGCCTCGTGCCGGTCCAGCGGTTCTTGGCCGACCACTTCGGCTTCATCCCGTTGTTCCGCAACCCGGACGGCATCTATGGCAAGTCGGTGTTCGCCGCCGCCGTGGTGCTGGCGCTGATGGTCCTGCCCATCATCGCCGCCGTGTCGCGGGAGGTGTTCCGCCAGGTGCCGCAGGAGCTGCGGGAGGCGGCGCTGGCCCTGGGCGCCACCCGCTGGGAGGTCGTCCGCACGTCGGTGCTGCCACCCAGCCGGAGCGGGGTGGTCGGGGCGATCATCCTGGGTCTCGGCCGGGCACTGGGTGAGACGATCGCGGTCGCCCTCGTGCTGGCCTCGACCTTCGACATCCACCTGCGCATCCTCGAGCCGGGCGGGAACACCATCGCCGCCAACATCGCCACCAAGTTCGGCGAGGCCGGCGAGGTGGGGCGTTCGGCGCTCATCGCCAGCGGCCTGGTGCTCTTCGCCATCACCCTGGCGGCGACGGTGGCGGCCCGAGGCGTGATCCGCCGCACCGCCGTGGTGGGGCGGCCATGAGCGCGACGCCCAGTGCGCTGCGGTCCGGCCGGATGAGCGCCGGTCAGGCCGCAGTGGCGGCCGGCGCCGGCGTGGTCCTCACCGGCGTGGCCTTCGCGGTCACGCCGCTCCAGGGCCGGGCCGGCTTCGTCGTCCTCGCCTACGGCGCCGGGGTCGCCGCCTACCTGCTGGCCGCCGCCCGGCTGGAGAGCCGGCGCTCAGTCGTCGACCGCCTCGCCGCCGTGCTGATGGTCACCACCGTCGGCGTCTGCCTCCTGGCCCTCGGCTCCGTGCTGCTCTACACCGTTGCCCGAGGCGTCAAGGCGATGGACTGGTACTTCTTCACCCACTCGATGAACGGCGTCGGCCCGAGGGACGACGCCGGCGGGGCCTATCACTCGATCGTCGGGACCCTGCAGCAGGTCTTCCTGGCCGCGTTCATCGCCGTGCCCTCGGGCCTGCTGGTGGCCATCTACCTCACCGAGTACGGCCGGGGCCGGTTGGCGTCGCTGGTGCGCACCGTGATCGACGTCATGGTGGGGATCCCCTCGATCGTCGCCGGCCTGTTCATCTACGCCTTCTGGGTGCTCGGGCTGGGGCGGGGCTTCTCCGGTTTCGCCGCTGCCCTCGCCTTGTCGATCCTGATGTTGCCGATCGTCGTCCGGTCGGCCGAGGAGATGATCAAGCTGGTGCCCGCCGCTCTGCGCGAGGCGTCCTACGCCCTGGGCATCCCCCGGTGGCGCACGATTCTCCGGGTCGTGCTGCCGACCGCGTCGGCCGGCATCACCACCGGTGTCATGCTGGCCGTGGCTCGGGTGACGGGTGAGACCGCCCCCCTGCTGCTCACCGCCTTCGGGTTCGACTCCATCAGGAACGACCCGTTCTCCGGCCCGCAGTCGTCGTTGCCGCTGTTCGTGTTCAGCCAGGCGTCGTCGGCGTTCACCACCGCGGTCGACCGTGCGTGGGCCGGCGCGCTTACGCTCATAGCCGTGGTCCTGCTCCTCACCGTGGCCGCCCGGCTGGTGACCAGGCGCAACCGACTGGTCTGAGGCATGAAGCGCATCGAGGCCAACCACGTCGCCGCCTGGTACGGCGGCTTCAAAGCGGTGGAGGACGTCACCCTCGCCATCGAACCGAAGCACGTCACCGCCCTCATCGGGCCGTCGGGGTGCGGGAAGTCGACGTTCCTGCGCACCCTCAACCGCATGCACGAGGTCATCCCCGGCGCCCGCATCGACGGCGAGATACTCCTTGACGGCGAGGACATCTACGCGGCCGGCATCGATCCGGTGTCGGTGCGGCGGACGATCGGCATGGTCTTCCAGCGTCCGAACCCCTTCCCCACCATGTCGATCCGGGACAACGTGTCCGCCGGCCTGCGCCTCAACGGCACCAGGAAGAAGGGCGACCTCGACATCGTCGTGGAACGGGCACTGCAGGGCGCCGGCCTCTGGAAGGAGGTCCGCGACCGCCTCGACCGGCCCGGCGCCAGCCTCTCGGGCGGCCAGCAGCAGCGCCTCTGCATCGCCCGGGCCATCGCCGTCGAGCCCGAGGTGCTGCTGATGGACGAGCCGTGCTCAGCCCTCGACCCGGTCTCGACGCTGCGCATCGAGGACCTGATCGCCGAGCTCAAGGACAAGTACACGATCGTGATCGTCACCCACAACATGCAGCAGGCGGCCCGGGTGAGCGACTCCACCGCGTTCTTCAACCTGGAGGTCGCGGGCGACCCGGGCCGGCTGGTCGAGATGGGCCCGACGTCGCAGATCTTCACCCGTCCCGAGGACGAGCGGACCGAGGCCTACATCACCGGCCGGTTCGGATGAGCCTCATCACGGTGTTGGTCACCAACGACGACGGCTTCGAGTCGCCGGGCCTGGCCGCGCTGGTGCGGGCCGTCGCCGGCCCCGGCCGGCGGGTGGTGGTCGCGGCGCCGGCGAGCGACCAGAGCGGGACGTCGGCGGCGGTGGCGCCCCGTCCACCGGATGGTGTGCGCATCGAGTCCGTGTCCGTCCCCCACCTCGCCGAGCCCGGCTTCGAGGACCTTCTTGCCTACGCCGTGGACGGACCGCCGGCGCTGGCCGTCCTGGGCGAGCTGGGCGGGCCGGCGGCGTCGGCCTCCGTGGTGGCCTCGGGCGTCAACCTGGGCCCCAACACCGGCGTCGCCGTGCTGTTCTCCGGCACGGTCGGGGCGGCCATGGCCGCCGCCAACCTCGGCCTGTCCGGCCTGGCCGTCAGCATCGATGGCTTCGAGCCGCAGCACTTCGCCACCGCCACGACGGTGGCGGCCGCGGCGCTCGACTGGCTGCTCGGCGCCCCCGCCGGCACGGTGCTGAACGTCAACGTCCCCGACCTGCCCGTCGACCGGTTGGCCGGGGTCCGCCAAGCGCCCCTGGCCACCCTCGGCACCTTCGAAGCCGCGGTGCAGGAACGGGGGTCCGAGCCGTTCCTGGCCCAGTTCGAGATCGGCCGCCAGGACCCGGCGCCCGGCACCGACGCCGCCCTCCTCGGCGAGGGCTGGGTCACCGTCACCGCCCTGCTGGGGATCCAGGCCGACGACGGGGTCGATGCCGCGTCGATCATCGAACGGGCCGTGTCCCGGGCGGCGTGAACGCCGGCGAAGCCACCATCCTGGTGGTCGAGGACGAGGAGTCCTTCGTCGAGGCCCTCACCGTGGGCCTCAAGCGGGAGGGCTTCCGGGTGCGTGTGGCCCGCGACGGCGTCGAGGCCCTGCAACAGTTCGACCTCGTGCAGCCCGACCTGGTCCTGCTCGACGTCATGCTGCCGCTCATCTCCGGCGTCGACGTGTGCCGGGAGATCCGGAGCCGGTCGCGGGTGCCGATCATCATGGTCACGGCCAAGTCCTCGGAGATCGACACCGTCGTCGGTCTGGAGGTCGGCGCCGACGACTACGTCTCGAAGCCGTACCGCCTACGCGAGCTGGTCGCCCGCATGCGGGCCGCTCTGCGCCGGGTGCCTCCTGCGCCCTCGGTCACCGCCAGCCCGGGCACCCTGCAGGTGGGCGACGTCCGTCTCGACCCGGAGCGCCACGAGGTCTTCGTCCGGGACGAGCAGGTGACCCTGCCCCTCAAGGAGTTCGAGCTCCTCGCCGTGCTGCTCCAGAACGCCGGCCGCGTCCTGACCCGTGACCTGCTGATCGACCGGGTGTGGGGCTCCGACTACGTCGGCGACACCAAGACCCTCGACGTCCACATCAAGCGCCTCCGGGCCAAGGTGGAGGTCGACCCCTCCAAGCCGCGCAGCATCGTCACCATCCGGGGCCTGGGCTACAAGTTCGACACGCCGGCGCCGCGTCCCTGAAAGCAGGGGCCCATCTGCTCTGGACCCCTGGCTCGGCCGCAGCGGGCGACGCCCCGGCGGCGTCGGGCGTTTGGACGCCCAGCCGGCGGGGCACGTTCACCTCGCCGTCATGTACGGCGCCTCGACAGAGGAGTCGTCGGCAACCCGGCCCGCCGCACCACGACGGCGACGGGCCGGGTTCCAGGAATCTCGAAATCCCCAGGTTTGCCCTCTTCCAATGCACACCCGTTCCGGTCCATACTGCTCTTGTCCGGAACGGAACGGAGGCCGCGCAAGCAGCCGAAGAGAAGGGCCGGGCGAGGTATCACGCACACGCCGGTGTTCCTCCCGGGGAATATCGGGCTGGCCGGTGCCCGCCCTCGGGCGGCGCCGTCCGGATGCGAGATGCCGGTGAAGACGGTCCCGAGAAGTTCGGCAGCTCCGGCTGAAGGGCTACTCGGGGCCGCTTCGCGCCTGCCTGCCGGTACGATGCTCGGCACGTGACCGACCTCGACCAGGCCCCCGCGGAGGTGGAGCCGGAGGAGCCCGACCCCTCCGGCCGGCCCCGGTACATCAACCGCGAACTGTCCTGGCTGGACTTCAACGCCCGGGTCCTCGCCCTGGCCGAGGAGCCGGAGACGCCGGTGCTGGAGCGGGCCAAGTTCCTCGCCATCTTCAGCAACAACCTCGACGAGTTCTTCCAGGTCCGCGTCGCCTCGCTGCACGACAAGCAGGCCGGCGGCCTCAACACCCCGTCGCCCGACGGTCTCACGCCGGCCGAGCAGCTCCGGGCCATCCGGGGCCGGGTCGAGGAGCTGATCTCCCACCAGGCCAAGGTGTTCCTGGAGGACATCGCGCCGGCCCTGGGCGACGCCGGGATCGTCCTGTCGGACTGGGACTCCCTCGACGACGACGACCGCGAGCACCTCGTCGACGTCTTCCACCGCCGCATCTTCCCGGTGCTCACCCCGCTCGCCGTCGACCCGGGCCACCCGTTCCCCTACATCTCGAACCTCTCCCTGAACCTGGCCGTGAACGTGTGCGATCCTGGCAACGGCCACCGTCGCTTCGCCCGGGTCAAGGTGCCCCCGCTGCTCCCCCGGTTCGTCGTCATGCCCGACGGGAAGCGGTTCGTGGCCGTCGAGCAGCTGATCGCCGCCCACCTCGACACCCTGTTCCCAGGCATGGAGATCGAGGAGCACCACACCTTCCGCGTCACCCGCAACGCCGATGTGACCCTCGAGGACGAGGAGGAAGCCGACGACCTGCTGGCCGCGGTCGAGCTGGAGCTGCGCCGGCGCCGGTTCGGGCGAGCGGTCCGGCTCGAGGTGTCGACCACGATGGCCGAGGAGACCCGTGAGCTGCTGATGCGGGAGCTCGAGCTCTCCCCCGAAGACGTCTACGTCGTCGACGGGCCGATCGAGCTCAGCGGCCTCATGGCCGTGTACGACCTCGACCGCCCCGACCTCAAGGACTCCTCGTGGGTGGGCGTGACCCAGCCCCTGCTGGTCGACGAGGACGGCGACGCCAATGACATCTTCGCCGTCCTGCGGCAGCAGGAGGTGCTCGTCCACCATCCCTACGACTCCTTTGCCACGTCGGTGGTGGCGTTCATCGAGCAGGCGTCCAAGGACCCGCAGGTGCTGGCCATCAAGCAGACGCTGTACCGCACCTCCGGGGACAGCCCCATCATCGAGGCACTGATCCGCGCCGCCGAGGCGGGCAAGCAGGTGGCCGCCCTCGTGGAGCTCAAGGCCCGGTTCGACGAGCAGGCCAACATCGCCTGGGCCAGAGCCCTGGAGGAGGCCGGCGTCCACGTGGTCTACGGCCTCGTCGGCCTGAAGACCCACACCAAGACGGCCCTGGTGGTGCGGGAGGAAGGCGACAGCGTCCGCCACTACTGCCACGTGGGCACCGGCAACTACAACCCCAAAACGGCCCGCATCTACGAGGACATCGGCCTGCTCTCCGCCGACCGCGAGCTGGGTGCCGACCTCGCCGAGCTGTTCAACTACCTCACCGGCTACAGCCGCCAGACGGAGTACCGCCGGCTGCTCGTCGCCCCCGCCGGCCTGCGCTCGGCGATCCTCGACCTCATCGCCGCCGAGCGAGACGACCCCGACGGTCACGGGCGCATCGTCATGAAGATGAACAGCCTGGTGGACACCACGGTGATCGACGCCCTGTACGAGGCGTCGCAGGCCGGGGTCAGCATCGACCTGATCGTGCGGGGCATCTGCTGTCTACGGCCCGGCGTGCCCGACCTCTCCGAGAGCATCCGCGTCCGATCGATCGTCGGCCGGTACCTCGAGCACTCCCGCATCCTCGCCTTCGGCGAGCGTCGTGAGCGCCACTACGTCATCGGCTCGGCCGACCTCATGCCCCGCAACCTCGACCGGCGGGTGGAGGCCATGACCCCCATCTTCGACGCCGAGCTCCAGGCCCGCCTCCAGGAAATCCTCGACGTCACCATGGCCGACGACGCGCTGGCATGGGCGCTCGACGGCGACGGTGGCTGGAGCAAGGTCCCCACCGAGAAGGGCGAGAACACCCACCTGCGCCTGCAGGAGCTGGCCTTCGAGCGGGCTCGCCGCCGGCGGTCCGACCAGGGGTGAGCACCGAGACGGAGGTCAAGATGAGCGCGTGGGCCGGCTTCGAGCTGCCCACCCTCGAAGGGTTGGCCGACGACGTGTCGCCGGTCGCCCGGGTGCCCCGCACGCTGATGGCCGTGTACTACGACACGCCGGATCTGCGCCTCGCCCGCTGGGGCGTGACCGTCCGCCACAGGACCGGTGACGGCAGCGGCTGGACGGTCAAGCTGCCCGGGGGCGACGACGGGCCGGCGCTGGTTCGTCGGGAGCTCACCTTCGACGGCCCGCCCGGTCGAATGCCGGCCGGCGCCGGGACGCTCATCCGGGCCTACGCCCGGGACACGCCGCTGGTCCCCGTGGCCCGTATCCGCACCGTCCGCAGCGGCGTCGACCTGCTCGACAGCGAGGGCGCGGTGGTGGCCGAGGTCGTCGACGACGAGGTGTCGGTCCTCCACGGCGGGCGGGTCGCCACCCGCTTCCGGGAAGTGGAGGTCGAGCTCGGCGCCCGGCCGCCGGCGGGGTTGCTCGACACCATCGTCGGCCTCCTGCGCGACGCCGGCGCCGGCGAGCCCGATTCCACGCCCAAGGTCATCCGGGCCCTGGGCGCTCGGGCTCTGGGGGCGCCGGAGGTGGCGCCTGTCTCCCTCGGGAAGAACCCCTCGGCCGCCGCTCTCGTGCACCGGGCGATCGGCTCCTCGGTCGACCGGATCATGCGCCACGATCCCGGCGTCCGCATCGGCGACGACCCCGAGGACGTGCACCAGGCCCGGGTCGGCACCCGCCGGCTGCGCTCGGACCTGCGTACGTTCGGATCGCTGCTGGAGAAGGACTGGATGTCGCCCTTGCGCGACGAGTTGCGCTGGCTGGCCGGCGCCCTGGGCGCGGTGCGCGACGCCGACGTCCTCGTCGACCGGCTCCGGCGCCAGGCAGCCACCCTGCCCGAACCCGACACCGGCGCCCTGGCGCCCATCTTCCGCCGGCTGGCCATGGACCGTGACCGGGCCCGGGCCGAGCTCCTCGAGGCCATGGAGGCGCCGCGCTACGTCGCCCTGATCGAGCGCCTGGTCGACGCCGCCGTCCAGCCCAAGTGCCGCAAGGGGGTGGACGCCCCGGCCGAGGAGGTGGTGCCCGGCCTGGTGGCCGGACCGTGGCGCAAGCTGCGCAAGGCGGTCGAGGCTCTCCCCGCCGACCCTCCGGACGCCGACCTGCACCAGATCCGCATCCTGGCCAAGCGGGCCCGCTACGCGGCGGAGGCCGCCGCCCCGCTCGTGGGCAAGAAGGCGGCGCAGTTCGCTTCCGCGGTGGCGGATGTGCAGGAGGTGCTGGGCGACCACCAGGACGCGGTCGTGGCCGAAGCGTGGCTGCGCTCGGCGGTGGAGGGGGCCGACGCCGCGGTGAGCCTGGCCGCCGGCGAGCTCATCGCCGTGCAGATGGCCGAGGCCGCCGAGCACCGCAAGCAGTGGCCGAAGGCGTGGAAGAAGGCCTCCGCGGAGAAGCTGCGCTCATGGATGTGACCACCGGGCTTGTCGAGGCCGCCGGCGGTGTCGTGTGGCGGCGGTCGCCGGCCGGCGGGGTAGAGGTCCTCCTCGTGCACCGCCCCCGCTACGACGACTGGACCGTCCCCAAGGGCAAGCTGGGGCCCGGCGAGGACCACGCCGCTGCCGCCGTGCGAGAGGTGGAGGAGGAGACCGGCCTGCACTGCACGGTCGGTGAGCAACTGCCGGAGATCTCCTACGTCGACCGGAAGGGCCGGCCCAAGCGGGTCCGCTACTGGGCCATGACGCCGGCCGGCGGCGAGTTCACGCCCACCGACGAGGTCGACGAGGTGTGCTGGCTGCCCGTCGACGATGCCGCCGCCCGGCTGACCTACCCGCGCGACCGCGCCCTGCTCCGCGCCCTCGTCCGGTGAGCGTCCTGCTGGTCCGCCACGCCAAGGCCGGCGACCGGGAGAAGTGGGACGCCCCTGACGACCTCCGGCCTCTCACCGGCAAGGGCGAGGCCCAGGCCGGGGCACTGGTGGATCTCCTCGCCGGCTACGAGATCGACCGGGTGCTCTCCAGCCCCTACCTACGCTGCACCCAGACCGTCGCCCCGCTGGCCGCGGCACGGGGGCTGGCCGTCGAGCCCTGCGACGACCTGGCCGAGGGCGAGGGGCAGGCCGGCATCTCCCTCACCCGCCGCCTGCTGAGCCACGACCACCACACCGTCCTCTGCAGTCACGGCGACGTCGTCGAGGAGATCCTCGACGCCCTGGGCGTGCCGCGGGACGACTTCACCCGCAAGGGCGCCACATGGGTGCTCGACGAGGTGGGCGCCCTCCGTCTCGAGGCGCCGTAGCGATCAGGCCGCGGGATGCTCGACCAGCGCCAGCACCCGGCTGGCCATGAACCGGGCCGTCCGCACCGGCGTGCCACCGCGGGTCAGCTCGCTCACCTCGACGACACCACGACCGGTCCGCACGTCCACCCGCCGGCCGGCGCGGGTGGCCGTGACCTCGTAGGTCTTCGCCTCGCCGCCGGCATCGATCACGATCTCGACACGGTCGCCTCTCACGACGGTTATAACGCCTGACCAGCCCGGGTTCATCCCGTCGCTCGAACGTCCACGTCGTGACCAAGGCCGGTGAACGGAGACCTAACCTCGGAGCACATGCGCATCGCCGCGTTCGACCTGGGGTCGAACTCCTTCCACCTCCTCGTCGTGGACGCCCACGCCGACGGCACGTTCGTTCCCCTCATCCGGGAGAAGGACATGCTGCGCCTGGGCGACGCCGTGGGCCGGGAAGGGCGCATCCCCGACGCCCTCGCGGACCGGGCCGTCGCCACCGTGGACCGCTTCCGCAAACTGGCCCTGGGCGCCGGCACCGAGGAGATCCACGCCTGCGCCACCGCCGCCCTGCGAGAGGCGGAGAACGGCGGCCAGGTCGTCGACCGCATGGAGGCCGAGGCCGGGGTCAAGGTCCGCGTCATCAGCGGCCACGAGGAGGCGCAGCTCATCTTCCAGGCGGTGAAGGCCGCCGTGGTCATCGATCCCGGCCCCGCCCTGTGCCTGGACCTCGGGGGCGGGAGCCTGGAGGTCATGGTCGGCGACTCGTCGCGGCTGCACCTGGGGGCCAGCGTGCAGCTGGGCGTCGCCCGTCTCTCCGCCGAGCTGGTCACCGGCGACCCCTACACCGCCGACGACGTACGGCGCCTCGAGAAGCGGGTGACCAGCGTGCTGGCCCCGCTGGCCGACGACGTGGCCCGGCTGCACCCGGCGATGGCGGTCGGCAGCAGCGGGACCTTCTGCGACCTGGCCCGCATGATCGCCGCCCGCCGCACCGGCAACGTGCCAAAGTCGGTCAACCAGTTCACCTTCAGCCGCGAGGAGCTGCTGCCGCTGCACGAAGAGCTGCTGGCCAAGCGGTCGTCGGAGCGGGCGCCGATGCCGGGCCTGGAGGCCAAGCGGGCCGACATCATCCCCACCGGCTCGATCGTGCTCCTGACCGCCATGGAGCTCTTCGGGTTCGACCGCATGACGGTGAGCGAATGGGCCCTGCGGGAGGGCATCGTGCTCGACGTGATCCCCCGCCGCGAGGCCGCCGACTGGTCCCGCGACCCCCGGGCCATCCGGGCCACCTCGGTGCTCCAGCTGGCCCGGCGGTGCAACTGGGACGAGGGCCACGGGCGCCACACCGCCCGCCTGGCTCTGGACCTGTTCGACCAGACGGCCGAGCTCCACCGCCTCGGCGCCGGCGACCGGGAGCTGTTGGAACACGCCGGCCTCCTGCACGACATCGGCGAGCACGTGTCGACCGAGTCGCACCACAAGCACTCGGCGTACCTCATCCAGCACGGCAAGCTGCGGGGGTTCACGCCGGTCGAGGTCGACTTCGTGGCCGCCCTGGCCCGGGCCCACCGCGGGGGCAACCCGAAGCCGTCCCACGAGCCCTTCGGCACGCTCGACCCGGAGGCGCGGGAGCGGGTCAGCCGCCTCGCCGCCCTGCTTCGGGTGGCCGACGGCCTCGACCGCGGCCGGTGCGGCAACGTCAAGGAGATCAAGGTCCTCCTCGACGGCGACCGGGCGCGGCTGGTGGTCCGGTCGGACACCGACATCGCCATCGAGCTGTGGGGGGCCCGCCGCAAGCGGGAACTCTTCGAGCGCCTGTTCCGCCGGCGCCTCGCCGTGGTCCCGGGCTAAGCCTCGGCTTTGGCCTGCACGCAGATCGCCGACGCCTGGGTGGCGGGGTCGCCGGCGGAGGTGCACACGCCGTTGACGAAGCGGGGCTCCTGACCGTTCAAGCGGGTGCCGGCCTCCCGGGCCGCCGATGACCATTCGGCCAGGCTGGAGCAGATCTGTACCGAAGCAAGGAAAGCGTCCGCCGTCGGCGTGCCCGACTGCTCCCTCATGTGGCCGGTGTCGAAGGCGTCCCGGCATGCCTTCGAGACCGTGACCACGTCACCCGGGCGAAGCACTGGGTCGTCGTCGGGAGACCCGCTGTCATCGCCGGCGCCGCAGGCGAGCAGGGTGCCCGCCAGCAGCAGGACGGCGAGGCGCCTCACGCCGGCGGTTGCCCCACCCCGGCGGCGATGAGCTCGGCGGTGTCGGGGCCGGCGTTGCTGCAACAGCCGAGCAGGCGGCCGTCCACCACCACGGCGGGCACCGCGTTGATGCCCTGCTCGGAGGCGCGCGCCGCGGCTGCGGGGTCGCTGCGGAGGTCGTGGACGACCACTGCCTGGTGGTCGCCGGCCAGCTCGCGCACGCGGGCCTCGCCGGCGACGCAGACGGGACACCCGGCGCTGAAGATCTCGATTCGTTGAGCCATGTCGTCGACCGTACACATTCCCCCGCACTGGAAGGTCAAGCGCTACGGTCGAACCCGTGCGCATCGGGGAGTTGGCAGAGGCGGTGTCGGTACCGGCGAAGACCATCCGGTACTACGAGGCGATCGGCCTGCTGCCGGCGCCGGCACGGCACGCCAACGGGTACCGCTCCTACGACGCGTCGGCCGGCGACCGGCTCCGGTTCGTCAAGGCGGCACAGGCCGTCGGCTTCACCCTGGCCGAGATCAAGGAGATCCTGTCCCTGCGCGACGCGGGCGAGGAGCCCTGCGGGCACGTGCTCGACCTGGTCGACCGTCGGGTGCGGGAGATCACCGCGCAGGTCGTGGCGCTCGAGAAGATGCGCGTCGAGCTGCGCCGGCTGTCAGGGCGGGGGCGAGCCGCTCGCGCCGGCGCCGGCGGGTACTGCCAGCTCATCGAGCGCTAGTCCCAAGCGGTCACGGCCGGCCAGCTGGTGATGCTCTGCTGCCTTGCAGCGGCCCTCGGCCCGCCACTACGGTCATCAATCCATCTTGATTCGTGGAAGGGCGGGTGTGACCGAAGACAACCTGAGCCGGCGGCGGTTTCTCGGCCTCGCCGCCGGCGGCGCAGCAGCGGCATTCCTGCTCTCGGCATGTGGCAGCGACGACGACACCGCCACCACCGACACCACCGCCCCGACCCCGGGCCAGGCGGCCGCCAAGGACTTCGGCGGCAGGACGATCACCACCGCCGTCTACGCCAGGAACCATGCCTCGTCGATGCTGGAGTGGCAGAGGTTCGCCCCGCCGGGGCTCACGGTCAAGCCGGTGATCGTGACCAGCGCGGCCGAGATCAGCCGGCTGCTGGCCGCCGGGGAGCTCGACTTCGGCCTGATGGGCTACTACAACACGATGATCGAGGCCACGACGACGGGCCTCAGGGCCAAGGTCATCTCCATGTGCTCCCGGCAGGGCATCGGCCTCATCGCCCGCTCCGACCGCGGCATAAGGACCGTGGCCGACCTCAAGGGCAAGAAGGTGGCCCTGCCACCGCCTGGCGTCCAGGTGCTCGCCATCAACACCGCGCTCGACAAGGTCGGGCTCAGGTTCGACCGTGACGTCACCGCGGTGCCGGTCGCCTTCGCCGATCAGCCGGCGGTGCTGGAGCGGGGCGACGTCGACGCCTACATGGGCACCGAGCCCCTCTGCACCCAGAGCGTCGTCTCCGGGCGGGGCGTGCGCATCAACGAGGTGTACGGCACGCCGGCGGGCGACATCAACACCGCCATGTGGGCGGCGCCCAAGAACCTCAACGACGCCGACCTGTTGACGGCGGTGGCCAAGATGCAGCGCGACGCGGCCGAGTACTTCACCCCGAACGGGGTCAACGCCCCGGAGCCGTGGCGCAAGCTCCTCGTCGAGCAGTTCGAGTACTCCGAGCCGGTCTACAGGGCGGTGCTGGAGAACGTCGGCGCGGTCTGGAAGTTCGACCAGACCCGTCGGGCCCAGTTCGAGGGGGCGGCGGAGATGATGCTCGCCCAGGGCGTGATCACCACCAAGCCCAGGATCGACGACCTGCTCCTCCTGGACTACCAGCCCAAGAGCTGAGCAGGCATGGCGGCGCTGCGTGAGGCGGAAGGCGACGCCGGTCTCGACCTCGGTGACGTCCTCGGGCCGAGCAGCGACATCGCCACCCGCCGGCGGCTGTCGGGGTGGCGACGGGTGGTCGTGGGGCTGGCGTTCCCGGCGCTCCTCCTGGCCGTCTGGGCGGCTCTCAGCGCCACCGGCGCCCTCTCGGAGCGGCTGCTGCCGGCGCCGGCCGACGTGGCCAAGAGCGGGCGCGACTTCGTCTTCGCGTCGAAGCGGTCGGCGGTGCCGGGTGTCGTCCCTTTCCGTGGCGCGGCGGCCGAGCACATCCAAGCCAGCGTCGGCCGCTGGGCGATCGGCTACGCCATCGCCCTCGGCGTCGGCCTGCCGCTCGGGCTGGCGCTGGGCCTGTCGCGATGGACCTCCGCCGCCATCGACCCTCTCTTCCAGGCCCTCCGCTCGGTGCCCATCACCGCCTGGCTGCCCATCTCGCTGGTGTGGTTCGGGCTGGGCAACGGCGCCGCCCGGTTCCTGATCTTCGTGGGCGCGGTGTCGCCGATCGTGGTGGCCACCGCCGACAGCACGGCCCGGGTGCCGCGCCAGCTGGTCGACACCGCCCGGATGCTGGGCACCCGGCAGCGGGATCTGGCCCGGCGGGTCTACGTGCCGGCTGCGCTGCCCGGCATCGTGACCGGCCTCCGCCTGGGGCTGACCCTGGGCTGGACGACCGTCATCGTGGCCGAGCTCACCGGCTCGAGCCGGGGATTGGGGGCGATGATGTTCTCGGCCCGGGAGGTGAGCCGGCTCGACCAGATCATCGTCGGCATGGTGGCGTTCGCCGTCATCGGCCTCACCGGCGACCTCCTGCTGCGGGCCGTCACCCGCAGGTTCACCCGGTGGGCGGACGCCTGACCGCCGGCCCCGCCCTCGCCGCCGCCGGGGTGGCCAAGTCCTACGGCGCCCTCCCCGTGCTCGCCGACATCACCCTGTCGGTCGCGCCGGGTGAGATCGTCGCCGTGCTCGGTCCCAGCGGATGCGGCAAGTCGACCCTGCTGCGGGTGCTCGCCGGCCTGGAGCGGCCCGACCGGGGCCGGGTGGAGGAGAACGGCCAACCGGTGCGCGGGCCCTCGCCCGAGCGCCCGATGGTCGTGCAGGGGGCCACGCTGTTCCCCTGGCTGTCGCTACGGGCCAACCTCGAGTGGGGGCCTCGGGCGCTGGGCGACCGCGACGCCAGGGCGATCGCCGACGAGCTCCTGGATGCCACCGGCCTGCGGGGCGCCGCCGACCAGCTGCCCCGCCAGCTCTCGGGCGGCATGCGCCAGCGGGCGGCCATCGCCCAGGTGCTGGCCAACAGCCCGCCGTTGCTGCTGCTCGACGAGCCGTTCGGCGCCCTCGACGCCCAGACCCGCCTGCGGATGCAGGAGTGGCTGATCGGGCTGCTGGCCGAGCGCCGGACGGCCACGCTGCTCGTCACCCACGACGTGGAGGAGGCCCTGCTTCTGGGCCACCGCCTCCTCCGCCTGTCGCACCGGCCGGCCACCGTCGTCCAAGAGCTGGCGCTGGACCTGCCCGAGCCCAAGGGTCGGGCCACCCTCGCCGACCCCCGGTTCGTCGAGCTCAAGGCCGGCGTGCTGGCGGAGGTCCTCGATGCCTGACGCCCGTTGGGAGCGCTACGTCGCCGACTACCACGACGCCAACCCCGGCACGACCGAGGATCTGTTGGCCGGCGCCAGGGACCGCACCGGCCGGTCGCCGTACGACTGGCTCCTCGAAGCCGTCCCCGCCGGCGCGTCGGCCGTCGTCGACCTGGCCTGCGGGAGCGGTCCGCTGGCCCGCCGCCTGGCCGGCGGGCCGGTCGTGGGCGTCGACCAGTCGGCCGGCGAGCTGTCGCGGGGCACCGGTCTGCGGGTGCAGGCCCGCGTGCCCGCCCTGCCACTGGCGAGCGGCTGTGCCGGCGCGGTGGTCACCTCGATGGCGTGATGCTCATGCACCCGCTCGAAGCGGCGCTGGCCGAGGCGGCACGGCTCCTGCGCCCCGGAGGCACCTTCGTCGCCACCGTGCCGTCGCGGGAGGAAGCCGGGTCAGCACCGCTCTTCGTCGACCTCCTGCGGGCGCTCGGTCAGATCCGCCTCACCTACCCCGAGCCCCTGGACGGCGACGGGCTGGCCGAGCGGTTCAGGGCATCGGGCCTGACCCTTGCCGGCGACGAGACGGCGGTGTTCGTCCGGGCCGTCACCGGCGGCGACGACGCCGAACGTGTCGTGCGGTCGTTCTACTCTCCAGGCGCGGGACCGGCGCAGGTGGCCGCCGCAGTCGAGAAACTGCGGCAGGCTGTCCCGGTGGACCTGGCCTATCGCATCCGGCGGCTGGTGGCGCAGCGATGAGTTCAGCCCTCGACGCGGCCGAGCGGATGGCCGGTCGGCTGGCGGCGCGCTCGGCGGCGATGGAGACCGCCGGCAGACTCCCCGACGACGTGGTCGCCGACCTGCGGGCCGGCGGCATCGGTGCGATGTGGCTCCCCGCCGAGCTGGGCGGGGCCGAAGCGCCGCCGGCGGAGGTGGTGGACGCCATCGCCACCCTGTCGGCCGCCGACGGGTCGACGGGCTGGTGCGCAGCGGTGGCGCTGAGCACCAACGCCCTGGCCGCCTTCCTGCCCGAGCCCGGCGCCCGGGAGATCTTCTCCTCGCCCTCGATCCTGTCCGCGGGCTCGTTCGACGCCGCCGGGCGGGCCACCGTCGACGGCGACGGGAACCTCCGGCTCCGCGGGCGATGGAGGTTCGGAAGCGGCGGCTCCCACTCGGACTGGCTGTCCGGCGCCTGCCTGCTGGTCGACGACCACGGCGACCCGCTGACCGACGACGAGGGCCGCCCGCGGGGGTGCCTGGCCTTCTTCCCCGTGAGCGAGGCGACGATCCACGACACCTGGCACGCCTCCGGGCTGCGGGCCACCGCCAGCCACGACTACGAGGTGCGCGAGCTCGACGTGCCGGCGGCGCACACCCTCCCGTTCGACTTCACGCCGTGGCCGGCCGGCGCCATGTGGCGCATCCCGCCCATGCCGCTGTTCTTCGCCCCCGCCGCCGCGGTGGCGCTCGGCATCGCCCGGGGCGCGATCGACGACCTCGTCGAGCTGGCCGCCACCAAGACGCCGTACCGCAGCACCCGCCGGCTGGCCGAGCGCGACGTCGTCCAGGCGATGGTGGCCCGGGCCGACGCGGCAGAACGGTCGGCGCGGGCCTTCCTCCTGGAGATCCTCGGGGGCCTCGGGCCCGGCACCACCCTGCAGGAGCGGGCCGTGGCCCGGCTGGCGTGCGTCAACGCCGCCTCGGCGGCAGCGACCGCCGTCGACCTGTGCTTCCGGGCGGCCGGCACTACCGCCCTCTTCGACAGCCACCCGCTGCAGCGCCGGCACCGCGACATCCACGCCCTCGGCCAGCACGTCGTGCTGGCGTTCACCGGATACGAGACGGTGGGGCGGGTCATGTTCGGGCTGGAGCCCGACACGCCCCTCGTCTAGCAGGCCGGCGAACCTGCCCGGCCGGCCACCTTCTCGCCCACCAGGTGCACCACGTCGCCGTAGGTGCGGACGCAGCTCACCACTTCTTCGGGCAGGGCGATGTCGAACTCGTCCTCCAGCACCATGGCCAGCTCGATGGCGGCGAGGGAGTCCACGCACAGGTCCTCGCCCAGCCGGGCCTCCGGCTTCAGGCGGTTGGGGTCGACGTCGAGGTGGACGGCGACGATCTGGCGGACCTGTGGCTCCATGTCGCTCATCGGGCCCTCGCCGCCTGCAGTTCCAGTTCCATCGTCTCCCTCAGAGCCAGCTTGTCGATCTTTCCCGTGCGGTTGCGGGGGATCACATCGACGATGCGGACGTGGCGGGGCACGGCGAATGCCGCCATGTGCGTCGCCACCCAGTTCTGGACCGTCTCCGGCTCGACCGAACGGCCGGTGGCAGGGACGACATAGGCCGCCACCGACTCGTAGGCCAGCCGGTCGGGCACGCCGAACACCGCCGCCTCTGCGATGTCGGGATGGCTGACCAGCAGGTACTCCAACTCGACGGAGTACACCTTGTTGCCGCCCCGCATGATCATGTCCTTCTTGCGGTCGAGGATGAAGACGTAGCCCTCGCCGTCGACCTTGGCGTAATCGCCCGTGTGCAGCCAGCCGTCGGTGATCGCCGCCGCGGTAGCGGGCTCGTCGGCGAAGTAGCCGGTGGTCACCATCGGCCCCCTGATCCACAGCTCACCCGCCTCGCCGACCGGCACGTCGTGGCCGTCGTCGTCCACCACCCTGACGTCGGCGCAGGGAAGGGGGCGGCCGACCGAGCCGGGCTTCCGGCGGAACTCCGAATCCAGGAGGATGGTGGCGGGTGAGTGGGTCTCGGTGAGCCCGTAGGCGTCGTAGAGGCGCAGCTGGGGCATGCGGGCTCGCAGAGCGGTGATGGTGGAGATGGGCACGGGCGAGCCGCCGAAGGCGCCGATCTCGACGTGGGCCAGGTGGGGCCAGGTGAAGTTCTCGTCGCGCAGGAGGAGTGGCCAGATCGAGGGGACGACCATCAGGTAGGTGATACGGCGCCGGGCGATCAGCTGGACGAACTCCCGGGGGACGACGTCGGGCACGGGCACCGATGTGCCGCCGACCAGCATCATCGGCGTGACCTGGGCCACGTGGCCGGTGATGTAGTACAGCGGGAAGACGATGGCGGTGCGGTCGCCGGCGGTCAGGGCCAGGGTGCGCACGTAGGCGATGGCAGAGTGCATGGTGCCCCGGTGCACGACCCGGCTGGCTTTGGGGCGGCCGGTGGTGCCGGAGGTGTAGATCACCGCGTAGGTTGCATCCTCGTCGGGGAACTCGACGGTGGCGCCCCGCCACGGCCGGCGCCGGCCGGTGAGGTGGTCGCCGACGTCGCGGATGCGGTGGGGGGCGAGGCCCGCCTCGGCGCCGGCGCGGCGCAGCCCCTCCATGCATTCCGGGTGGCCGAGGGCCAGGCCGGCGCCGGAGTGGGCCAGCATGTACGCCCACTGGGTCGGCGCCAGCTTGGTGGACAGGCCCACGAAGATGAGCCCGGTGCGGGCCGCGGCCCAGATGGCGACGGCGATGTCGAGCCCGTTGCGCAGGGCCACGGCGAACCGGTCGCCGGGCGCCAGGCCTTGCTCCAGCAGCCGCTCGGACGCTCCCTCGACCAGCTCGGCCAGCTCGGCGTAGGTGACGTCGCCCTCGGGCGTCTCCAGGGCCACGGTGTCCGGGAAGAGCCGCACCGCCCGGTCGAGGGCCTCGACGATGGTGCGCACCCGGTCCGGGTAGCAGCGGACGCCGCCTTCCAGGCTGAGCGATCCTGGACTGACCGCCTCGCCGGTCAGCACGGGTCGTCGGCGGCCAAGCGGGCCTCGGCGACCGCGCCGGAGGCACCGACCAGGCGGCCCATCGTGCGGTGCAACTCCCTGACCCGGTCGTGGTCGGCCGCGTAACAGGTGAAGCGCCCGTTGCGCCGCTTGGTGATCAGCCCCGCCTGCAGGAGCACCGAGAGGTGGTAGGCGGCCAGCGGCTGGGGCAGGTCGAGCGCCTTGGCCAGGTAGCCGGCGCTGCGGGGCCCCCGTCGCAAGTGGCGAAGCATGAGCAGGCGGTGCGGCTCGGCGATGACGGCGAGGTCCTCGGAGAGGCGACCGGCTTCTTGCTGGGTCACGGCGCTGACCATGGCGCCCAACTGTAGACGCCGGCATCAAAGGCCACTGATATCCTCGGCGCCGCCGTGATCGACCCCGACGCCACGATCGCGCTCACGGGCATCGGCGGCGTCACTCCCCTCGGCGATGCGCCCCGCACCTGGAAACGGCTGCTCGCCGGCGAGTCGGGCCTGGAGGGGGCCCCGGAGGCCATCCGGCGGGCGGGGTGCGGCGTCGTCGGGCCGGCGGCGTGGTTCGACGCCGGCGATTTCATGGACCGGAACACGGCAAGGCGCATGGGCCGCTTCACCCAGTTCTCGGTGGCGGCGGCCACCATGGCCTTGGCCCACGCCGGCCTCGAGGGCTACACCGGCGACGGCCTCGGCGTGGTGGTCCACACCGGCGCCGGCGGGCTGCTGGAGGCGGAGGCGACGGCCGCGGTGGCGGCGGTTCGGCCGACGCGGGTCAGCCCCCTCTTCGTGCCGGTCTACGGGCCGAACATGGCCGCCTGCCAGCCGTCGATCGTCCTGGGGGCGACGGGGCCCGTGCACGGGGGTGTCGGGGCGTGCGCCGCCGGCGTGCAGGCGGTGATCGAGGGCATGCGGGTGTTGCAGCGGGGGGAGGCGGAGGTGGTCCTGGCCGGCGGGACGGACAGCACCCTGTCGCCGATGCTGCTGGGCTCGCTGGCCAACGCCGGCGCCCTGGCGCCGGCCGGCGCTCGGCCGGCATCGGCGTGCAGGCCCTACGACGTGCGCCGGCGGGGGATGGTGGCGTCCGAGGGGGCGGCGGTGTTCGT
The DNA here is from genome assembly GCA_035540095.1 of Acidimicrobiales bacterium. Classification (GTDB taxonomy): domain Bacteria; phylum Actinomycetota; class Acidimicrobiia; order Acidimicrobiales; family AC-14; genus CADCTB01. Next base: position 11,373 of record DATLHA010000109.1, on the reverse strand, counting down.
GCTGGAACCGCTGGGCCGGGCCCGGCAGCGAGGCGCCCGGGTGTGGGCGCTGGTGGCGGGGGGCGGCAGCGCGGGCGACGCCCACCACGTGACCGCACCGCCTCCGGACGGCCGAGGGGCGGCGTCGGCCATGCGCCGGGCCCTCGCCGACGCCGGCGCCGCGCCCGACGACGTGGACGCCCTGGTGGCGCACGCCACCGCCACTGTGCAGGGTGACATCGCCGAAGCCCGCGCCGTCCAAGCCGTTTTCGGGCCGGCGCCCCGGCTGGCCGTCACCGCCCCGAAGGCGTCGCTGGGCCATGGCCTGGGTGCCGCCGGCGCCTTCGGCGTGCTGGTGGCGGCGCTGGCGCTCCACCACCAGACCCTGCCGCCGACGCGCGGCCTAATGCCCGAAACCGTGGACCCTGCGTGCGCCCTCGCCCACGTCATGGGCAGCGTCCGCCCGGCGACGTTGCGATCGGTGATGGTCAACGCCGCTGGCTTCGGCGGCCAGAACGCCGCCGTCCTGCTGCGGGCGTCTCCCTAACGGGGGTGGTCCCGCTCGTATGCCTCCACGTCGGCGACTCGTAGACGGATCCAGTGGCCGATCTTGTATGCGGGCAACTCGCCGCGGTCGATGAGCCGGAACAGCGTGCGGCGGGGCACGTCGAGTCGCCGGCAGACCTCGCTCACGGTGAGCCACTCGGATTCCGATGATTCCATGTTGTTTCAGTTTATCTCATGTGTACCCATGCGGGACATCCCGCCCCCACTTCGGTTGTCGACATGGCCCCCCGCCCCCTGAAGCGCGACCGGGCCGGGTGGCGGAAGAAGCCGGGAACCGGGTGGCGATCCCGTCGGCCGCGCCCGCCCATCGGACCACTCCTGGCCGACCCGCAGAGGCCGTCCATGGGGCACGCTGGCACGGTGAGCGGTTACTCGCGGACCCCGCTGGCGAAGAAGCTGGGGGTCAAGGAGGGGTCGCGCCTCGCGCTCCTCGGCGCGCCCGACGGCTTTGACGGCGAGCTGGCGCCGCTGCCCGACGGCGTCACCGTCCTGCGCGGGCTGGGCCCCGACCTCGACGTCGCCCTGCTGTTCGTCACCGAGCGCCGGGACCTGGAACGGCGGTTCGACGCCGTCGCCAGGGCCGTCTTCCCCGCCGGCGGGTTCTGGGTGGCGTGGCCCAAGCGGGCGTCCAAGGTGCCGACCGACCTGACCGAGGACGTGCTGCGGGAGGTCGCCCTGCCCAAGGGCCTGGTCGACAACAAGGTCTGCGCGGTGACGGAGATCTGGTCCGGCCTCCGCCTCGTGTGGCGGAGGGAGAACCGCTGAGCCAACGGCCGCCCTGCGGCCGACTACGGCTCGAGGGCGGCCCGCAGCAGGGAGCGGAGGTGCTCCAGCCGGGCCATCACCACGTCGACCGCCAGGGGGTCGCCGCCGAGTAGGCCTTCCAGCAGGGGGATGTCGCTGAAGTAGCTGACGAGGGCGCCGTAGATGGTGAAGAACAGCTGGGCCGGGTCGTGCCGGCGCAGGCGGCCGGCGGCCATCTCCCGCTCGAAGAAGGCGACCGCGGTGTTGAAGTAGGGGCGCAGGCCCTCCCCCAGCTCCATGCCCAGGCGGCTGCCTCCCTCCAGCGCCTCCCGCCGGACCAGGCGGACGAACTCGGGGTGGTCCATGAAGAACCGGAAGCCGGCGGTGAGGATCTTGTCGACCTGGGGCCAGCCCTCCTCGGGGACCTCGGTGGCGGCGTCGACCTCCAGGTACCAGTCGGTCAGCGCCTTCTCGAAGACCTGGCGGTACAGGGCGTCCTTGGACGGGAAGTGGTGCAGCAGGCTGGGCCGGCGGATGCCCACGCCGACGGCGATGTCGTTGAGCGACGTGCCTTCGTACCCGTGCTCGGCGAAACAGCGCAGGGCCTCGGCCAGGATCGCCTCGCGCGTCGAGAGAGACGGCCCGCCGGGGGCGATCCCGCTCAGCACCCGGTCAGTCAGGACAGAAGCCGGACGCGCGCGAATGCCCTCATGGAGGTGGAGGCTACCCGCCCGGGCGTTCCCTGGGCGGGCAGCCTCGCAGTTCCTAACCGGCGAGCTTGCGGGCCGCGCCGGCGATCGACTCGGCGTCGAGGCCGGCGCCGGCGATGCACTCGTCGGGCTTGGCCGACCCGGGCATGGCCGTGACGGCGATCTTCACCAGCCGCAGGGGGATGTCGAGCTGGGCCTCGGCCAGGGCCGCGGCCACCGCGTCACCGATGCCGCCCTCGGCCCAGTGGTCCTCGACGGTCATGACCCTGCCGGCGGTGGCCCGGGCTGCGGTGACCAGGGTGTCGGTGTCGAGGGGCTTGACCGAGTACAGGTCGACCACCCGGGCGGCGATGCCCTCGCCGGCCAGCACGTCGGCGGCCTTCAGGGCCTCGTGCAGGGTGATGCCGGCGGCGACGATGGTGACCTTGTCGTCGTCGGAGGACTTCACGACCTTCGACCCGCCGATCGGGAAGGTCTCCTCCGGCCCGTAGATGACCGGCGTGGCCCCCCGGGTCGTGCGCAGGTAGGCGATCCCGGAGTCGAGGTCGGCCATCTGGACGACGAGCTGGGCGGTGGACACCGCGTCGCTGGGGTACAGCACGGTGCTGTCGTGAATGGCCCGGAATGCGGCCAGGTCCTCCAGCCCCATCTGCGACGGCCCGTCCTCGCCGATGGAGACGCCGGCGTGGGAGCCGCAGATGTTCATGCGGGCCTGGCTGACGGCGGCCATGCGGATGAAGTCGTAGGCCCGGGTGAGGAAGGCGGCGAAGGTGGACGCGAAGGGGTTCCAGTGCTGGACCTGGAAGCCGACCGCAGTGGCGATCATCTGCTGCTCGGCGATGTAGCACTCGAAGTACCGGTCGGGGTGGGCCTCGCGGAAGATCTCCGAGTAGGTGGAGTTGGAGACCTCGCCGTCGAGGGCGACCACGTCGCTGCGGGCCTTGCCGAGGGCGGCCAGGGCCTCGCCGTAGGCCTTCCGGGTGGCGACCTCCTTGCCCAGCTCGTAGGCGGGAAGCTCCAGCTCACTGGTGTCGAAGCTGCGGGGCGAGGCGTCGGACGGCGGCTTCGGGACCTGGATGACGAGGCCGCGGTCACCACCCAGCTCCTCGATGGCCTCCTCGTAGTCGGGGACGGCCTTGCCGTGGGCGTTGAGCTGGTCCTCGACCGACTTCACGCCGGCGCCCTTCTTGGTCTTGGCGATGACGACGGTGGGCTTGCCCTTGGTGGCGACCGCCTCGGCGTAGGCGGCGTCGACGGCCTCCACGTCGTGGCCGTCGACCTCGATGGCGTGCCAGCCGAAGGCCTCGGCGCGGGTGCGGTAGGCGTCGAGGTTCCACCCGTGGCGGGTCTCGCCGCTCTGGCCCAGGCGGTTGACGTCGATGATGGCGGTGAGGTTGTCGAGGCCGGCGTAGCTGGCCTCCTCGAAGGCCTCCCACATCGAGCCCTCGGCCATCTCCGAGTCACCGCAGAGCACCCAGGTCCGGAAGTCGAGCTGGTCGAGCTTCTTGCCCGCCAGTGCGACACCGACGGCGATGGGAAGGCCCTGGCCGAGGGAGCCGGTGGCCACGTCGACCCAGGGGATGTCGGGGGTGGGGTGGCCCTCCAGCCGGCTGCCCTTCCGGCGGTAGGTGGCCATCTCGTCCTCGGTCACCGCGCCACAGGCCTTGTAGATGGCGTAGAGCAGGGGCGACGCGTGGCCCTTGGAGAAGATCAGGTGGTCGTTGGCCGGGTTCTCCGGGTTGTCGAAGTCGTAGTGCAGGTACTTGCTGATCAGCACCGCCATGAGGTCGGCCGCGGACATGGAAGAGGTCGGGTGGCCCGAATTGGCCTCACCGCTGATCTTCACCGCATCCACTCGCAGCTGCTGCCCGAGCTCCTGCCACCCCTGCTTCTCGTCGGTCATGCTGCCAATCCTATGTTGTCTTGCTGTCGCCTCCTCAATCCGGCGTAGCGTCCTTCCATGGACATCGTGGCCGCCCTTTTCGTGGAGGGGATCAACCAGCGCCAGGTCGCCGGTCCCTCGACCCGGTTCGACCTCACGGGGGTGATGTTCTCCCTCCAGGCCCAGGGGGAGCTGCCCGTGCACCTCGACCCCCATCTGGTCGTTTTCGTCCGCTGCCCGCCGGAGGACCCGGGCACGGGCACCCTGGAGGCGGAGTTCCTCGACGCCGCCGGCAACCAGGTCGCCCGCAACGCCCAGCCGGTCAGCGTGCAGCCGGGGAAGTTCGGCCGGCTCCTGGTCAAAGCCGAGCTGACCTGGGAGCAGTACGGGACCATCGAGGCCCACGTGACGCTCACCGGCGCGCCGGCCCCGGTCATCGTCCCCCTCACCCTGCTGGCCCCGTCCTAGCCATGGGCCGCCCCTTCGCCGCCGCCATGTCCCAGCACCCGGACTTCGCCAGCGCCACCGGCGACGTCGTCGGCCGGGTCCTGGAGGCCCTCGGCGGCCCCGGCACCCCGCCGGACCTGGCCATGCTCTTCGTCACGCCGGTGCACGTTCCAGAGCTCCCCAAGATCGTGGCCACCGTGAACGCCACGCTGCGGCCGGCGTCGATGCTGGGCTGTGCCGCCGTCTCGGTCGTCGGCGGCGAGAAGGAGGTGGAGCGGGGGCCGGCGATCTCGCTGTGGGCCGGGCGCACCGGCCCGGTCACTCCCTTCCACCTCACCGTCAGCCAGTCCCCCGACGGGCTGACCTTCACCGGCTGGCCGGCGTCGATCCCCGACGACGCCAGTGCGCTCCTGCTCCTCCCGGACCCCTTCACCTTCCCGACCGACGACCTCCTGCGCCGCATGGAGGACGATCGTCCGGGACTGCCGGTGGTCGGCGGGATGGCGTCGGCGGCCCGCGCTCCGGGGGGCAATCGCCTCATCATCGACGACCGCGTCGTCACCGCCGGCGCGGTGGGCGCTTTCCTCGGCCCCAAGGTCGAGGTCACGACCGTGGTGTCCCAGGGATGCCGCCCGGTGGGTAGCCCGTTCGTCGTGACCCGGGCCGAGCACAACATCGTCTACGAGCTGGCCGGCCGCTCCGCGGTCGAGCGCCTCCAGGAGGTGGCCGCCGGCCTCACCGACGAGGACCGGGGCCTGCTGGCCGAGCTGGTGCAGATCGGCCGGGTGATCGACGAGAGCAAGCTCGACTTCGGTCCCGGCGACTTCCTGGTCCGTGGCGTCGTGGGCGCCGATCCCAACAGCGGCGCCCTGCGCGTGGGCGACATCGTCGACGTGGGCGCGACCACCCAGTTCCAGGTACGAGACGCCACCACCGCCGACCAGGAGCTGCGGCGGATGGTCGAGGGCCGGTCGGCGGACTCGGCCCTGGTGTTCACCTGCAACGGCCGGGGCACCCACCTGTTCCCGGGGCCCGACCACGACGCCCAAGTGGTGTCCGAAGGCCTCGGCGGCGCCCCGGTGGCCGGCATGTTCTGCGCCGGCGAGCTGGGCCCCATCGGCGGCCACAACTTCATGCACGGCTTCACCGCGTCGGTGGTGCTGCTCTCGGTGCGCGCCAGTACCTAGTTCGGGTGGCCGTGGGCGCAGCCGCCCCCGTGGCCTTCGATCCCGGCGAACGGCCCGCACGGGTGGTCGGCCAGCCAGACATGGAGCATCGGCGGGGTCGCGCGCAGGGTCCCGCCCGGGAAGCAACGCCCGTTCACGAGGAGCCCGGCCAGGCGGAGCCCCGACCGGTCCCAGCAGAGGTTCTGGTGGTCGTGCCAGACGGTGAGCCCGCCGGCGACGTCGGGCACGTCGGCCATGGTCTTGCCCGCCTCGAGGATGTACATGGCCGACGCCACCCGCCACCCGGCCGGCGTGCGCTCCATGACCACCGACTCCACCCGCTCGGGGTCCAGCTCACGGCCGTCCTGGAGGTATTCCGGCTTGATGAAGTGGTCGAACGGGGTGACCAGCCCGTCGCCGATGGACCGGTAGCCGGCCGCGACCAGGGCGGCCTGGTCGGGGAACTTGGCCGCCACCGCGGCCCGGGTCGCCTCTATCAGGCGCTTGGCCGCCTGCAGCTCCTCCACCGATGCGTGCGAGGTATCGGCCCCCGAGAAGACGGGATCGGCCGCCAGCTTCGACGCCGGGACGTGGGCGTGGCCGTCGCCGGCGTGGGCATGGCCGGCGGCCACCTCGCCGGCCACGCCGTGATCGTGGGTCGACGGGGCGGCCAGTCCCACCAGCAGGGGAACCATGGCGAGGACGAGGGCCGGCGACAGCCGGCGACGGCTCACCGAGGGCGCACGCAGGGCGACCATGGCAGCCACCACCGCGGCGAGCTCGGTCACGGTGGTCGCGGCATCGGCGACGCCGACGGCCTCGCGCCCGAGTACCGGGAGGCCGGTGGTGCGAGAGACCGTCCATGCCACCGCGGCAGCGATGTCGACGGCCGCCCCGCCGAGCAGGGCCGGGCGCGAGCCCCAGAGGAGGAGGGCGGCCCCGAGCACGACCTGGGCGGCCGCAGCCAGGACGAACAGGACGACAGCGGTCCCGTGGCCGGCGTGGTCGACAGCGGCCACGGCGTGGGCCAGGCCGGCGCCGAGGGTCAAGGCGCCGGCGAGGGCTGGCGCGGTGCGGGAAAGAGCCGGCATCACACCATCTTCGGCCGTGGGGCGTCGCTAGTTGTGTGCGTGCCGAGTAGGGCCCGGAACACGAATAGCGTCGTTGGCATGACGCGACTGCAGAGACTTTTCTCCGAGCAGGGGCAGAGCCCGTGGCTGGACAACCTCAAGCGGGGCTACATCACCAGCGGCGACCTCAGCCGCATGATCGACGAGGGGATCAGGGGCATCACGTCCAATCCCACGATCTTTCAGAAAGCCATCGCCGGCCAGGCGGCGTACGACGACCAGTTCCGCTCCCTCATCGAGCAGAAGAAGTCGGTCGACGACGCCTACTGGGACCTGGTGATCGACGACGTGGAGCACGCCCTCGACCTACTGCGGCCCCTCTACGACGAGAGCGCCGGCGGCGACGGCTTCGTGTCCATCGAGGTCGCGCCCGGGCTGGCCCACGACACCGAGGGCACCTGCGCTTCCGCCCGCCACCTCGACGACCGCATCGTCCAGCCCAACCTGCTGGTCAAGATCCCGGCCACCGCCGCCGGCATCCCGTCCATCCGCCAGATGATCGCCGAGGGTCGCAGCATCAACGTGACCCTGATCTTCTCCATCGACCGCTACGACGAGGTGATCGAGGCCTACCTCGCCGGCTTAGAGGACTGCGACGGCGACCTGGGCCGGGTCCACAGCGTGGCGTCGTTCTTCGTCTCCCGGGTCGACACCGAGGTGGACCGCCGGCTGCAGAAGATCGGGACCGAGGAGGCGCTCTCCCTCCAGGGCAAGGCGGCCATCGCCCAGGCCAAGCTGGCCTACGAGCTGTTCACCAGGCGCTTCCGGGGCCAGCGATGGGATGCGCTGGCCGACCGAGGGGCCCGGGTCCAGCGCCCGCTGTGGGCGTCGACGTCGACCAAGAACCCGGAGTACCCGGACACGCTCTACGTCGACAACCTGATCGGCCCCGACACCATCAACACCATGCCCGACGCCACCATCGACGCCTTCGAGCGCCGGGGCACCGTGGCCTGCACCATCGACAAGGGCATCGACGAGGCCCATCAGGTCATGGACGACCTGGCCACGGCCGGTGTGGACATGGCCGACGTCAGCCGCACCCTGGAGGAGGAGGGGGTGGCGTCGTTCTCCAAGTCCTTCGACGAGTTGATGGGCGCGTTGGGCGAGAAGGCCGCCGAGCTGACGGCCTCCGGTTGAGGCGGCGGCGCGGCCACCGCGCCACGCCCCCTAGCATTCGGTCGATGACGGGATCGGGGCGATGAGCGACAACCCGTTGGCGGAGGCCACCGTCGAGCGGGTCGCCCCGCCGGCGGTTCTGGTGGTCTTCGGCGCATCCGGCGACCTGACCAGCCGGAAGCTGATGCCGGCGGTCGAGAACCTGGCCTTGCGCCGCCTCCTGCCGCCGGGGTTCTCCGTGGTGGGCGTCGCCCGCACCGAGATGGACGACACCAGCTTCTGCGAGCACATGCAGGCCGCGGTCCAGAAGGCCGGCGGCGGCGGGGAGGAGGCCAAGCACGTCTGGGACTCCTTCGCCGGCGGCGGTTTCCGGTACGTGGCCGGCGACTACGCCGACCCGGAGACGTTCAAGAAGCTCAAGGACGTCCTCGACGAGCTCGACGAACAGCGGGGCACGGCCCAGAACCGCCTGATCTACCTCGCCACCCCGCCCGACACCTTCCCGGTCGTGGTCCAAGGACTGGCCCGGTGCGGGCTCAACAAGCCGGCCAACGACGACGCCTTCGTGCGCATCGTCATCGAGAAGCCCTTCGGGCGTGACGCCCGGTCGGCGGAGAAGCTCGACGCCATCGTTCACGAGGCCTTCGAGGAGCCGCAGGTCTACCGGATCGACCACTACCTGGGGAAGGAGACGGTCCAGAACGTCCTGGCCCTGCGCTTCGCCAACGCCATCTTCGAGCCCATCTGGAACCGGCGCTACGTCAACCACGTGCAGATCACCGTGGCCGAGCAACTGGGCGTGGGCCACCGGGGCGGGTTCTACGAGAGCGCGGGCGCCCTGCGCGACATCGTCCAGAACCACGTCCTGCAGGTGCTGGCCCTCACCCTGATGGAGCCGCCGTCGACCTTCGACCCGAACGGCATCCGCGACGAGAAGGTCAAGGCCCTGCGGGCGGTCGACATCCTGAGCCCGGAGGAGGTGGCCCAGAACGTGGTGCGGGCCCAGTACCGTGCCGGCTGGGTGCAGGGCACCGAAGTCCACAGCTACCGGGACGAGGAGGGCGTCGACCCCCACAGCCAGACCGAGACCTACGTGGCCATGCGCCTCAAGGTCGACAACTGGCGGTGGGCGGGCGTGCCGTTCTACGTCCGCACCGGCAAGTACCTGCCCAAGCGGGTGACCGAGGTGGCCATGGAGTTCAACCGGGTGCCCCATCTCCCCTTCGCCATGAGCCAGGCCGAGGGCCTCGACCCCGACGCCCTGGTCCTGCGCATCCAGCCCGACGAGGGCATCACCCTGCGCTTCGGGGCCAAGGTGCCCGGCCAGGCCTTCCGGGTGCGGTCGGTGTCGATGGACTTCTTCTACGGCGCCGCCTTCCTGGAGGAGACGCCCGAGGCCTACGAGCGGCTGCTGCTCGACGCCCTGCTCGGCGACCCCACCCTGTTCATCCGCGCCGACGAGGTGGCCCAGGCATGGCGCATCGTGCAGCCCGTGCTCGACGGCTTCGAGGAGGGCGACCTGCCCCTGGCCCGCTACGAGGCGGGAACCTGGGGGCCGCCGGAGGCCGACCACCTCCTCGACCGTGACGGCCGGCGCTGGCGCAAGCCCTGATGGAGGAGCCGGTCGTCACCACCCTCGGCTCGTGGGAGGCCGACGACGTCACCGTCGCCCAGGTGGAGGCGGCCCTCAGCGACCTCCGCCACCACGAGCAGCGGGCCGCGGTGCGTACGAGCGTGCTGACCCTGGTCGCGGTGGTCAAGACCGACGCCGAGGCCGACGCGGCCCGCGCCATCATCGACGAGCTGGGGGGCCGGCACCCGTCCCGGGCGCTGGTCATCGTGGCCGTCGACGACGAGCCCGACGCCCCCAACGGCACCGACGCCGCGGTGTGGGTGCGGGCCATCGAGCGCGAGGGCCGGGCCGTCTGCTTCGAGCAGCTGCTGCTGCGGGTGCGGGGCAAGGCCCGCCACCACCTCGACTCCATCGTGGAGCCCTTCGCCCTGCCCGACGTGCCCATGGTCGTGTGGCTCCCCGCCGGCCTCCCCTCCCCCGGCGACCCGCTGATGCAGGCGGCCAACCGGGTGGTCGTCGACAGCCGGGCGGTGGCCGAGGCCGGCGGCGACGTCCTGACGAGGAGCCTCAGCCTGGCCCGGCGGCTCCCGGTGGCCGACCTGTCGTGGATGCGCCTGGAGCAGTGGCGGAGCATGCTGGCCGGCCTGTTCGAGGGGGCCCTCAACCGCCCGTTCCTCCAGGCGGTCGACCGGGTGGAGGTGTGCGGGAACCACGGGCCCCGGTACCTGCTGGGCGGCTGGCTGCTGCGCCGGCTGGAGCTGCCCGCCTCCCGGGTGGAGCTGCGGCCGGCCGAGCACGTCTCGGTGGACGTCCACGCCGTCTCGGGCGGCCGCCGCGGTAGGTTCAGGGTGGCGCGTGACGGCGCCGAGCGGGAGATCAGGTCCTGCGTCGACATCGAGGGTGGGCCGCAGCTGGAGCAGACGGTCCGCATGCGCCAGCAATGGCCGTCCCTCGCGCTGGCGTCGGCTCTGACCAGAGTCGGCCACGACGAGATCTACGAAGAGGCACTCGCCGGCGCCCGGGAGCTGCGACAGGCCGAGGGAGGCCGATGAACGGAGGGCCGACAGCCGTGCAGGGAGACGTGCCAGCTATGCCAGGGGATGTGAAGGTGGTGGAGGACGTACCCGGCGAGTTCGCCGAGCGCGTGGTGGAGGCCTTCCTGAACCGCCCCGGCGACGGCTTCTGCCTGGTGCTGTCCGGAGGCAACACGGCTCGCCGCTGCTACGAGCGCCTGGCCGCCGACGGCGCCGACCAGATCGACTGGTGGCAGGTCGACGTCTACTGGGGCGACGAGCGCTGCGTGCCGCCCGACCACCCGGACTCCAACGAGCGCCTGGGCCGGGAGTCGTTGCTGGAGCGGGTGGGCGCGGCCAACGCGGTCTACCCCATGCGCTGCGACGAGGGCCCCGACCCCTACCAGCAGCGGGTGGCCCAGGCCGGCCGGCTCGACCTCGTCCACCTGGGCCTGGGCCCCGACGGGCACACCGCCTCGCTGTTCCCCGGGTCGGCGGGGCTCAACGCCGACCCCGGCCGGCTGGTCGTCCTGAACGAGGACCCGCACGGCAGGAACCCCCACCAACGCATGACCCTCACCTTCTCGGGCATCGCCCGGGCCCGGCTGGCCATCGTCACCGTGGAGGGCGAGGAGAAGCGCGACGCCTTCGCCGCGGTCCGCCGGGGCGACCCCGACGTCCCCGCCGGCCGGATCACCGCCGACCGGGTCATCTGGCTCGTCGACCCCGCCGCCGCGGGCTGAAGCGGGTGGGGAGGGCGCCGGCCCGTACTGTGGGGGCGTGACGCCGGCCGACCTCCTGGGCGCCCCCCTGCCCGACCTCCTGGCCGGGGCCGGGGCCGTGCGCGACCGGGCGACGGGCCGGCGGGTCACCTACTCCCCCAAGGTCTTCATCCCGCTCACCCGCCTGTGCCGGGACCGCTGCGGGTACTGCACGTTCGCCACCGCCCCCGCCCGCCTGGCCGCCCCGTACCTGCCCCCCGAGGAGGTGCTGGCCATCGCCTCGGCCGGGGCGGCGGCCGGCTGCCACGAGGCCCTCTTCAC
>DATLHA010000108.1:0-4713 GCA_035540095.1 Acidimicrobiales bacterium | reverse complement strand
CTCCTCGCGCAGGCCGGCGGTGATGGCCTCCACCTCGCGCAGGGCGGCACGGAGCTCGGGCTGGACGGCGTCGGCGACCACCTGGGGGAGCCGCTCGTTCATCTCCCGCTCGATCTCGCGCAGGCGGGCCGACTCCCGGCGTAGCTCGGCACCGTCCTCCTGGAGGCCGCCGGCGTCCCGTCGCATACGGGACGCCTCGGTGCGCAGGGCGGTGACCGAGCCCTCCAGGTCGGCCAGAGCGCCGTTCATGTCGACGCCCCTGTTGGCCGCCAGGTCGGCGACCACCGCCTGCTGGTGGGCCAGGCTGCTGGCCACCGCGTGGAGCTGGGCCTTCACGCCGTCGAACTCGGCCCGCATCCAGTGCAGCACCCGGGCCCCGTTCTCCCGGGACAGCATCCCGCCGGCCTGCTGCTGGGTGGCCGGCTGCTGGGCCATGTGCTGGGCCGCGGGCTGGCGGGTCGCCGGCGCCGCCGCCTGCGGCCCCGCCTGGCGGGCGAGCGGAGGCTGCGCCGCCGGCCGTGAGGTCGGCGCGGCGACGGGGACGCTGCGGGCGAATATCTCGGGACAGCCCGAGAACTTCCCCCTGCAGACGGTCTCGCACATCGTGCACGTGCAGGCTGACGCACCCGCCTTCATCGGGTGGTTGCAGCCACTCGTGATCTGGCAGCCGAACTCGTGGCACCAACCCATCGGGCGTCCATCGTAGGTCCCGATGGGGGGTACGTTCCGGGACCGTGCCTCCTGCCCTCGACCGACACCTCCCTCTGGCCGTCCTTCCCACCCCACTGGAGCCCGCCGACCGGTTGGGCGCCGCCCTGGGGATGGAGCCCGGGGCCTTGTGGGTCAAGCGCGACGACCTGACCGGCCTCGGTGCCGGCGGCAACAAGGCTCGCAAGCTCGACTACCTCTGCGCCGATGCCCTCGACAAGGGCGCCGACGTGCTGGTCACCGGGGGCGGCCCGCAGAGCAACCACGTCCGCATGACCGCAGCGGCGGCCAACCACCTGGGCCTGGACTGCGCCGTCGTCATGGCCGGGCCACGGCCGGAGACGTCGACCGGCAACGTCCTGCTCGTCGAGATCCTCGGGGCCGACCTGGCCTGGACCGGCTATCGCGAGGGCATGGACTACCAGCAGATCGAGGCCGCCATCGACGAGGCCGCCGACCGGCTGGAGGCCGGCGGGCGCCGGCCCTACCGGATGCCGATCGGCGGGGCGACCGCCGTCGGCGCCCTGGGCTACGTGCGGGCGGCGGCCGAGCTCCGGGAACAGGCCGCGGCCCTCTTCGGTGACATCGGGCTGGTGGTGACGGCCGCCGGATCGGGTGGCACCCACGCCGGCCTCGCCGCCGGGCTCGGTGACCTCGAGCTGGTCCTCGGCGTCGACGTAGGCGCCCGAAGCGACCTGGACACCGCGATCCCGGCCAAGGCGGCCGAGGCCGCCGCTCTCGCCGGCCTGCCGGCGCCGGCGGGCGCGGTACGGGTCGATCACCAGCGGGTCGGCCGGGGTTACGGGGCCCCCACCGACGAGTGCCGGCGGGCGGTGCGCCTGGCCGCCAGGTCCGAGGGCCTGCTCCTCGACCCCGTCTACACCGGGAAGGCGCTGGCCGGCCTCGTCGCCGCCCGGGAGCAGGGCTCGGTCGGGCCGGCGACGCCGACCGTCTTCCTCCACACCGGCGGGCTGCCCGCCCTTTTCGCCGGCGCCTACGCCACCTGGGGCCGGGACGGGGCAGACTGAGGCAATGGCCGCGGCGTTCACCGACGATGGTCGCCCGAGCCCGCTGGTGGGTGCGCTCGGCGCGGTCACCCTCATCTGCCTCGTCGCCGCGCTGGTGCTGGTGTTCCAGCGGCGCGACGACCCGGCGCCACTGACCCCGGCCACCGGCGGGACCGGCCGCATCGTCTTCGCAAGTGACCGCGGCGGCCATCTGGACATCTACGCCGTCAACCCCGACGGTTCCGGCCTGGTCCAGCTCACCGATGTACCGGGGGACGACCAGACGCCGAGATTGTCACCCGACGGGTCGAAGATCGCCTTCGAGTCGAGGCGCAACGGCAACTTCGACATCTTCGTCATGAACGCCGATGGCACCGACCAGGTCCAGCTCACCGACAGCCCAGCTGACGACGTGTTCCCGCAGTGGGTGCCCGACGGCGGGCGCATCACCTTCGCCAGCGCCCGGAACGGCAACTTCGACATCTTCGTCATGCACGCCGATGGCGAGAACCAACAGCGGGTGACCCGCGAGGCCTCGACAGACACGGCCCCGGCCTTCTCCCCCGACGGGACCAAGATCGCCTACGGAAGCCTGCGGGAAGCCAACGAGGACATCTACGTGATGAACCTCGACGGCACGAACCAGACCCGCCTGACGGAGGATCCCGCCGCTGACCAGCTTCCGGTGTTCTCCCCCGACGGGACCAAGATCGCGTTCCAGCGGGCCCGGCCGGACGGGAACGCCTTCGACGTGTGGGTCATGAACGCCGACGGGAGCGAGGAGCGCCAGGTGACCCGGACGGAGGCGTCGGCGGTGGCCCCCACCTGGTCGCCCGACGGCACCAAACTGGCATTCCACACCTCCCGCCGCGGCGGGATCAGGATCCTCGTGGTGAACCTCGACGGCACCGGCCTGGCCCAGATCACCGGCGGCTCGGGCTACAACAGCTACGTCCCCGACTGGCGCGACCCGGCGATCAGGCCGCCGGCCCCGGCCACCACGGTCGCCCCCACGACCACCACCACGACGCGGCCCCCCACCCGCCGGCGGTGACCCGTTTTCCCATTTCGTGATGCTTCGCCGTAGTCTGGCGGCGCAATGACGGACACCGCCCTGCCAGTCCCGGTGACCGCCCCCGCGGTCGCGGGCCCGGGCCGGAGCAAGCTGGCGGCCTACGTCGCTCTCACCAAGCCCCGGATCATCGAGCTGCTGCTGGTGACGACGGTGCCGGCGATGATCGTGGCCGAGCGGGGCATGCCGGCGACCTGGCTGATCCTGGCCACCCTGGTCGGCGGCACGCTCGCCGCCGGCGGCGCCAACGCCACCAACATGGTGATCGACCGCGACATCGACAAGCTCATGCGCCGCACCCGCAAGCGGCCGCTGGTCACCGGTGAGATCACCCCTCGCAACGCCCTCATCTTCGCCGTCGCCCTCGAGGTGGCCGCCGGGGCGTGGCTGGCGGTGGTCGTCAACCCGCTCAGCGCGGTGCTGGCCCTGTCGGCCACCCTCTTCTACGTCTTCGTCTACACGCTCTGGCTGAAGCGGACCTCGACCCAGAACATCGTCATCGGCGGCGCCGCCGGCGCCGTCCCCGTCCTGGTGGGCTGGGCCGCGGTCACCAACGAACTGGCCGTCGCCCCGTTCGTGATGTTCGCCATCATCTTCGTCTGGACCCCGCCCCACTTCTGGGCCCTGGCCATCCGCTACAAGGCCGACTACGCCGCCGCCGAGGTGCCCATGCTGCCGGTGGTGGCCACCTTCGACGACACGGCCAGGCAGATCGTGGCCTACACGGTCGTCCTGTGGGCCACCAGCCTGGCCTTCTGGGCCGTGGGGTCCATGGGCTGGATCTACCTGGCCTCCGCCGTGGCCCTGGGCGCGCTCTACACGTGGAAGGCCGTCGCCCTGGCCCGCAGCCACCGGCCCGACTCGGCCATGAAGCTGTTCAAGTTCTCCATCACCTACATCACCCTGCTGTTCGGGGCGATGGCAGCCGATCAGCTGCTTCTTCACTAGCTCGGTTTTGGCGTTCCTCGTCCCGGGCCCAGGCCAGGGCCACCACCAGGACCGCCACCAGCAGCACCAGGTCGCCCGCCACCCACATGATCCCACCGGCCAGCCGCTGGTCGCCGAGCGGGTCGACCCCGCCGGCGTAGTGGGGATAGAGGACCCGCTCGGTCGAGAAGATGGCCAGGGCCAGGAAGGTGTTCTGGGGCATGGCGACGACGAGGTAGAGCAGGCGCAGCGGGTACGACATCGTCGCGGCCGGCCCCACGACCTGGGCCCAGAACAGGACGGCGCCGCCGAGGAGCAGGGCATGCTCGAAGACGTGGACGGGCAGGTTCTCGGTGGCCGCCTCGTAGAGCGGGGTGAAGTGCACGAGCCATCCGGTGGCGGCGAACACCAACCAGGCAATGAGGGGGCGGATCCGGGGCAGGCGCACGCCGGCGGCCAGCAGCGGCGCCGCCGCCATGGTCATGGCCACGTGCTGCACCATGTGGGCGGCCAGGGTGGCGTCGGCCCGAGCCTCGACCGGTGGGCTCAGGGCCACGGCGACCATGGCCAGCCCGCCGGCCAGGCACCAGCGGCGCAGGCGGTCGTCTCGGCTCGTCCGGGGTGCAGAAGGGGGCGCACAGGCACGCTACCCGCCCGAGGAGGGCGCTCAACTCGAAGGTTCCGGGGTGGTCTGTATAAAGTCCGGCGACGATGGCAATGACCGACACCGAGGTCGAGGAAGCAGCGCGGCCTGAAGGCTCCGGGCCGTCGCAGCCCGTGCTGGACCTTCCCGACCCCTGGCCGAAGGGCTCCGACCACAAGTACATCGGGTCGCTCTACGTGGCCGCCGCCGTGGTGTTCCTGGTGGCCGGCGTGGCCATGGCCCTGCTGATGCGGGCCCAGCTGGCCACGCCCGAGGCCGAGATCCTCGGCGAGCGGACCTACCGCCAGCTCTTCACCCTCCACGGCGTCTTCTCCGTGTTCCTGTTCCTGCTGCCG
>DATLHA010000107.1:0-11238 GCA_035540095.1 Acidimicrobiales bacterium | reverse complement strand
GTCGAGGAGGGCGGCGCCGTGGCGGGCGTCCTGGGCCCCGTGGTCGTCGTCGACCTCACCGGAGATGGCCCAGCCGTTGGCGCCGTCGTAGCCCTCGGCCCACCAGCCGTCGAGCACGCTGAGGTTCAGCCCGCCGTTGAGAGCCGACTTCATGCCGCTCGTACCCGAGGCCTCCAGCGGCGGCCGGGGCAGGTTGACCCACACGTCGCAGCCGGCGGCCAGCGCCCGGCCCATGGCGATGTCGTGATTCTCCAGGAACACGATGCGGGACTCGGGACCCCCGTGGCGGGCGAGGTCGAAGATGCCCGGCACCGCGCCCTTGGCCTCGTCGTCGCGGGGATGGGCCTTGCCGGCCAGGACGAGCTGCAGGCCGTGCTCGTCCCGCAGCAGCCGGCTGAGCCGGTCGCGGTCGGTCGACAGCACGTGGAGGCGCTTGTAGACGGCCAGCCGGCGGGCGAAGCCGACGGTGAGGCGGAAGGGGTCGAAAACGTCCTCCGCGGCGCGCACCGCCTCCAACGGCTCTCCGCGGCGCAGCCGGTCGCCTGCCCCCCGGCCCCGGATGTAGCCGACCAAGGTGGAGCGCTGGCGGCACCGGGCCTCCCACAGCTCGGTGTCGGGGATGTCGTCGACCGCGGTCCACACCGCGGGATCGGAGGACCGCTCCAGCCAGCCCTCGCCGAGGTGGCGGTCGAGCAGCTCCCGCATCAGCGGGCCCAGCCAGGTGGCGACGTGCACGCCGTTGGTCACATGGGCGATGGGGACGTCGTCGGCGGCGCGGCCGGGGTAGAGCGGCTGCCACATGGCCCGGGCCACCTCGCCGTGGCGGGCGGCGACCCCGTTGGCGTGGCGGCTCAGGCGCAGCGACCACGTGGTCAGCCCCACCGGCTCCCCTTGGTCGCCGGCGTTCACCCGGCCCAGGCCCAGGACCCGGTCCTCGCCCACCCCGAGCCGGGTGGCCAGGTCCGGCACCGCGGCCATGATGTCGCCGCCCGGGTAGGCCTCGTTGCCGGCGGCGAGCGGCGTGTGGGTGGTGAAGACCACCCGCTGGCGGGCCGTGGCCACCGCCTCGTCGAAACCGGCGCCGGCGGCGACCGTGCGCCGGGCCAGCTCGAGCGCAGCCAGGGCGGCGTGGCCCTCGTTGAGGTGGACCACGCCGGGCTCGATGCCCACGGCCTCCAGCATGCGGACCGTGCCCTGTCCGAGGATCACGTACTGGGCCAGGCGCACGTCCCTTGACCCGTCGTAGAGACGGGCGGTGATCCACTTGCCGACCGCGTCGTTGTCGGGGTGATCGGAGTCCAGCAGGTACAGCGGGACGGTGCCGATGTCGGTCCGCCACACGTACAGCGACACGTCCCGGCCCCACACCGGCACCCGCACGGTCAACGGGCTCCCACCGCCCGAGGAGAGCCGCACCAGCGGGCGCCGCAGCGGATCCAGGTACGTCCAGTACTCGTGCTGCCAGCCGCCGGCGTCGAGGCGCTGGTGAAGGTAGCCGTAGCGGTAGAGCAGCCCCACCGCCACCATCGGCAGGCCCCGGTCCGACGCCGTCTTCACGATGTCACCGGCCAGCACGCCGAGGCCGCCGGAGTAGAGGGGCAGCGACTCGTGGATGCCGTACTCGGCGCAGATGAAGACGGCGGGCCGGCGGGTGCTGATGCCCGCCGGCAGCTCGGCCTGCCGGGCCGGCGGCCGCAGCACCCGACGGGCCACCTCGTTCATCCGCACCAGGAGGGCCTCGTCGGAGGCGGCCCGGTTCAGGGCGTCGCCGCCGGCCTCCTCCAGCAGGCGCACCGGGTTGTGCCCGCACACCCGCCACCGCTCGGGGTCGACGCCGGAGAAGACCTCCTCGGCGCCGGCGGCCCAGCTCCAGCCGTAGTTGTAGGCCAGGGCGCCCAGGCGGGTCAGGGGCGCCGGCAGGCGCTTGGAGAGGGTGGCCGCCGCCCGCTCGATGTCGCCGGCGCCCGGATAGGGCGGAGAAGCCATATGGCGCAGGCTACGGCGTGGTGGCCGCCCTCGTGACGGCGCCGTCGCCCGGCCGCAGGGCCTTGAGCAGGTCGACGCCGGTGGCGTTCTCGATCTGCTCGGTGAGGCTGATGACCGCGGCCGGCAGCTGGCCCATGAAGCCGGGGATGCCCGAGCCTTGCCCGCCGCTGTCGATGATCGACACCTTGTCGATGTCGACCGCGCCCACCACGGACACGATCTTGTCCATCAGGTCGGGCAGCATGCGGAGCACGAACACCCGCTGGGCGTCAGCACCGGCGGCCTGGTACTGCTCCACCAGCCGGCGGAAGACCTCGATCTGGGCGTTGCCCTCCTCGATGATCTTGGCCGCGTCGGCCTTGGCCGCCAGCTCCTTGGCCTCAAGGTCGGCCCGAGCGGGGGCGACGACATAGGCCTCGAGGCGGCGGGTCTCCAGCTCGACGCGCTCGGCCTCCAGGGCCTGCTCGGCCACCACCTTGGCCTTCTCGCCGGCCACCTTCGCCTCGGCCTCCGCGGCGCCGGCGATGGCCTCCAGCTCGGCCTGGCGCACCCGCAGGGCGTTCTGCTGCTCGACGATCTTGAGGTCGGCCTGGGCGGTGGCGATCTCGGCCCGCTGGCGGGAGAGGGCCTCGGACTCCTCGGCCTCGGCCTTGCGCTGGGCCTCGGCCACCCGGGCCTCCTTCAGGACCTCGGCGGTCTGGCGACGGCCCACGGAGTCGAGGTAACCGACCTCGTCGGTGACATTCTGGATCTTGAGGACGTCGAGCTCCAGGCCCAGGGTCTTGATGTCGTCGTCGGCCTCCTCGATGAGGGTCTGGGCGAACTTCAGCCGGTCCTCGTTGACCTCCTCGGGGGTCAGGGTGGCCAGGACGCCTCGGAGGTTCGCTTCCAGCGTCTCCTTGGCGATGGCGGCGATGTGGTGCTGGTCCACGTCGAGGAACCGCTCGACGGAGTTCTGCAGCAGGCCTTCGATGCTCGACACCTTGACGTTGGCGATGCCCTGGACATGCAGGGGGATGGCGCCCTTGGAGTAGGCGTTCTGAACCGACACCTCGATCGGGATGGTGTTCAGCTCCATCCACGACACCCGTTCGAGCAGCGGCACCCGCAGCGTGCGCCCGCCCCGGATGGCCCGGTAACCGACGGTCCGCCCGTCGCTGAGCTGGCGGGACCGGCCCGAGATCACCGCCACCCGGTTGGGGGGGCAGATGATGATCAGGCTGCGGATGGTGGCGAGGATCGCCAGGATGACGACGGCGAGGACCCCGCCGAGGATGAGACCGGTCATTGTCCGACTCCTTGGTTGAGCTCCGGATCCAGGGGAGTGACGCTGGCGATGCCCCTGCGCACCTCGACGACGAGCACACTGTCGCCGACGCCGAGCTCGGCCGCCCCGGCGGGCGCGGCCAGGGCCGACAGGTGAATCTGCTGGCCGCCGACCGTCACCGCGATGCGGCCCCGCCGGTCGCCGGAGAGGGGGACGACCACCCGGGCGATCCTGCCGGCCAGCTGGTCGTCGTCGACCTCTGTCCCCGACTCGGACCGCCGCAGGTAGGCGAACAGGGTGCTGTTGAGGGCGCCGGCGACGAGGCCGGCCCCCGCGGCGGCCATGAACCTCGTCCCCTCATTTGCGTCGGTCGCACCCAGGGCGAGGCCGCACACGCCGAAGGCGGCGAACACGAAGGCGATGCTGCTGAGGGGAAGCAGCCGGAACATGACCCCGGCCAGACCGTCGTCGTGCCCGCTTTCGTCGCCCGACAGGAGAAACCACACCACGAGGGGGACGCCGGCTGCCGCCGCGAACAAGTACAACCCGGTCACATATCCGAACCTAACCGACCCCTTGGTCCAATGAGCGGCCACGGTCGCCCTCAGGCGACCTCTTTCGACTGGCGGGCGGCGGGTGCTGCGCGACCCCCATCGGGCCACCACGGAGAGCAGGCGGGTGCCCTTCACCCGGCTGGAGACGTCGATCGGCGCTCGGGCCCAGACCCGATCGGCGGATTCCCTTACCTGGCCAGGCGCTCGAGCACGCCCCGGGCCAGCCGGGCGAGAGCGTCGCAGCCGCCCGAGCGGTGAGGGACGCTGGCGGCCACGAGGAAGCGCCTCCCGGTGCGCGACTCGATGAACGCCACGTCGAGGCAGTCCTGCTCGGCGGCGTCGCCCGGCTTGGACCAGATCTTGGCACCGGTCCCCAGCACCCTCGACGCCGCCGGCGCGAAGAACCCCTCCGCGTCCAACAGGGCGCCGGCGAGGGCCTTCATGTCCAGTGCGTCAAGGGCGAAGCGCTGGTCGACGGGGATGTCGTCATGCAGAACGATCCGGCGCACGGACTCGGCCATCTCGAAGAGGTTCGAGCAGTTGCCGGCGCACTCGGGCTCGCGGGTCGACCTGCGCACGGGCACGTAGGCCCGCCGGGCGCCCTCCTCGAACACCATGGCCGGCGACTGGTCGAAGGGCAGGCCGCCATAGGACCGGCTGATGGACGTCACCGGAAAGCCATTGCGGGCGGTCAGGAAGACGTCGTTGAGATGGTCGAGGCCGGCGATGCGCACAAGGAGGTCGTAGTCGTAGTTGGAGCTGTCCCGGATCGCCGGCTCGTAGATCGAACGCAGGGTCTGAGAGGGCAGGCCGTCGTCGAACGCCACCGTGGCCGCACCGGTGAAGCCCAGGGAGCGGGCGAAGTCCAGGGCCCCCAGGGCGGCCAGCACCTTGATGGACGACGCCGGCCAGAAGTCGTCGGCCAGGGCGCCTCCACCGGCCTCGAACTGCTCGTAGATGCGGCCCTCGGGGCCCTCGAGCACTCGCACGGCGTACACGTTGGCATCCTGCGGCAGCCCGTAGCCCTTGGCCCCGAGATCGGCGTCCATGGAAACGGGACGAGACGGAGGGCCCGACAGCGGCCCGAGGCTCCCGTCTTCGGTCGCCTCACGGACGCCTCCCGCCAGGGTCACCCCGTCGGTGCGGCCTTTGGCCCGGCCGCTCACCGTGCGCACGGCCACGGCGGCTGTGGCCGCAGCCAGAAGGAGCACGATCAGCAGGACGTGCAGGAAGAAGAGCCCGGGGGAGCGGCGAGGGTCCCGGCGATGCGTTCGGGCTACGGTGCCGGCCATCGAGTCGACGTTCCTGTCACTGGACTTCATCTGCGTCCCCACCAGTGACGTGGACAGTACCGCTCACCACGACGTCGAGGTGCTCAACGGTGCAACGGCCGGGGCAGCCGGCGGTGTGCGAGCCCACCCGGCCGGAGGCGGCGGGGAAGTTCGACGGGATCATCGACGAGCCAAGTTGACCAGTTCCTCGCGACGACGCCTGCTCGCGCCGGCCGTCCTGCAAACCGGCGGCGGTGGGTGCCCGACGATTAGAGGGTCGTCCTCGGTACAGTTGGCCATGTGGCCCCCCGAGTCGCCGAGCACGTCGTCCGGGGACGGCTGTTCGGGCCCAGCCGGCTGCTCCGGGTCGACCTTCACGGCGTGTCCGAATTCGGCGCCGGCGACGAGCGTGCCCTCATCCGCTGGGAGTGGGTCGACACCATCCAGGTCGACCGGGGATCAGTGCTCGTCCGGGGTGCGGAGGAGACCATCGTCATGCCGTCCGGGGCGTTCGGGATGGGCGCCGAGGAGCTGGCATCCGAGCTGGAACGGGCGCGAGCCATCCACACCCGGTCGGACGTGATCGCCCGCCTGGCCACCGATTCCGGCGACGAGGACGAATGAAACTCCCCCGCCCGCCCCGTCCCTCGCCTCGCCGGCTTGGCGTCGCCCTGGCCGTCCTGGGCATGATGGCCGGCCTTGCGTTCCTGCTTCTTCCCATGGAGGCAACCCTCGATGACGACCCACTCCTGCGTCTGGTCCCCTTCTCGCCGGCGCTCGGTCAGACCGTCACCCGGGTCGACTGCGGGGCGCCGGTGAGCAACTTCGGACGCACCTCCGAAGACCTGAGCATCGCCTCCCTGGCCCGCGACGGCGTCTGCCGCGACGCGGCGGCGAAGCGGGCGGCGACCGCCGTGGCCGCCACGGCGGTCATCGGCCTCCTCGGCCTGATCACCCTCGCCGGGGCCCGCGACCGTCAAGTGGTGGTGGCGTGATGGCCGGTGAGCCGCCGGCCGTCGTCGACGCTCACGACCCGCTGGTCGTCGTTGACACAGTCAACAAGCACTTCGGCGATCTGCACGTCCTCCAGGACGTGAGCCTCACCGTCGGCCGCGGCGAGGTGGTCGTCGTGATCGGCCCTTCGGGGTCGGGGAAGTCCACGCTGTGCCGCTGCATCAACCGCCTGGAGCCCATCACCTCCGGCCGGATCACGATCGACGGCGTGGAACTGCCCGAGGAGGGCAAGTCGCTTGCCCGCCTGCGGGCCGACGTGGGCATGGTCTTCCAGTCGTTCAACCTCTTCGCCCACAAGACCATCATCCAGAACGTCACCCTCGGACCGGTCAAGGTCCGCAAGCTCTCCAAGGACGAGGCCCGGGAGCGGGGCATGAAGCTCCTCACCCGGGTCGGCATCGCCGAAAAGGCCGACCGCTTCCCGGCCGAGCTTTCGGGTGGCCAGCAGCAGCGGGCGGCCATCGCCCGGGCCCTGGCCATGAACCCCAAGCTCATGCTCTTCGACGAGCCGACCTCCGCCCTCGACCCGGAGATGATCAAGGAGGTGCTCGACGTGATGGTCGAGCTGGCCCAGGAGGGAACGACCATGGTCGTCATCACCCATGAGATGGGCTTCGCCCGCTCGGCCGCCCAGCGGGTGGCGTTCATGGACGGCGGTCGCATCATGGAGGTTGCCACGCCCCAACAGTTCTTCAGCCACCCGGAAACCGACCGTGCCAAGGACTTCCTGTCGAAGATCCTGTCCCACTGAATGTGTAGTACCGAGCAAGACAACCTGAGGAGAGTGCAATGCGCAACATCCGACTGATGGCAGCGTCTCTCGCTGCGATCGCCCTCGTCGCCACCGCCTGCGGCGACAGCGATGACAACCCGGCGGTCGGCGGCGGGCAGTCCAACACGCCCGCAGAGACCAGGCCCACGTTCGAGGCGGGGACGACCATGGCCAACCTCCAGAACAAGGGCAAGATCGTCGTCGGGGTGAAGTTCGACCAGCCCGGCCTCGGCCAGAAGAACCCCATCACCAACAAGGTGGAGGGCTTCGACGTCGAGGTGGCCAAGCAGATCGCCCTGGGCATCTTCGGCGGGAGCATCAACGACATCGAGAGCAAGATCGAGTTCCGCGAGTCGATCACCGCCAACCGTGAGGTGTTCATCGAGAACGGCACCGTCGACATGGTCGTCGCCACGTACACCATCAACGACGCCCGCAAGCAGCGCATCGACTTCGCCGGGCCCTACTACGTCGCCGGCCAGGACATCATGGTCAAGGCCAACGACAACAGCATCCGGGGCGTCAACGACCTGGCCGGCAAGAAGACCTGCAGCGTGCGCAACTCCACCCCGGCGGCCAACATCAAGCGGCTGGTTCCCACCGCCGACCTCACCGAGTTCGACCAGTACTCCGACTGCGTGCAGGCCCTGCGTGACAACCGGGTGACCTCGGTGACCACCGACAACTCGATCCTGCTCGGCTTCGTCGCCGCCAGCCCCACCGAGTTCAAGATCGTCGGCAACAAGTTCACCGAGGAGCCCTACGGCATCGGCGTGAGGAAGGGCGACGACGCCTTCCGCACCTTCATCAACGACCGGCTCGAGGCCATCTACGCCAACGGCGAGTGGGCCAAGCTGTTCCAGGCCACCCTGGGCACGCTCGGCATCCCCACGCCGGCTCCGCCGAGGGTGGACCGCTACGTCTCGGGCTCCGCCCCCGCCCCCACCACCACCACCACGACGGCCCGGCCGTAGCGCCCGGCGACGACGGGTCCACGGGGTCAGTGACGAGGATCGGCTGACCCCGTGGACGTCATCACCGAGAACCTCGACGTCTTCGCCGAGGGCATGCGCCGGACCGTGGAGCTGAGCGTCCTCTCCTTCATCCTGGCCTTCGCCCTCGGCGTCGTCCTCGCCGGCCTGCGGGTCAGCCCCGTCCCCCCGCTGCGGTGGGCCAGCGCCACGTTCGTGGAGCTGGTCCGCAACACGCCCCTGCTCGTGCTGATGTTCATCGTGGTGTTCGCTTTCCCGAGCATCGGCTTCACGTGGTCGTACTTCCTCTCCGCGGTGATCGTCCTGGCTGCCTACACGGCGACGTTCGTGGGCGAGACGGTCCGTTCGGGCATCAACTCGGTCTCCAAAGGCCAGGTGGAGGCGGCCCGCGCTCTAGGGCTCACCTTCCCGCAGGTCCTGCGCCTCGTCGTGATGCCCCAGGCCCTGCGGACGGTGGTCGGCCCCCTCGGTGGCATCTTCATCGCCCTGCTCAAGAACTCCGGCGTGGCCGTCGCCATCAACGTCAACGAGCTCACCAGTGCCGCCGCCTTCCTCGGCACCGAGACGGCCCAGTTCATCCCCGCCTTCCTCGGCGCCGCCGCCGCCTATCTCATGCTGACCATCCCCTCGGGCTTCGCCACCAACTGGCTGGAGCAGAAGGTGGCGATCAAGCGGTGACCGCCCCTTTCCTGGGCGATGCCCTGGGGCCGCGGGGCCGGCGCCAGACCCGCATCCTCACCGTCATCAGCGCCGTGGTCATCCTCGGCCTGGTCGTCGTCGCCTTGATGCGCCTGGCCGACAAGGGCCAGCTCGACGAGGCCAAATGGGAGCCCTTCACCCAGTGGCCGGTCCAGAGGTTCTTCCTGGAAGGCATCAGGACCACGGTCGAGGTCTCCCTCGTCTCCATGGTGGGCGCCATGGCGCTCGCCACGTTCCTCGCCCTGGCCCGCCTGGCCCGCACCGGCGCCCTCCGCTGGGCCACGACGCTGTTCGTCGAGTTCTTCCGGGGCCTGCCCCTCGTCCTGCTGATCTTCTTCTGCGCCCTGGGCCTGCCCGCCTACGGGGTGCGCCTGTCGGTGTTCTGGTACGTCGCCATCGGGCTGATCGTCTACAACGGGTGCGTCCTGGGCGAGATCTTTCGGGCCGGAATCCTGTCGCTGGACAGGGGCCAGACCGAAGCTGCCTATTCACTCGGCATGGGCTACTGGCAGGCCATGTTCCTCGTGATCATCCCCCAGGCCGCCCGGCGGATGATCCCCGCCATCGTGAGCCAGCTCGTGACCCTGCTCAAGGATTCGTCGCTGGGCGCAGCCGTCGCCTTCGAGGAGGCCCTGCGGCGGGCCCGGATCAACGGCGAGTTCTTCCAGAACCCGCTGCAGTCGCTGTTCGTGGTCGCCGTGCTCTACATCGTCGTCAACTTCGCCCTCAGCATGCTGGCCCGCCGGCTCGAGGTGCGCCAGCGCCGGCGTTACAAGGCGGGCGCCATCGTGGTGCCGGGCGCCGGCATGGATCTGGCCCTCATGGGCGCCCAGGGCGAGTCGGCGGAGATCGCCGACGACGATACGGCTACCTGAGGGCCAAGCTGCCGGCGATCGTGGAGGCGACGTCGGCCGGCGCCGCCGCCACCGTCAGGATGTAGGCCTTCTTGCCCTTGAGCATGTAGTACTGGATCTCGTCGGTGGGGATGACGCCATCGTCGGTCTGGACCGGGAGGCGGAAGGCCAGCTTGGTCGCCGGCTGGCCGGCCAGCGTCGCCGGCTCCTCGGCGAAGTTGGTGCCGCCGAAGTCGGTGAGGGCGGCCCTGGAGGCGGCGACCACCTCGGCGAGGGTCTTCTGGTCGGGCTCGTCGGCGGTGAGGTTGACGTTCGCCACCCCGTCGGGCGCCACGGCCATGAACTTGCCCTCGGACTGGCCGAGCTTCCGGGCCTGGTTCAGGATCGAGGCCAGCTTCGGGTTCTCCCGGCGGAGGCGGTTGGCGTCGGCGTCGAAGTCGGCCGGGTTGACGGCAAGGGGGATGACGGTCCAGTCGGAGGGCACGGCCAGGGCGAAGCCCTCCTTGTCGTTGCTCGCCACCTGGAAGCCCTCGGGGGCGGCGATGGTGGGTGCCTTCTTGTCGCCGCCGCAGGCCACCGCGGTCAGGATCATGAGGGCCAGGGCGACAGCGGTCGCCGGGGTAGATGTTCGCAGCCTGTAGGGCGTAGTCACGGGCACAGCGTATGTGTGCCCGTCAACCCCGGGGTAGCAACCCCACGGCGTCGCGTGCCCGGGCCAAGGTGGCGCCGGCCACCGCCTCCGCCTTTTCGGCGCCCCGCCCCAGGGTGACCCGCACGGCCTGGGGATCGGAGGCCAGTTCGAAGTACCGGTCGCGCACCGGCCGGACCAGCTCGATCACCGCATCGGCGGTGTCGGCCTTCAGCGGCCCGTACTGGGAGTAGCCCACGGCCACTTCCTCGGGCCGCCGGCCGGTGGCGGCGGCCAGGATGGCCAGCAGGTTGGCCACGCCGGGCTTCTTCTCCGGGTCGAACACCACCTCGGAGCCGGTGTCGGTCACCGCCCGCTTGAACTTGCGGGCGATGGCCTGCGGGTCGTCGAGCACCAGCACGGTGCCCTGCGGGGAGTCGGCCGACTTCGACATCTTGGCCGTCGGCTTCTGCAGGTCCATGATCCGGGCCCCGACCTTGGGCAGGACGGCCTCGGGGATGACGAACGTGTCCCCGTAGCGGTGGTTGAACCGGAGGGCGATGTCCCGGCACAGCTCGAGGTGCTGGCGCTGGTCCTCGCCCACCGGAACGCGGTCGGCGTCGTAGAGCAGGATGTCCGCGGCCTGGAGCACCGGATAGGTGAACAGGCCCACCCGGGCCGACTCCTCGCCGTCCTTGGCCTTGTCCTTGAACTGCACCATGCGCCGCAGCTCGCCCATGCTGGCCACGCACTCGAGGATCCACGACAGCTCGGGGTGCTGGTGGACGTGGCTCTGCACGAACAGCGTGCACACCTCCGGGTCGAGGCCGGAGGCCACGAGCAGGAGGGTCAGCTCGAGGGTCTTGGCCCGCAGCTCGGCCGGGTCGCGGGGCAGGGTGAGGGCGTGGAGGTCGACCACGCAGAAGAACGAGTCCTGGGTGTGCTGGTCGTCGACCCAGTTCCGGACGGCGCCCAGGTAGTTGCCGAGGTGGATGTCGCCGGTGGGCTGGATGCCGGACAGGACTCTGGCCATGGGGCGATGGTATGCGGGGTCCGGCGGGGCCCGGCCGGTATTCTCGCCGGCGTGTCGTACGCGGTGCAGACCGACGTCTTCGAGGGGCCCTTCGACCTCCTGCTCCACCTCATCCTGCGCGACGAGGTGGACCTCTACGAGATCTCCCTCAGCCGCATCGTCGACGAG
>DATLHA010000106.1:0-15768 GCA_035540095.1 Acidimicrobiales bacterium | reverse complement strand
GGGCGAGACGATCCAGCGCTGGCCGGCGGCCCGGGTCGAGGACCAGGTGGAGGTGGCGGGCGTCCCCGTGCGGGTGAAGGTCGGCGCCGGGCGGGTCAAGGTCGAGCACGACGACGCCGCACGCGCCGCCCGCCGTACCGGCCTCCCGCTGCGGGAGGTGGTCTCGCGGGCCGAGGAGGCGTGGCGCCGGCGCATCAGCGAGGGCCCCGACGGCGAGGCCGGCTGACCCTCCCCCGCCAACTGGTGACAGATTCGGGGGCCAGGACCCCCAGATCTGTCACCAGTTCACGATTCTTCGAAGAGATCGTCGCCCCGGCGGAGGCGGGCCGCGGTGCGGACGACGTGGGGCAGCTCGCGGCGGGTGGGCGTGTGGGCGGCGAGGAAGCGGGCGGCGCCGGCCAGGATGAGAGCGCCCTCCTCGGACCCCTCGGGCCAGGCCGCGTACTGCCGGACCGCGGCCTCGACGATCTGGAACCAGTGGAAGCCGGCGTCCTCCGACAGGAGGGCGTGACCGAGGGCGGCGATGAGCACCCGCGGGTCGCCGCCCGAGCGGATCCACCCGTAGGCGATCGACCCGGCACGATCGACCCCGCCCTGGGCGTCCCAGCAGCCCTGGAGGTCGGCGACGTCGGCCCCCTCGGCCGCCGGCAGCCGGGCGGCGGGGACGTTCAGGAAGCGGTCGAGGTAGACCCGCAGCGCCCCGTGGACCACGCCCCGCACCAGCTCGTCGGACGGGTGCCGGATGAGGCACTGGTGGAGGGCGTTGGCGTAGGTGAACCCGTGGTGGACGGCGTCCCAGTCACCGAAGTCGTTCTGGGTGTGGAAGCGGGTGATGCGCAGGGCGGCGGCGAAGGCCAGCGCCCGGCCCAGCTGCTCGTGGGTGGCGCCCGACTCGATGGCCCGGCGGATGGCGCCCACCACCTCGTACGGGTCGTCCTCGAGCATCCGCCAGGCCAGCCCGCTGACGTCGTCGAACGAGCCTCCCGTCCGCAACGGGGGCAGCGGCTCCTTCACCAGGGCGGCCAGGTCATGGGGGTGGCGCCAGCGGCTGCCCTCCTCCGACCGTGAGGCGGCCGCCGTCTGGCCGGTGAGCGTGGGCAGGACGGCGCCGGCCGACGACCAGCCCAGGTGCTCGAGGGCCTCGAACGCCTTGTTGGTGAAGTCGAGGGTGTGGCCGACGTCGATGAAGACATGGTCGGTGACCGCGGCGGTCATCATCCCCGACACCGCCGGCGCGCCCGCCCCCGCGGCCAGGGCGGTGGCCAGGGTCCGCTCGGCGGCGTCGCCCGAGCGGGTCTCGATGAAGCGCCGGTACCAGTCGGTCAGCCGCTCGACGGGCACGGGTGCCGGCGAGCCGTCGCCCAGGGGGGTGAGCGGGAAGCGGGGTGGGCGGTTGGCGGTGTCGCGGGCGACGAAGGCCAGCCCGTGCACGAGGGCCAGGGCGTGGTCGTCGGCGTCGAGCCAGGGCAGCAGGTTGGCCATGGCGACCAGGACGGTGAGGCCCGAGCCCCAGCCCTGGGCCCGGTTGGCCGTACCGAAGTCCACGCCCACCCGCACGATCTCCGCCGGCGCCACCCCGGCCTCCAGCAGGCCGAGGACGGCCTTGGCCGTGACCAGCGTCAGTCCCTCCTCCAGCCCCTCCGCCAGCCGCCGCCGGAGGTGGTCGACCTGGTGCTCGGGCGGGGTGACGACCAGGTAGACGTCGTCGCCCTCCACCTCCACCGGGAAGGCCCGCCCGTCGTCGGCGAACGGGTCGAGCGTGGCCCCCGAGACCAGGTCGAAGCGGGCGTGGTGCCAGTGGCAGGTGACCAGCCCGGCCTCGACCGTCCCCCGGTGCAGGGGGAAGCCCATGTGGGGGCACCGGTCGTCCAGGGCGTAGGCCCGGCCCTCGTGCCAGAACACGCACACGCCGTGGCCGCCGGCCTTCGTGAGCAGCCGGCCCTCTCTCTGCAAGGCTTCCAGCGATCCCACGCGAACTCGCATGGGACAGATGCTACGGAGGTCTCATGCTCAAGGACTTCAAAGCCTTCATCCTTCGGGGCAACGTGGTCGACCTGGCCGTGGGCGTGGTCATCGGGGCCGCCTTCGCCGCCGTGGTCACCGCCCTGGTGGAGGGCATCTTCACGCCCCTGCTCGCCATCCCCGGCGAGACCAACTTCGGCGACCTGCACTTCACCATCGGCGGCGGCGTCTTCCAGTACGGCATGGTGATCAACGCCGTCATCTCGTTCCTCGTCATCGCCGCCGCGGTGTTCTTCCTCGTCGTCAAACCGGTGAACGCCCTCATGGCCCGGCGCAAGACCGAGCCCGACGTGGAGTCCACCACCAAGGACTGCCGGCACTGCCTGAGCTCGATCCCGGCCGGCGCGACCGTCTGCGCGTTCTGCACCCGGGACGTCGCCGCCTGAACCTGTCGTAGAATGGGGGCTGGCCCAGGTACGTCCGGACTGGTTCGACGGCAGGCCAGCCCCCTCATGACGCTCCAGGTCTCCTCCCTCCGCATCGAGATAGGCGCACGTGTCCTTCTCGACGACGCCACTTTCCGCATCGGCGACGGTGAGAAGGTCGCGCTGGTCGGGCCGAACGGGGCGGGCAAGACCACGCTCCTGAGGACCCTCGTCGGCCAGCACGCCCCGACCGCCGGCGAGGTCCGGCTGCCACCGAAGCACGGCTGGCTGGCCCAGGAGAGCGCGGCCGAGCCCGAGGTGGCCAACCTGCTGGCCTTCGACCACCTGCTGGCCGGCAGCCGGCTGCACGCCCTCCACGAGCGGGTCCTGGTCGCCCACGACCAGATCGAGAAGGCCAGCCTGTCGGGCGACGCCGACGCCCTGAATGACGCCGTCCACGACTACACCGAGCTGGAGGAGCGCTTCCGGCTGGCCG
The DNA here is from genome assembly GCA_035540095.1 of Acidimicrobiales bacterium. Lineage (GTDB taxonomy): Bacteria > Actinomycetota > Acidimicrobiia > Acidimicrobiales > AC-14 > CADCTB01. The sequence continues at coordinate 12,885 of DATLHA010000106.1, read as the reverse complement.
GCGGCTACGACCTCGAGCGGACGGCCGAGACCATCGCCCGGGGCCTCGACCTCGACGAGGAGGACCTGCTGCTCGAGGTCGGCTCGCTGTCGGGCGGCCAGCGCCGGCGCCTGGAGCTGGCCCGCCTGCTCCTGGCCGGCGGCGACCTGCTCATCCTCGACGAGCCCACCAACCACCTCGACGCCAAGGCCAAGCTGTGGGTCATGGACTTCCTGCGCACCTCGCCGAGCGCGGTGCTCGTGGTGAGCCACGACATCGAGCTGATGAGTGAGTCGATCGACCGGGTGCTGTCCCTGGAGCAGGGCCGGATGGAGCAGTACCGGGGTACCTACACCGAGTTCCTGAAGAAACGGGCCGAGCGGGAGGCGTCGGTGGCCCGGGAGGCCGTCAACGCCCAGCGGGAGATCGACCGGCTCAAGGCCACCGCCGACAAGTTCCGCCAGGGCAACGCCACCGCAGCCCGCAAGCGGCGCAACCTCGAGCAGCGCATCAGCCGCATCGAGGAGAAGCAGGCCACCAAGCTGCCGCCCGTCCGCCGGCGCCAGCTCAGGGTCCGCTTCCCCGACCCGGTGCGGGCCGGCGACGTCGTCATGCGGGCGGAGGGACTGGTCAAGGCGTTCGGCAGCGACATCGTGGTCAACGAGGTCGACTTCACCGTCAGCCGGGGCGAGGTCTTCCTCGTCATCGGCGTGAACGGCGCCGGCAAGACCACCCTGCTGCGCTGCCTGGCCGGGATCTACACCCCCGACGCCGGCGCCGTCCGCCTGGGCACCAACGTCACCCTCGGCTTCTACGCCCAGGAGCACGAGGACATCCGGCCCGGCTTCAGCGTGCTGGACATCATGCAGGAGGCCTCGTCGCCCGGGCAGAGCGCCTCCGAGCTGCGGTCGATCCTCGCCCACTTCGGCCTGGTCGGCGACGTGGCGGACCAGGAGGCCGCCACCCTCTCCGGCGGCGAGAAGACCAAGCTGGCCCTGGCCCGGCTGGTCGGCGGCAAGGCCAACGTCCTCCTGCTCGACGAGCCCACCAACAACCTCGACCCGTCCTCCCGGGAGGCGGTGCTGGCCGCTCTCCAGCACTTCAAGGGGACGATCATCCTGGTCAGCCACGACATCGACTTCGTCACCCAGCTGGCGCCCAAGCACGCCATCTCCATGCCGTCGGGGCGCCTGCTGCCCTTCGACGAGAAGATGCTCGACCTGGTGCCCCAGATCGAGCCCGGCACCCCGCTCAGGGGGCCGCTCGGGCCCATGCCAGCCCGCCGGGGCGCGTAAACACCCAGGGCTTTCACAGCCCCATCCCAGGTCGGCGGCGTTTGCACCTGATGTGGACGTCCTTACCGCGCCGGCGCGCACGTCGACCCGCCTGGTCGGCATCGACGCGGCCCGGGCCCTGGCCTTCGGCGGCATGCTGTTGGCCCACTTCGCCGTTTCCGGCCCCCGGTCGGACGATCCCGGGTGGCTGCGGGCCCTCGACAACGCAGCCGACGGCCGGGCCGCGCCCCTGTTCTGCCTGCTGCTGGGCGTGGGCGCCGGCATCCTGGCCGCACGGGGCACGCCGGACGGCGCCTTCGTCCGCCGGGGACTGGTGCTCTCCGGCCTGGGGCTGGCGGTGTGGCCGTGGGTGGAGCGGGTCTACCTGATCCTCCCCCACTACGGCATCCTGCTGGCCCTGTTCCCGCTGGTGCGACGGGTGCCGACCCGTTGGCTGCTGCCGGCGGCCGGCCTCGCCTTCCTGATCCCCTCGGTCGTGGTGGCCACGTTCGGCGACCTCGGCCTGCGGGCCGGCAGGCAGCCGTCGACCTACGCGGAGATCCTCGACCTGCCCGCCCTGCTCGGCGGGATCCTCTGGACCGGCGGCTACCCGATCGTCGGGTGGGCGGGCTTCGTCCTGGCCGGGGCGTGGGTGGTGCGCCTCCCCCTGCGGTCGACGAGCACGCAGTGGGCGCTCCTCGCCGGCTCGGTCGTTGTCGCCGCCACCCAGCCCCTCCTGCCCGCCGCCCAGGCCGCGGCCCACAGCAACCGGACGGCCTGGTACGTGCTGGCCACCGCCACCGCCGTCGCCGTCCTCGCCGCCTGCCTGCTGCTGGGCGACCGGCTCCGAGCCGTCGTCCCCCTCGGGCAGATGGCGCTCACCGCCTACCTGGCCCACCTGCTCCTCGGGGAGGCGCTGGTGTTCGGTTGGCTGGACGCCGCCCAGCCGGCGCTGGCCATTCAGATGTCCGTGGCGACCGCCATGTTCGCCGGATTCGCCGTCGCGGCCAGCGCCTGGCTGGCCGTCCACCGTCGGGGCCCGGTGGAGGCGGCCGTCAGGACGCTGGCCCGCTGATGTTACTGCTGTTGCTGATGTGGCTAAAGTGAGAAGCGGCGAAGGGGGAGAACAGGAACGATCAGCACATGCAGGTCCGGGCCCTTGCCGCTGTCGCCGGCCTTGCCGCCACCGCGGCCCTCGCCATCTGGTGGCCGGCGGCCGTCGCCGCTGACATCTACGTCGTCGCCCCGGGGGACACCCTCAGCGGGATCGCCGCTCGGGCCGGCGTCAGCACGTCCCGGCTGGCGTCGCTGAACGGGATCGCCAACCCGAACCACATCTATCCCGGCCAGATCCTCAGCAGCAGCGAGCCGGCGAAGTACACCGTGCGCAGCGGCGACACCCTCAGCGCCATTGCCGCCCGCAACGGCTTGTCCACGAGCTATTTGGCGGCGCTGAACGGGATCGGCAACCCCAACGCCATCTACGAGGGCCAGACCGTGGCCCTTTCCGGTCCGCTGCCGGTGGCCAAGGCGGTGACGATGAGCATCCAGTGCCCTGTCCCGGGCGCCACCTTCGTCAACGACTTCGGGTACGTGCGGCCCGACAGCACCGCCCACGCCGGCGTCGACCTGTTCGCGCCCAAGGGCACGCCGATCCTGGCCCCCGTGTCGGGCCTGGTGGCCTGGGATCCCAACCCCAGTGGCGGCAAGGCGTTCCAGCTCTACGGCGACGACGGCATCCGTTACTACGGGGCCCACCTCGACCGCTACGGGGAGAACGGCTACGTGCGCGCCGGCGAGGTCATCGGCTACGTCGGCAACACCGGTGACGCGGTCATGACCTCGCCCCACCTCCACTTCGAGATGCACCCGGGCAGCGGGCTCACCATGAGCCCCTACCCCTCGCTCTACCAGGCCTGTTAAGCAGGGCGAGCTCATGCTGGAGCTCGTCACCCTCTCGAAGCGCTACGGCGACGTGGTCGCCCTCGACGGCCTGTCGATGACGGTCGGCGCCGGCCGCATCCACGGCTTCGTGGGCCGCAACGGCGCCGGCAAGACGACCGCCATGCGCGTCACCCTGGGCCTGGCCCGGGCCGACGCCGGCGAGGTCCGGTGGAAGGGCCGCCCGGTCATGGCCGCGGATCGGCGGCGCTTCGGCTACATGCCCGAGGAGCGGGGCCTGTACCCGAGGATGACGGCGCTGCACCAGATCGTCTACTTCGCCCGGCTGTCGGGAATGGGGGCCGGCGAGGCCAGGTCGGCGGCGATGGCGGTCCTGGAGTCGATGGGCATCGCCGAGCGCAGCGGCGAGCCGGTGGAGCGCCTGTCCCTGGGCAACCAGCAGCGGTGCCAGCTGGCCGCCGCCCTGGTCACCTCGCCCGAGCTGCTGGTCCTCGACGAGCCCTTCAGCGGCCTCGACCCCGTCGGCGTCGACAACCTGGCCGGCGTGCTCCAGGCCCAGGTCGACGGCGGGACGGCGGTCGTGTTCTCCAGCCACCAGCTGGAGCTGGTCGAGCGGCTGAGCGACGAGGTCACGATCATCGACCAGGGACGGGTGGTGGCGTCGGGCCCGGTAGGTGAGGTCCGGCGCAGCAGGGGGGCCGATCAGCTGAAGGTGGCGCTCGAGGACGGCGGGACGGCCTGGGCCGACGAGCTGCCCGACGCCACGGTGGTGGCCCGGTTCGGGGACGAGGTGGTGCTCGAACTGTCGCCCGGCGGCGACGACCAGGCCGTCCTGGACGCCGCCCGCCGGGCCGGACGGGTCCGCTCGTTCCGCCGGGAGGCACCATCGCTCACCGAGCTGTTCCGGGAGGTGGTGGCGTCGTGACCGGCCCGGGAGGCCGGCGCCGACGGAAGATGGTGCACCGGTGAGCCGCTCGGACCTCATCCGCCTCGTCGCCGGCCGGGAGATCGGCGAGCGGATCAGGTCCAAGGCCTTCCGGATCTCCGCCGGCGTGAGCCTGGCGTTCATCCTGGCCGTCGCCATCCTCCCCGGTGTCATCGGCGACGGCGGGCCGACGACCTACGACGTCGGGGTGTTCGGTGCTGGGTCCGACGCGCTGGCCGAACGCCTGCCCCAAGTGGCGGCGTTCGACGACGACGTCGCCGTGGACGTGCGCCGGGTGGCGAGCGAGGAGGAGGGCCGGCGCCTGGTGGCGTCGGGCGACCTCGACGCCGCCGTCGGCGACGGGGGCGTCGTCGTCGAACGGGAGCTGAGCGACCGCCTGGGCTTCATCGTGCGGGAGGCCAACCGGCAGGTGGCCGGCGAGGCCGCCCTGGCCGGCGCCGGCGTGCGGGGCGACGCCGCGGCACGGATCCTCGCGCCCGAGCCCCTGGCCGTGCGGCCCCTGGACCCCGAGTCCGAGGAGGAGACCACCAAGGAGGGGCTCGTCTTCTTCGGGACCCTCCTCCTGTACGGCCAGCTCCTCGGGTTCGGGTACTGGGTGGCGAGCGGGGTGGTGGAGGAGAAGGCGTCGCGGGTGGTGGAGGTGCTCCTGGCCAAGGCGCCGCCGAATCAGCTGCTGGCCGGAAAGGTCATCGGCATCGGCGCGGTGGGGCTGGCCCAGCTCGTCGGCCTGGTGGTGATCGGCCTGCTGGCCGCCGCGGCCACGGGCAGCGTCGACCTCCCCGCCGAGACGGTGCCTGTGGCCGCCCAGGTCGTGGCCTGGTTCGTGCTCGGCTTCGCCTTCTACAGCTGCCTGTTCGCCGTGGCCGGCGCCATCGCCAGCAGGGCGGAGGAGCTGCAGAGCACGACCACGCCGCTGACCTTCCTGACCGTTGGCTCCTTCTTCGCCGCCATCACCACCGGAGGCGACCCTGGCGGGCCCGTGGGCCAGGTCGCCACCTTCGTCCCCTTCTCGGCGCCCATGGTGCTGCCCATCCGGGTGGCGGCCGGCGAGATCGAGCCGTGGGAGGTGGTGGTGAGCGTGGCGATCGTCGTGCTGTCGATCGTGGCCGCCATGCGCCTGGCCGGGCGGGTGTACGCCGGCGGCGCCATGCACCTGCGGGGCCAGATGAAGGTCCGCCAGGCCCTCAGGGCGGAAGAAACCTCTCAGGCGCGTGCGTAGTCGGAACACCCGGCGGGTAAAGGACGTTTCCCAAGAGAGTCACCACGCCAGGAGCCGGTATGTCGGACGTCGGTCGCACCAGATGCCGCTGCGCGTCGGCGCGTCTCGTCGTCGCCGGGGCGTTGCTGTCGGCGTTCGTCGTGGCCTGCGGGCAGGCCAGGCCGGTGGAGGTGGCGGTGGGCGGGTTGCCGCCGGCGCCGCCCCCCACCTCGGAGCCGGCGACGAAGTTCCAGGGCTCGGTGGCATCGGTGGACGCCGGCGCCGGCGCCCTGGTGGTCAACGTGCAGATCGTCTGGACGCCGGTGCTGAAGGCGGATCCTCACGAGCGCCGGGTGGTGGTCGGCGCCGCGACCCGGTGGGACCGGGGGGTGAGCCTCACCGGCCTGCGCGCCGGCGACGAGGTCCAGGTGGAGGCGGCCGACCCGGTGGACGGGAGCTGGCCGGCGCTGCGGGTCCAGCTGTTCGATATCGAGTGACGCCGCTCTAGTCGATGGAGTTCTCGAGCCCCTGGCGCTTCAGCGCGGCCTCCAGGGGAGCGGGCGCATCCTTCAGCTTCAGGGTGGCCCCTCGCCGTTCGGCCCGGGCGACGGCGTCGATGAACAACGACAGCCACTGCGGATCCATGGCCGTGGCGTCGCGGAGGTCGACGATGACAGACCGGTTCCCCTGGCCGTCGATGAGGTCGGCGAGCATGTAGTCGACATCGGCGGCCCGGGGGCCGTCGATGTCGCCGTGGATGCTGACGACGACCGTCCCCTGGTACCGGCTCACGACGATTCCCGAACGGGAGCGGAAGGTCCCGGCCGGGGCGGCACCCATCGAGTCCTTCGAGATCGTCACCCGCACCACGCCCGCAAAGACGCTCTCCTCATTGAAGTGCGCAACCGCGATCCCGATCGGCCGCCGCTAGTTCAAAGCCAACTTACTAGCGATCATGACCGTCGACAACGGAAATCGCCCATCGGCAGCCCGCGAGGAGTCGAGCGCGTCGGCGGCCGGCGCGTGGTCGACCACCTGATCACCCGGGCGAATACCTCCGCCGGCTGCGCTCCCGAGAGCCCGTACCCGCCGTCGATCACTAAAGAAGGGGACGGCCCGCATGCCGCAGGCGGCGGCTTGGCGCTCGTCGGCCCGGACGGCGTCCTCTTGTCGAGCAGCTTCGGGTCGCCGCCACCGCTGCTCCGGCCCAACTCGGTTCACCTCGGCCGGGCGAAGGCAGCGGGCGGCGATCCAGGTGTCGTTCTGCGGCCTCGAGTCCGCCCGCACATCGGCAGCTCGACATCCGGCGGCTCGTCCCGCTGCTCGACCTCCCCGAGCGGTTTCCAGCAGGCCCGGGTAGGCACGGGCCCGGGCCTCTGCTACGCGCCGCGGACGGGGTCACCCGTACCTGTCGAGGGCGCGAAGGCGCCAGGTGGGACGGCGGCGCCGGAGCCGACCGCCACACCCGTCCAACCGGCCGTCGCCTCCTCGGCCCACTCCACCCATCGCAGCAGCGCGAGGTTGCGCTCCTCGAAGTAGCGCATCGCCAGGGCGATCACGGGGAGGCGTTCAGGGAAGGGCCCGCCCGTGTCGGCATACTCCCGGCGGCGCCGCTCGCCGTAGGCGAGCTCGCCCTCGGCGTACTCGCGGATTGCCGTCAGGTTGGCCCGGAGGCCCTCGAGGGAGCCCTGGTCGGCGAAGGCCACCTTCAGGAGGGCCTCGTGCTCGATGCTCGGCGAGTCCCCAGGCGTCGCCAGCCAGGCGGCCAGCGCCCTCCGGCCCTTGGCGGTGATGGAGTACACCGTGCTGGCGCGTCGGCCCGTGTACTTGGTCTCGGCTGCCGCCAGACGCTGCTGCACCAGGCGTTTGGGCTCCTCGTACACCACGCTCGCCGCCCGAGGCCACATGGCACCCACGCTGCGCTCCATCTGCTGGGACAGCTCGTAGGTCGTCCACGGCCGAACCGCCAGGAGGGACAGGATGGCGTACGAGGTGGTGGTGAGCGTAGGCATCGGTCTTGACTTTACTCTGAATCGGAGTATCGTGAGACGTACTCTGGTTCGGAGTATCCAAGGGAGGGTGCGATGCCGACGTTCTCCACGATTTCCCACGTCTCATTTTCGGTACGGGATGCCGACAAGACCGCTCAGTGGTGGAAGGAGGTGTTCGCCCTGGAACAGGTCGCAACCATCGAGGAGGACACGTGGCGGGCGGTGCTCCTCGCCCTCACTCCCCACATCGCCATCGAGTTCCAGGAGCACCGCGCGAACGGAGGCGAGGAGTTCCACCCCGCCCGGACGGGGTTTGACCACATGGGCATCAAGGTCGACAGCCGCGGCGGCTCGATCGGTGGCAGGCCCACTTCGAGCGGACGGGGGTCGTGCACACCCCGGTGGTCGAGAAGGACTACGGAGGCGGGCCGACGTACGTGCTTACCTTCAAGGATCCCGACCGCATCCAGTTCGAGATGTTCTACTGGGAGAACCATCCCTGACGCGGACCCGAAAGCCGGCCCCGGCGAAGATCGCCGCCCCCTCGGGACGCAGCAGCCGGCGACTCCGCGGATGCTGCCGGCCTGCCCGCCGGCGGGGTTGGCTTCCGTGTACAAAGGTCATGCATGGATGGTCTCCTTCGTTGATGGTTGCGATGCGGCATGCCTGCCGCGGACAGCGATGACGATCTTGGCCCGGGCGTGCTGCTCGGTGAGGCGGCGGACGGCCTCAGCGGTCGAATCGTCGGCCAGCTCGTAGGTCGCTTCGATCACGGGCGTGACCGCTCCGGCCTCGATGAGCGCGGTGACCGCGTCGAGGTCGGCGTGAGACGGCTTCGCGGCGTGCACCCGCAGCCGCTGGGTGACGAACGGCGACCAGGCCAGTGCCCGGACGTAGCGTCCCAGCGGCCCGCACACCGGGCCGCCGTGGCCGCTTGCCAGGATCAGGGTGCCGGTGCGGGTCAGCGCGCCTCGGCAGGCCGCCAGCGGGTGCTGACCGGCGAGGTCGAAGATCACGTCGTAGCGTTGCCCGCTGCGGGTGATGTCCTCCCGCGTGTAGTCGATGACGTGGCCGGCGCCGAGCGAGCGGACCAGCTCGACGTTGCGGGTGCTGCACACGCCGGTGACGTCGGCGCCGAGGGCCTTGGCGATCTGCACGGGAACGTGCCGACGCCACCGGATGCGCCGTTGATCAGCACCGCCTGGCCCGGTTGCACCTCGCCGACGTCGCGCAGGCCGTGCAACGCGGTGACGGCCGCGACCGCCACCGCGGCAGCCTGCTCGAAGGTCAGGTTGGCCGGCTTGGGCGCCAGCAGGTGTTCGGGGACGCAGGCGAGCCCGGCGAAGCTGCCGGTCGTGGTCTCGGCGTAGACGCCATCCCCAGGCCGGAACCGGGTCACGGCCGCGCCGACCGCCTCGACCCGCCCGGCAAGGTCACGCCCGCGCACGGCGACCCGTGGCCCCCGCATCCCGGACGCTGCCCGCATGACGTAGGGCCGGCCGCAGGTGGCGAACCAGTCGCCGTGGTTGACCGAGGCGGCATGGACACCGACGAGCACGTCATGGGGGCCGGGGGCGGGCGCGGCGATGTCCTGCAGCCGCAGGACGTCAGTGCCTCCGTAGGCGCGCTGGACGATCGCCCGCATCATGCGCTGACCGCCGTGGGGGCGAGCCGGTCAGGCCCACGATGAGCAAGTACAGGCCACCGGCTACCCGGGCGACGCGGCTTGCCCGCCGTGACGAGCCTTCCGATCAACATGACCTCACGATGACGGGCCACCCCGGCACCCCACACCGTGGGGCCGGCGAACCCGGTCACCCCACCTTCGGGTGAGCAGAGCCCGCCGCGCTGGAGGACCGGCAGATCCCGGTGCAGGCGAAGTTCGCAGCAACTCTGGGTTCTCACCTCGTGCTCCTTCGGTTCGGTGGGATGATCGGTTCCACCACGATGGCTGGCGTTCCGCAGCGCGGCGCCGGTATACTTACGCCGTAAGCACACGGGGTATACCCTGGTCAAGTGGAGGCCTGTGGGGACGCAACCCGAACCGAGCTCGATGGCGCGGACCCCCCTGAACCGGAAGCGCGTGGTGCGGGCTGCCGTCGCCCTCGCCGACGAAGCCGGCCTCGGGGCGCTCAGCATGCGCAGGCTCGGTCAGCGGCTCGGGGTCGAGGCGATGTCCCTGTACAACCACGTGGCCAACAAGGACGACCTCCTGGACGGGATGATCGATGTCGTGTTCAGCGAGATCGACCTGCCCGCCGGCGATGCCGGCTGGCGCACGGCCATGCGCCAGCGGGCGGCCTCGGTGCGCGAGGCACTCGCGCGCCACCCCTGGGCGACCGGGCTCATGGAGCTGCGGACAACGCCCGGGCCGACGGGTCTGCGCCACCACGAGGCGGTGCTGAGCCGCCTGCGCGAAGCGGGCTTCTCGATCGAGAACGCCACCCACGCGTACTGGCTCCTGGACAGCTACATCTACGGGTTTGCGATCCAGGAGGCGAGCCTGCCGTTCGGCACACCGGAGGAGCTGGTCGAGATGGCCGAGGTCGTCCTTCCGCAGGTACCCGCCGCGTTGTACCCGCGCCTGAACGAGGTCGCCGCCGCCGCCCTCGCGGCCGGCTCCGACTACACCCACGAGTTCGAGTTCGGTCTCGACCTCATCCTCGACGGCCTCCAGCGTCTCCTGGACTCCGCTTGAGAATCGGGCGCGACCGTTCACTGAGGAGCGAGGCGACCGGATGAAGGCGGTGGTCTACGACCGGTACGGTCCGCCCGACGTGCTTCGGATCGAGCAGGTCCGGATGCCGACCCCGAGCCCCGGGCAGGTGCTCGTCGAGGTCGTTGCCACCTCGGTCAACCTCTCCGACTGGGAGTCCCTGCGGGGCACCCCGCTCTACGCGCGGATCGGCGGCGTGCGCAGGCCGGGGCGCCGAACCCTCGGCTCGGACATCGCGGGGCGCGTCCACGCCGTCGGCCCGGGCGTCACCCGGTTCGGCGTGGGCGACGAGGTCTACGGCGACAACCTCGGCCTGATGGGCGGCTTCGCCGAGTACACGGTGGCGCCCGAGTCGGTGCTTGCCCACAAGCCCGCGGCGTTGACCTTCGCCGAGGCCTCGACGCTTCCCCAAGCAGCGGCGATCGCCCTGCAGGGGACCGCCGGCGTGGGGGAAGGCCAGCGCATGCTCATCAACGGGTCAGGCGGCGGCAGCGGGTCGTTCGCTGTCCAGCTCGCCAAGCGTGCGGGGGCACACGTGACCGGTGTCGACAACGCGGGCAAGCTCGAGTTCATGCGGTCGCTGGGCGCCGACGAGGTGGTCGACCACCGCGACACGGACTTCACGCAGCTCGGACCGTTCGACCACATCCTCGACCTCGTCGCGTACCGGTCGGTGTTCACCTTTCGGCGGGCGCTGGCCCGTGGCGGCCGGTACCGCTGCGTGGGTGGGCCGGTGCCGACCCTCCTGCGGATCGTGACGATCGGCGCCTTGCTTGGCCGGCTCACCGGGCGCCGCATCGGGATGCTGGTGGTCAAGCAGGGCCCCGCGCACTTCGAGCCCCTCGCCGAGCGGTGCGTCGCCGGGGATGTCCGGATCCACATCGACCGCAGCTTCGGCCTGGACGGCGTCCCGCAGGCGCTGGCACACGTCGGTGAGGGTCGCGCTCTGGGCAAGGTCGTCATCGAGACCTGACCGCCACCTGCGCAACTGCAGGCGGGGTGCAACCGTCCCTGCAGGGCCGCGACGGCGGCGAGCCGAAGCCACGATGCGTGCGTGCACGTTGCAGGCGGCGGCGAGCGGCGGTGCTCTGGCATCCACCGATCCACTGGGGCGGTGGTGCGACGCGCGATGGCCCGGTTCCTGGGGCCGGCGCCGCAGGGTGCATCGCCAACTAACGCCGCTGGCGGCCTCGCCGAATTCTGATAGAGCGGGGCTCCAAGCCGTCTCAGAGCCAGCCCGCAACGAGACGACGAACTGGCCGAGCGGGCGTCCAGTCGCGTATCCAATCTGCGTCCTCGAGAACTGCCGGGCTGGTCTTGCGCCGGCGTTCCTCGGTCAACGAAGACGGCCACGCCGCCTCCGACCAGCACTTTTGCCTCGGTGGGCGAGGGGGGACTTGAACCCCCACGTCCTTTCGGACACAGGAACCTGAATCCTGCGCGTCTGCCAATTCCGCCACTCGCCCGAGCGACGGGCATCACGGTAGCGGAAGCGCGGGCTGTGGTTTGGCGGTCCCTGGGTAAGCTCGCTTGGACATGGGACTGCAGGGTTTCGAGCAACGCCTGGAACGGCTGGTCGAGGGTGTGTTCGCCAAGACCTTCCGCAGCGGGTTGAAGCCGGTCGAGATCGGCCGGCGCCTGACGCGGGACATGGATCTGCACCGCACACTGGGTGTGAACGGCCCGCTGGCCCCGAACCACTTCTCCGTCGCCCTGTCGCCGGCCGACTCCGAGCAGTTCGAGTCCTTCTCAGAAGTCCTGACCCGGGAGCTGGCGGAGTCGGTGCGCGACCACGCTCGATCGGAGGGTTACGCCTTCGTGGGCCCCGTGCACGTGGAGCTCCACGTCGATCCGTCGTTGACCCAGGGCCAGTTCCTGGTGGCCAGCGGCTTCCAGGAGGCGCCGGGTGGCGCCGCCGTGGGATCGGTCTTCCTGGAGGACGGCCGGCGGGTGGAGATCGGCGAGACCCCGCTGGTCATCGGCCGCATGCCCGAGTGCGACGTCGCCCTCTCCGACCCGAACGTGAGCCGCCGCCATGCCGAGGTGCGCCGGCAGGGAACAGGGTTCGTGGTATTCGACCTCGGATCGACCAACGGGACCCGGGTGAACGGGGCCCAGGTCAAGGAGCGCCTCCTCAACAACGGCGACGAGATCACGGTGGGCGCCACGAAACTTCGCTTCGAAGCGTCCTAGCCGCTGTGCCCGACACCCTCCTCACCATCCTCAAGCTGTGCTTCCTGGCCCTCCTGTACCTCTTCTTCATGCGCGTGCTCCGGGCGGTGTGGGCGGAGATGCAGAGCCCATCGCCGGCGGTGGCCGCCCCGGCGGCGGCGCCGGCCGCGGCGCCGGCCCGAAACCGGGGTGGAGGTGGCAAGGCCGGCGGGCGGCTCCGGGTGATCGAGCCGTCCGAGACCAAGGGCCAGACCTACGAGCTGGGCGAGGAGCTCACCGTGGGCCGGGCCGGCGGCTGCCAGGTCGCCCTCGAGGACGACAACTACGCCTCCCAGCTCCACGCCCGCCTGTTCCGCCGCGACGGCCAGTTCTACGTCGAGGACCTCGGCTCTACCAACGGCACCTACGTGAACCGCAAGAAGGTGACCGCCCCCATCGCCATCCGTAAGGGTGACCGCCTCCAGATCGGCAAGACCGTCATGGAGCTGTCGTGACGATCCTGAACGGGGCGGCCGCCACCGACGTGGGCCGGGTGCGCCAGATCAACGAGGACCGCTACCTCGTGGGCGACGGCCTGTACGCGGTGGCCGACGGGGTGGGGGGCCACCAGGCCGGCGAGGTGGCGGCCCAGACGTCGGTCGAGACCCTGGCCGCCGGCTTCACCGAGCGCACCACCGACGGGCTGGTGGAGGCGATCCGGGAGGCGA